>DASVEW010000083.1:0-30226 GCA_036380355.1 Gaiellaceae bacterium | reverse complement strand
CTCCTCGGCAAGGCAGGCGTCGGCACAGGCGGCGCACGTCTGCGCGCAGTCGAAGCAGCTGTCGATGCAGCGCGCGAGCGCGTCACGGTCGTAGTGGGCGGGGCTCGGGCTCGTTTCGAGCATTGCGGCGGCGTGGCTCATCGTCTCTCCTCGTTCGGTGGTCCCACCGTCCTGATACCGAGCCGGGAGCGCGCCAAACCTCGATGGGCTGCTCAATACCCCTAGAGGGTATGTACACTCCCTGCGGGTGAGTGATCAGCACGGGTACGACAAGGTCGCCCTGGCCAAGCGCCTGCACCGCGGCGTGACTAGTCACGAGCACCGCGAGCACGCGCAGGCCGCGCACGGACATCACTCGCCCACGCACGACCATGCGGGGCACGGCGGCTCGCTCAACCGCGTCGCCTTCTCCGCGACCGTGCACTGCCTGACCGGCTGTGCGATCGGCGAGGTGCTCGGCGTGATCATCGGGACGGCGCTCGGTTGGGGGAACTTCGAGACCATCGTCCTGGCGATCGTGCTCGCGTTCTTCTTCGGCTACTCGCTGACGATGGTCCCGCTCCTTCGCGCCGGCCTGGCGCTCGCGGCCGCGGTGCCGCTTGCGCTCGCGTCGGACACGATCTCGATCGCGGTCATGGAGTTCGTGGACAACGTGATCCTCCTCATCATCCCGGGCGCGATGGAAGCTGGCCTGGACGAGGTCCTCTTCTGGGCGTCGCTCGCGTTCGCCCTGCTGGTCGCCGGGGCTGTCGCGTATCCCGTGAACCGGTACCTCATCGCCCGCGGCAAGGGTCACGCGGTCGTGCACGCGCATCACTCTCACTAGCGCGCGAAGCGCCTTCTGCGGCTATCTCGGCCGGCTGTAAAGCGACTCGATGTCCGAGGCGAAATGGTCCTGGACGATCTTGCGCCTGAGCTTCATCGTCGGCGTGACCTCGTCGTGCTCGGCGGAGAAGTCGCGCGGGACGATCGCGAACCGCTTCACCTGCTCGAACGACGCCTTGTCCTCGTTGACCTCCTCCACGATCTCCTGGACGAGCCCCTGCGGGTCGCTCAACCCCTTCGCCGCCTCGTCCAGCGAGATCAGCGCGGTCAGGAACGGCCGGCGGTCGCCGATCACGAGCGCCTGGGAGACGTACTTCGAGGCCTTGAGCTCGTTCTCGATGTTCTGCGGCGAGACGTTCTTGCCGCCCGCGGTGACGATGATGTCCTTCTTGCGGTCCGTGATCGCGAGGAAGCCGTCCTCGATCGAGCCCACGTCGCCGGTGTGGAGCCAGCCGTCTTCGTCGATCACCTCGCGGGTGGCCTGGTCGTCCTTGTAGTAGCCGCCGAAGATGTTGGGCCCGCGCACGAGCACCTCGCCGTCCTCCGCCGTGCGGACCTCGATCCCCGGGATCGCCGGCCCCACGGTCCCGAACCGGAACCGCGTCGGCATGTTGACGTTGGAGGCCGTCGTGCACTCGGTCTGGCCGTAGCCCTCGCAGATCGTGATGTCGATCGTGTGGAAGAACTCGGCGATCTCCTTCGCGAGCGGCGCGCCGCCCGAGATGGGCAGGCGCAGCCGCCCGCCGAGCTTCGACTTCACCTTCGAGTAGACGAGCCGGTCCGCCAGGCGGTGCTTCAGCGCGAGCCCCGCAGGAACCGGCTTCCCCGCCTGCTTCAGCTCGCTGACGCGCTTCCCGGCCTTCAGCGCCCAGTCGATCAGGCGCCGCTTCACGCCCGTCGCCTCGTCGAAGCTCGTCTGCACCGCCGAGTGCACCTTCTCGAACACCCGCGGAACCGACGGGAGGACGGTCGGCTTGACCGCGGCGGCAGCCTCGCCAACCTGGAGCGGATCAGGGCAGAAGGCGATCGAGCACCCGACGTAGCCGGCGAGGAGATGCATGCAGCGGCCGAAGTTGTGGGCGAGCGGCAGGTAGAGGAGGATCAGGTCGTCCGGGCCGATGAACGACGGCACGTCGTCGACGCAGCCGACCATCGAGTAGTAGTTGCGGTGCGTGATCATGCACGCCTTCGGCGGCCCGGTCGTCCCCGAGGTGTAGATGTATGTGAAGAGGTCTTCCTCGCCGACCTCGTTCCGTGCCTGCTCGAGCGCGTCGGGCCTCTCGCCGGCGAATTGGCGCCCCTTCTCCCGCAGCTCGTCGAGATCGTCGAACGAGAGGACGTGGCGGAGCTTCGGCAGGTTCGCGCGCTCCGCGTCGATCTTCGCCTTCTGCGCGTCGTCCTCGACGAGGACGGCCACGGCGTCCGAGTGGTCGAGGATGTACGCGCAGTCGCGCGGCGGCAGCGAGGGGTAGATCCCCGCACCGATCGCTCCGATGGAGCCGAGCGCGAAGTCGAAGAGCACCCACTCGAGCTTCGTGCGCCCGAGGATCCCGACGGCGTCGCCCTTGCCGATCCCCAGCGAGAGCAGCCCGTTCGCGATCTCGTCGACGGCCCGGGTGGCTTCTTGCCAGCTGACCTCGTGCCAGCCGTCGTCGTCCTCGACGAGGTAGGCGGTGCCCTCCCGCGAGGCTGCGCGACTCCACAGCTCTGCAATCGTCTTCGTCGCCGCCGCCCGCTCCACGATCGCCATACGTGCGAATCGTAATCTGCCGGAGGAACCTGCGCGCAGGAGGAGAAAACCCCTGGTCCCTCTACACTTCGGAGACCTCTATGCGCACGATCTGGAACGGCTCGATCAACTTCGGCCTGGTGAACATCCCGGTCGGGCTCGCACTGGCGACGAAGCCGGCAGCGCGCCAGTCCGACGTCAGCTTCCGCACGCTCCACCGCGAGTGCGGGACGCCGATCAAGCAGAAGCGCTGGTGCCCCGTGCACGACCGCGAGGTGAGTGCCGACGAGCTCGTGAAGGGCTGGGAGGTCTCGAAGGGCGAGTTCGTCTTCGTCGAGGACGCCGACCTCGAGGCGATCGCCCAGTACGACGACTCGCGGGCGATCGAGATCCAGAGCTTCGTGCCGCTCGACCAGATCGACCCGGTCTTCTTCGACCGGACGTACTACCTCGCGCCGTCCTCGACGGCGGCCCAGCGGCGGCCCTACGTGCTGCTGCTCCGTGCTCTGCAGGAGAGCGGCATGGGCGCCGTCGGCCGCTTCGTCCTGCGCGGCCAGGAGCACTTCGCCCTGATCCGCTCCCGGGGCGACGCGCTCGCCCTCGAGACGCTCTTCGTCGCGGAGGACGTCCGCTCCCAGGCGGAGGTCGAGGAGGCGGTCGGCGACACCGAGGTCAAGGAAGCCGAGCTCGACCTTGCGCGCCAGGTGATCGACAGCCTCGCCGCCGACTTCGACGCGGCCGCGCTCGAGAGCGAGTACCGGCAGGACCTGCGCGCGATGCTCGAGTCCAAGCTCTCCGGCGAGGAGATCAAGCGGCCGGAGCCGGTCGAGGAGACGCCGGTCATCGACCTGATGGAGGCGCTCCGCAAGAGCGTCGACGAGGCGGAGAAGCAGAAGAAGCCCGCCGCCTCCAAACCGAAGGCGAAGAGCGCCACCAACACGCGCAAGAAAGCCGCCGCGGGCGGCCGCCGCAAGTAGGACCATGCGCCGCGAAACGGGCTGTGCCCGTTTCGCCACAATCGCAGAGAGTCAAGGAAGCGTCGTGAGCTACTAGGCCGCGCGCTGCGAAGCGGCGCCCGGCTTCAGAGGGTCGCCGAAAGTCGTGAGACTTTCGGCGAAGAGGCGCTAATGGTGCTCCGGAGGAGCGCCGGCGCCGGCGCCGACGGCCTGGAGCTGTGCGGCAAAGAGGGTCTTGTCGATCTTCCCCTGGTAGATCGGGACACCCTCTTGGACGCAGAGACGGATGACCTGCTCGCGGTCCATCCCGATCTCCTTCGACAGCTCTTCGGGCGTCAGATGGTTCGGCATGCGACTCCTCCTCGCAAGGGTTCGGGGCACGAAAAAAGCCCGCCGCCGCAAGGCGTGACGGGCTCGAAAGCTCGCGTGTCGGCTGGGCGGCTCATCAGTCGCTCAGCCTCCTCTTCGACACGGTCACAGCTTACACCGGAACAGGGACGTCGACGAACTCCCAGGGGAGCGAAAAGTTCGCTCCGAGCGCCTCGGCCAGCGCACTGATCCCGAACGTCTCGGTGGCGTAGTGGCCGCCGGCGAGGAAGTGGATTCCGAGCTCGCGCGCGAGGTGGAGCGTCGGCTCTGCCGGCTCGCCCGTGACGTATGCGTCGTACCCGCCGGATGCCGCCTCGCGGACGAGCTTGGCCGCGCCTCCGGTGATGACTGCGACGCGCTCGATCCGCTCCGGGCCGCCGTCGAAGACCTGCGGCTTGCGGCCGGTCGTCTCCTCGAGGCGCCGCGCGAGCTGCTCGAGGCTCGCCGGCTCGGCGAGGCGGCCGCCGAATCCCCACTCGAGGAACCGCTCCGGCTTCTGGATCCCGAGCTTGCGCGTGACGATGATGTTGTTCCCGATCTCGGGGTGCGCGTCGAGCGCCAGGTGGTAGGCGGCGAGCGTGATGTTCCCCTCGAAAAGCGTCTGGAGCCGGCGCCTCATCGCGAGGTCGACGATGCGGGGATCCCCCTCCCAGTACTGGCCGTGATGGACGACGAGCAGCTCGGCGCCCGCCTCCTTCGTCCGCCGGAAGGCCTCCAAGGAGGAGGACACCGCGGCCGCGATCTTCGTCACCTCGTCCGCTCCGATCACCTGCAGGCCCATCGGCCCGTAGTCGTGGAAGCTGTCGAGGTCGAGCAGCTCGCGGGCGTAGTCGAGGATTTCGTCGCGAGCTGCCAAGGCGCTAATCGGGGTGCCCAGATTTGAACTGGGGACCTCTCCGACCCGAACGGAGCGCGCTACCAGGCTGCGCCACACCCCGAGAGGCCACAGGTTAGCCGAGGTTCCGATGCACGACCGCGGTGCAGAGATCTTCGACGTAGTCGAGACCACCCTCCGTGGCGATCCTGCGCGCTTCCTCCGAGCGGATGCCGAGCTGGAGCCAGAGCGCCTTCGCGCCGGCCTCGACCGCCTCGCGCGCATGGTTGGGCGTGTGCTCCGGCCGTCGGAAGACGTCCACGAGGTCGATCGGCCGGTCGATGTCTGCCAGCGTCGGGACGCAGGGCACGCCGAGCACCTCCTCGCAGTCGGCCGGGCGGACCGGGATCACGTCGTAGCCCTGCGCGAGGAGGTAGCGCATGACGCCGTGGCTCGGCCTCGCCGGGTTCGGCGAGGCGCCCACCAACGCGATCGTCTTCGACTCGCGGAGGATCTGCTCGGGCGTCTTCATGCCGCGGTTCGAACCTTTCTGGAGGCGAGCGGCGCGATCCAGAGCACCGTTGACAGCCCGAAGCCCACGAGCAGTAGCGTCGCAGGCGAGAAGGAGTCTGCGACGAGGGCGGTCAGCGCGTAGCCGACCGGAACGAGCGCGAAGGACCCGAAGAAGTCGAGGCTCGTGACCCGCGCGAGCTTCGACGACGGCACCTGCTGCATCAGGAGCGTGCTCCACACGCCGATCCCGTACCCGATGAAGACGCCGCGCAAGGCGACGAACAGGCACGCGAGCCCGAACGAGTGCGTCAGCGCCATGGCGATCACACAGAGGTCGTTGGCGGCGAAGAGGAGGTACATGATGATCACCCGCCGCCGGCTCGGATTCGTCTGGCCGAAGGCGAGGCTCCCGAAGGCCATCCCCAGCGACTGGAGCGTGAAGAGCGTGCCGTACGACCCGACGCCCCGGTTGAACTGCTCCTCGACGAACGCAGGCAGCAGGGCGGTGTACGGGGCCATGGCGATCATCAGGATGAACGACGCCAGGAAGATGGTGATCCAGAGCCACGGGATGCCGAGCACGTAGCGGAGGCCGTCGGCGATCTCCTTGAGCGTCCCCTGGGGCTCGTCCCGCTCGAAGCCGCGAGGGCGGGCCATCGACATCAGCACCGCGGCCGCGACGAAGCTCGTTGCGTTCAGGCCGAAGACCGCCGACGAGCCGGCGATGCCGTACAGCGCGCCCGCCACCGCAGGACCGACGACGAAGGCAGCCTGGCGCGAGAGCCCGGTGAGCGCGTTCGCCGAGGCGAGGTGGTGCTCGTCGACGACGAGCGGGACGATGCCGCCGTACGCGGGGTAGAAGAACCCGTCGCCGGCCCCGTAGAGCACGGCGAGCGCGATCAGGCTCCAGAGCTCGAGGTTGCCGCTCGCATCCACGGCGATGAGGGCGACCATGACCACGCAGCGCGCGAGGTCGGAGACGATCATCAGCGTGCGGCGCGGATACCGGTCGGCGAGTGCGCCGCCGATCAGCAGCGTCGCGAGCATCGCCGTGCCGTGGCCCATGAGGACGAGCGCGAGGGTGCTCCTCGACCCCGTCAGCTCGAAGCTCTTCCAGCCGAGCGCGACGAGGAACGCGCCGTCGCCGACGAGCGAGATCGTCTGGCCGCTCCAGAGCAGTCGGAAGTCCCTGCTGCGCAGGGCGTGCAGGGCACGTGCGCGCCCGCGCGGTTCCGCTGCCACTTCCAAGGACGGGGCTATCCTGCCACCGGATGTCAGACGCGCTCCGTGTCGCCTGCGTCCAGCTCACGAGCAGGGACGACAAGGCGGCGAACATCGAGAAGGCCGAGCAGCTCGTCGCCCGGGCGGCGGCGACCGGCGCCGACGTGGTCGTCCTGCCCGAGAAGTGGAACGCGATCGGGAATCCCGACGTCCTGCACGCGGCGGCCGAGGCGCTCGACGACGGTGAGTCGGTCCGGGCCATGGCCGAGTGGGCCAGCCGGCACGGCATCACGCTCGTCGGCGGCTCGATCACCGAGCGGCGGGAGGGTCGGGAGAAGCTTTCGAACACGAGCATCGTCTTCGACTCCGACGGCTCGATCGCCGGCGTGTACCGGAAGATCCACCTGTTCGACGTCGAGGTCGGCGGCCACGTCTACCGCGAGTCGGACGCCGAGGAACCGGGCGACGAGCCGGTCGTCGTCGACGTCGAGGGGTGGCCGACCGGCCTGACGGTCTGCTACGACGTCCGCTTCCCCGAGCTCTATCGCATCCTCGCGCTGCACGGCGCCCACCTCGTCACCGTCCCGGCCCACTTCACGCTCTACACCGGCAAGGACCACTGGGAGCTGCTCCTCCGGGCGAGAGCGGTCGAGAACCAGTACTACGTGGCCGCTGCGGCGCAGGTCGGCGAGACGCTTCCCGGCCGGCTCAGCTACGGCCGCTCGCTGATCGCCGATCCGTGGGGAATCGTCGTCGCGTGCGCGCCCGACGAGGAGACGGTGATCTCGGCCGAGCTCGAACGGCGTCGCCTCGAGGACGTCCGGGCCAAGCTGCCCTCACTGGCCAGCAGGCAGGCAGACGCCTACCGGTGGCCAACTCCTACCTCCTAGGCACATGGACGCCCAAGCGGTTCTCTTCGACCTCGACTTCACGCTGGCCAAGCCGGGCCCCGACCTCGGGCCTGAGGGCTACCAGCGCCTCGGCCGCCGCTTCGGGCTCGAGCTCGACCCGTCGGCGTACAAGGAGGCCCGGGCCAGGGCGGTGGAGGGGCTCCACAAGCACCCGGACTACCGGCACGACGAGGAGATCTGGGTCGCGTTCACCGAGCGGATCATCCAGGGCATGGGCGGGAACACCGACCGCGCCTACGAGGCCGCCGTCGAGATGACGAAGGCCTGGGAGCTCGCACACAACTTCGACCTCTACGACGACGCCATCCCCGTCCTCGACCACCTCCGCGAGCGAGGGCTGAAGCTGGGCCTCGTCTCCAACACCGGCCGCGACGTCGACGACTTCCTCGCGCACCACAGCCTGCACATGGACGCAGCGCTCTCGTCGCGCGTGCACGGGAAGGTGAAGCCGCACCCGACGATCTTCCAGGCCGTCCTCGACCGGCTGGGCGTTCCGGCGGAGCAGGCGGCGATGGTCGGCGACTCCCCGGAGGACGACCTCGAGGGCGCAAGAGGACTCGGGATGCGCGCCTTCCTGGTCGACCGCGAGGGGCTCTACGCGGACGAGCCCGACCGTCTCACCGATCTCTTCGCCCTGCCGGCCGCGCTCGGCTTCGGAGGGCTTGGCGAAACGCCCGGCTGAGCCGCAGGGCCGCGCTGCTCGCCCCGAGGGCGGCGTCCTCAGTCGCGCCCGTATCTCATCGATACGAGCGCTCCCTGCGTCCTTGCCTCGGAACGAGCATCGCACCCCTGCAACGAGCGACGTTCCGCCAATCCCTCCTAGCAGCGCTCTGAGTCGGGGCAGGTGGCGAGGACCTGGACCCTTGGCATCCGCCGCGGTCCGCGTGGCCAGCTGAGGCGGATCCGGCGCGAAGCGGCGTTGTTCTCGTAACGCAGCTCGCGGATCAGCACCTCCGGGTTGGCGCGGTTCACGAGGAGGTAATTGCCGGCCGGGACGCCCGTCAGATCGAGGTTCTGCCCGTGGAAGTGGCTCGGGTACTTGTCCGTGTAGCCGACGGAGGTGCCCTGGAGCACGGACATGGCGCTCGGGTTTCCGCGCTCGCAGTAGTCCATGAAGACCGGGCGGGGCGGCTCGTTCGGCTGGTGGCCGGGTGCGTGCGCCCAATGGTCGGCAAGGCAGAAGCCGCTCTTCCGGTCGCGCACGATCAAGCGGTGATCGGCGAGGCGGCGCAACTCGTAGCGCTGGAAGTCCATTACGTGCCAGTGGGAATGGGACGGCGAGTAGACGTACCGGAGGACGCCGACCTCCGGGTAGTTGCGGAGCCGTCCGGAGCCGAGGCGAACGCGCTGCGTCACTGCCATCGTGGACGTACGGCGGCTGCGGCGGCTCGCGACGAGCGTGATCGGCCCGTCGCCGAGGTTGTCCGTCGCGGAGTCGAAGCCGAGCAGGAAGTGCGGGCGGTTGCCCCGCCGCTCGAACCGGATCGACAGGTCGGCCGGCGCCCGCTGCTCCAGGTCGGGAAGCAGCTCCGCGGGCCGCGGCGGTGCCGGCCGCGGCTGCGGGTCCGCCGACAGCGCGGGCAATTCGAGAGCGGTCGGCGTGCCCCCGCGGGCCGGGACGGTCCAGATCGTCTCGACTCCGCCGGCGTCGCTCACGAAGAGGATCCGGCGCCCGTCCCTGCTGAACGCGGGCGAGTGCTCGATCGCGAGGTCCTGCGTCACGACGGTTCCGGCTCCTCCGCGGACGCTGCGGATGCGGAGATCCGTCTGGCCGGTCTCGTCCGTCACGTAGACGAGGCGCCGCGAGTCCGGTGACCACGCGGGCTGGCTCTCTGCGAACGGCGTATTCGTCAGGCGGCGCACGCGCCCCCGCCCGGGCTCGACGGTGAAGAGGTCGCCGTCCCTCGTGAATGCGACCAGCCGGCCGTCGGGCGACCAGTCCGGCTCGTGGCCGCGGGCGAGCACGCGGCTCCGGCCGCCGTCGGCCCGGACGGCCACGATCAGCCCCTCGCGCTCGACGACGAGCCGTCGTCCGTCCGCCGACCAGTCCGGCTGGCGCTCGTCCTCGAGCGTCTGGGTGATGCGTCCCTTCCAGCGTCCGTCCGCGTCGACGACGTAGATGTCTCCGGCGCCACCGGCACCCGGCGCGACGTAGGCGAGCCGGCGTGCGTCCGGCGACCAGGCGGGGTGGATGCCGCCCGGCCCGACCAGCCGCGGACCTGGTGCGAGGACGTAGACGCCGCCGCCCGCGATCTCCGACCGGGCGAACGCAAGGGTCGCTGAAGGCGCCGGGACGGCAGCCGGCGCGGCGGCCGTTCGAGCAAGGCCGAGGACCGCGAGCCCCGCCGCGGCCGCGGTCAGCGAGACGAGCGCGAGAGCTCGGACGCTCACGCCAGCTCCGCCGCGGCTTCCTCGAGGGTCGCGACCGGTCCCACCGAGACGTCCTCGTCGTCGAACAGCTCGAGCCACGCGGCGAGCGGCTTGGAGGCGATTCGCTCGGCCAGGGCGTCGCCGAGCTCCTCCTGTGAGTCCGGGTCGAAGTGGCGGTCGACGAGGTGCGGGAGGTCGAGGAGCTCACAGAGGCGGGAGAAGAAGTTCGGCTCGAGCGCCCCGACCGTGACGTGGCGACCGTCGGCGGTCGGATAAATCCGGTAGCAGGCGAGCCCGCCGGTGAGGATCCGGGGAATCGGCTCGCCGCCGAGCCGGTGGGAGGCGAGCCGGTGCGCGCCGTGCGTCAGCGACACGACGATGTGCGCGCCGCGGCCGGTTCGCCCCCGCTCGAGCAGCGCGGCGAGGATCCGTGCCACGGCCGTCATCCCGCCGCCTGCGAGATCGGCGATCTGGGTCGGCGGCATGGCGGGCGCCGTGTCGGCGAGCAGGCCCGCCCAGCCCTGGTAGTTGAGGTCGTGGCCCGCCCGCGCCGCGTGCCGCCCACCGAGCCCGAAGCCCGTGAACGAGCAGTAGACGACCGACCCGGGCAGGTCGCCGGGCCCGACTCCCAGGCGGTCGACGACGCCCGGCCGGAAGCTCTCCAGGACGACGTCGGCCTCGGCGCAGAGCGCGCGGCCGGTCTCTGGCTCCTCTTTGAGGTCGACCACGACCGTCTCCTTGCCCGCGTTCAGCGCCTCGTGCCAGGCCGGCGCGAGCCGCTCCATCGGGTCGCCGGCGGGCGGGAGCAGCCTCACGACGCGCGCGCCCAGCTCCAGCAGCTCGCGGCTCGCGAACGGCCCCGGCAGGTAACGGCTGAGGTCGACGACGGAAAGCCCTTGCAACGGCCCCACGGCCGCGCGGAAGCTATCAGCGGCGCGGGGCGTTGCTCATGACAAGATCCCACGGATCGAAGGAGGCGCGATGGAAGACAACGGCTACGCCAAGCAGGTCCTCGTCACGACCGACTGGCTCGCGGAGCATCTCGACGACGACAACGTGGTCGTCGCCGAGGTCGACGAGGAACCGGATCTGTACGAGCAGGGCCACATTCCCGGCTCGGTGAAGCTCCACTGGCGGGACGATCTCGAGGATCCGGTCAAGCGCGACCTGATCGAGAAGGACGCGTTCGAGCGGTTGATGGGCGAGCGCGGGATCTCCAACGACACCACGCTCGTGCTCTACGGCGACAAGAACAACTGGTTCGCCGCCTACGCGTACTGGTACCTGAAGATCTACGGCCACGCGGACGTGCGCATCCTCGACGGCGGCCGGCAGAAGTGGATCGACGAGGGACGCGAGCTGACGACCGACGTCTCCTCGCCGCAGGCGACCTCGTACACCGCCCAGGAGCGGGACGAGTCGATCCGCACCTACCGCGATCCCGTGCTGGAGGGGCTCGGCGGCCAGGGCCGCGTACTCGTCGACGTGCGCTCGCCGGGCGAGTACGCGGGCGACCTCCTCGCGCCGCCCGGATACGAGCAGGAGGGAGCGCGGCGCGGCGGCCACATCCCGTCCGCGCAGTCCATCCCCTGGGCGACCGCGGTCGAGGACGACGGCACGTTCAAGACCGCCGACGACCTGCGCGAGATCTACACGAAGAAGGGCATCACCCCGGAGACCGAGGTCGTCGCGTACTGCCGCATCGGCGAGCGCTCGGCGCACACCTGGTTCGTGCTCCGCGAGCTGCTGGGGTACGAGAGCGTGCGCAACTACGACGGCTCGTGGACGGAGTGGGGCAACCTCGTGGACGTCCCGATCGAGCGCGGAGCCTAGAACGAGGCAGCGGGCACGAAGGTCACCTCGTGCCCGCGCCTGTTCGCCTCCGAGAGGCGGTCCTCGTCGAGGGCGCCGATCCGGAGCAGGAGCTCGAATTCGTCCCGGAGGTGGGTCCGCATCATCTCCGGCCCGTCGGTGGCGATCGTGAACGGGACCTCGCGCTCGGTGAACGCGCGGAAGGTCGCGCGCAGGGCGTCCTCGCTCTCGAGCGCCTTCGTCAGGAGGTTCGACGTGGGACAGATCTCGAGGACGATCTCGGCCTCGCGGATCTGGTCGAGCAGCTTTGGGTCCTGCGCGGCGAGGATCCCGTGGCCGATCCGGTCGGGCCGCAGCGTCGACACGACCTCGCGCACCTCCGCGATCCCGAACTCGCCGCCCTCCTCCCCGACGTGGATGGTCACCCCGAGACCGGCCTCCCGCGCCCGCTCGATCAGCGGCAGCAGGTCGCGGTACGGGTACGGCCCGTCGCCGTCCGGCCGCGGTCCGGCGATGTCGACGCCGACGATCCCGCGCGGCGCGTAGCGGCTGGCCTTCTCGACGATGACCTCGTTCTGCCGCTGCGTGAACGTCCGGTCCATCATCAGGATCAGGCCGGCACGCACCTGGGGGTACTCGAGGCTGGCGCGGTCGAGCCCGCGGATCGCGGCCATGATGATGTGGTCGAGGTCGCGCTCACCCCCGCGGTTCCGCTTCATCGGGTTGAAGCGGAGCTCGAGCGTCGTGATCTGCTGCGAGCGGTAGGCGCCGCCGATCGCGGCGTGCACCGACCGCTCGACGGCGAGCGGGCTCGACTGGATCAGCTCCGTCCACTTGTAGATCTGGTCGAGCGCCGTCAGGTCGGGGACGCCGCGCGGATCGGAGACGGTGACGAGCGCGTCGAACTCCCAGTAGTCCTTGACCGGCAGCGCGATCCCCTGCTCGTGGGCGAGCGTCCACATGATCTCGGTCGCGACAGAGCCGCCGAGGTGCGTGTGGAGCTCCGCGAGGCCGTTCGGGCTGCTCATCGGCCGAGCCTAGCGTCCTGGTCAGTCAAGCTACGGCGGTGAGGAAAGACGACCTGTACGGGCTGCCGCTCGACGAGTTCACGCAGACGCGCGACGCGCTCGCCAAGGAGCTGCGGCAGGCGGGCAAGAGGGAGGCCGCGGACGAGGTGAAAGCGCTGCGGAAGCCGTCCGTCTCGGCGTGGGCCGTGAACCAGGCGGCGCGACGCCGCCCGCAGGACGTGAAGGCGCTCGTGAAGGCGGGCGACGACGTGCGCAAGGCGCAGAGGGCGGCGGTGAGCGGTCGCGATCCCGGAGCTCTGCGGGAGGCGACGGCGGCGCACCGGCGGCTCGTCGAGGAGCTCACGGACACGGCGCGGGAGATCCTCGGCGAGCGCGGGACCGTCTCGCCCTCCGTCGTGACGCGCGTGGCGCAGACGCTCCGCGGCGCCTCGGTCGACAAGGAGAGCGCGAAGGCGCTGACCACCGGCACGCTCGCCGAAGACGTCGAGCAGACGGGCTTCGGGCCGCTGCTCTCGGCGGTTCCGTCGAGCCCTCGGCCGGGGCCGCGGAAGGCCGCCAAGCCGGCTCGAAAGCCGCCGCCGAAGGCCCAGGCGAAGCCGCCGCCGAAGCCGAAGCCGGATCCGAACGCGGCCCGGCGCGTGCGGCTCCAGCGCGACCTCGAGAAGGCGCGAGAGCGGGTCCGCGAGCTCGAGGAACGGCTCCAGGCCCTCGAACGCTCCTGAAATACGGTTTGCGACAAGGGTCGCGAGCACTCAGAATGAAAGAAGCACCGTCGCAACGCCCAGGTACCACTCCGACGGAGGACAATGTGGCCAAGAACGCTCTCGACGGCTCTCCGACAGCGACCGCCAACGGTGCTCCTGCGGCCGGCGCTCTGGCAGCCGACATCATCATCGCGAACGCCCCCGACCCGGTGTTCGTGTCCGACCTGGAGGGGAAGATCCTTCAGGCGAACGACGCGGTCTCGGAGCTGCTCGGCTTCCGCCGCGACGAGGTGCTCGAGCAGTCGCTCTCCCGCTTCATCAGCGAGGAAGAGACGCGCGAGTTCACGGCGGCCCTGAAGGAGGTCGTGGAGCACGGCGTGACCCGGAACGCCGTGCTGAACCCGCGCTCGGCCACCGGCGAGGTGATCCCGACCTCGCTGAACGCCTCGGCGCTGCGCGACGAGGAGGGCAACGTGATCGGCGCGATCGGCGTCCTCCGCGACATGCGCGAGCTGGACAAGGCGCGGGCCTACGCGCAAAGCCTGATCGAGAACGCGCCCGACCCGGTGTTCGTCGCCGATCTCGAAGGAAAGATCCTGCAGGTGAACGACGCCGTGTCCGAGCTGCTCGGGTTCCGGCGCGACGAGGTGGTCGAGCAGTCGCTCTCCCGCTTCATCAGCGAGGAGGAGACGCGGGAGTTCACCGCGGCGCTCAAGGAGGTCGTCGAGCACGGCGTGACCCGCAACGCCGCGTTGAACCCGCGCTCGGCCACGGGCGAGGTGATCCCGACCTCGCTGAACGCGTCGGCGCTGCGAGACCCCGAGGGCAACGTGATCGGCGCGATCGGCGTCCTCCGCGACATGCGCGAGCTGGACAAGGCGCGCGCCTACGCCGAGAGCCTCATCAAGAACGCACCGGATCCGGTCTTCGTCTCCGACCTGGAGGGGAAGATCCTCGAGGCCAACGACGCGGTCTCGGAGCTCCTGGGCTTCCGCCGCGACGAGGTGCTCGAGCAGTCGGTCTCGCGCTTCATCAGCCCCGAGGAGACGCGGGAGTTCACGGCCGCCCTTCGCGAGGTCGTCGAGCGGGGTGTGACCCGCAACGCCCGGCTCAACCCGCGCAGCGCCTCCGGCGAGATCATTCCGACCACGCTGAACGCATCCGCTCTTCGCGACCCGGACGGGAACGTGATCGGCGCGATCGGCGTCCTTCGCGACATGCGCGCCTACGAGCAGGTCGTGCGCGACCTCGAGCAGTCGAAGGCCGAGCTCCAGGAGAAGATCCTCGACCTGGAGAAGTTCGAGGAGGTCGTGGTCGGGCGCGAGCTGAAGATGATCGCGCTCGAGAAGGAGCTCGACGGCTTGAAGCAGGAACTGGCCAGAGTCCGAGGCGAGCCCGCGTCGACCTGATGAGCGTCCAGCCGGAGGCCCAGCCGGCGGACGTGGACGGCCCGGCGGCAGGCGAAGCAGAGGATCTACGACGCGAGGTCGAGCAGCTGCGCGCGCGCGTCCGCGCGGCGGAGGAGCGGCGGCGGGCGCTGCTCCACATCATGGGCGACCTCCACGACTCCAACCGCCGGCTCGGCGACCAGCGGAAGGCGATGCTCCACATCCTCAAGGACGCCAACGAGACGAACCTGAAGCTCGCCGACAGCCGCAAGGCGATGATCCACATCATGGGCGACCTGCGTGAGACCACGCAGGAGATCGAGCGCCGAGAGCAGGAGCTGCGGGACAAGCAGGAGCAGCTCGTCCAGGCCGGCAAGCTCGCCACCCTCGGCGAGCTCACGACCGGCGTCGCGCACGAGCTGAACAACCCGCTGAACAACATCGGGCTCTACATCGGGAACGTGATCGACCGCGCCCGAATGAGCGACCTCGACGACGAGCGGGTTGTCGCCGACCTCGAGAAGGCGATGGCACAGGTCCGGAAGGCGACCGAGATCATCTCTCACCTGCGCACCTTCGGCCGGGCGGCGCCGATGGCGTTCGAGCTGGCTGACCTCCACGAGGTGATCGAGCGCGCGCTCTCGCTCGTGCAGGAGCAGCTGAAGCAGCGTGGGATCGAGGTCGTCTTCGACCTCTGCGAGGACGACGTCTCGGTGCTCTCGAACCCGATCCAGCTCGAGCAGGTGTTCATCAACCTGCTGACGAACGCGCGCGACGCGCTCGAGGGTGCGGAGGTGCGGGAGATCCGGATCGCCTCGGAGTCCGACGAGGACACCGTGCGGATCACGTTCTCCGACTCCGGGCCCGGCATCCCGCCCGAGCTCGAGTCCCGCGTCTTCGACCCCTTCTTCACGACGAAGGAGGTCGGCTCGGGCACCGGCCTCGGCCTCTCGATCACGTACAGCATCGTCAAGGAGCACGGCGGCGAGATCTCGGTCTCGTCGGAGCCCGGGTACGGCGCCACGTTCACCATCGCGCTGCCGCGCGGCGGCGAGAGGCCTCCGGAGGCGCTGCTGCTGTGACCGAGCTCGCGCGGATCCTGCTCGTCGACGACGACGAGGCGCTCCTCGAGGCCCTGCCGGAGGCGCTGCAGCTGCGCATGGAGGGCATCGAGGTCGACACGGCGGACAGCGGATTCAAGGCGCTCGACCGGATTCGCGAGATCGACTACGACGCGATCGTGAGCGACATCAAGATGCCGGGGATGGACGGCCTGGCGCTCCTGACCGAGGCCAAGGAGCTGCGCCCGGGCACGCCGATCCTGCTCATCACCGGTCACGGCGAGCACGATCTCGCGGTGCAGGCGCTCCGGGGCGGCGCGTACGACTTCGTCCAGAAACCCATCGACCGCGAGTACTTCGTCGCCTCGCTCGAGCGCGCGATCCGGATGCGCCGGCTCGACCGGCAGGTCGCCGAGCAGCAGGCGCTCCTGGAGCAGCACGCCCGGGTGCTCGAGCACGTCGACAACGGCGTCCTGCTCGTCGACGCCGACCAGACGATCCTCTACTGGAACCCGTCCGCGGAGGCGATCACCGGGATCTCGACCCGGGAGGTGCTCGGGAAGCCGGTCGCCGAGGTGCTGCCGGGCTGGGACGCCATCGTCGGCGGTGTGCCGGTCTCGCCCGAGCCCGGCCCCTCTGCCCGCGACGCCACCGTCCCGCTGGACGTGAGCGGGCGCGAGCTCTGGCTTTCGCTCTCCGGCGTCGAGTTCGACGGCGGCGTCGTCTACGCGTTCCGGAACCTCACCGAGGAGCGGGCGCTGGACGAGCTCAAGAGCGAGTTCGTCGCCACCGTCTCGCACGAGCTCCGGACGCCGCTCTCGGCGATCTACGGCTGTGCGCAGACGCTCCGCCGGAGCGACGTCGAGCTCGACGACGACACCGAGGAGCGGCTCCTGGAGGTGATCGCGCTCGAGTGCGAGCGCCTGACACGGATCGTCGGCGACATCCTGCTCGCGAACCAGCTCGACGCCGGCCGCCTGCGGCTCGTGCAGGAGGAGATCGACGTCGCAGTGCTGGTCGGAGAGGTGGTCGAGCAGATGCGCGCGTCGCTCGAGGAGTCCGTGCGGGTCCGGCTGGCGATCACGTCCAACGGGCGGTTGGAGCCGGTCGTCGGCGACGGCGACAAGCTCCGCCAGATCCTGCTGAACCTCGTCGACAACGCGGTCAAGTACTCGCCCGAAGGAGGACGGGTGGAGGTTCGAGTGGAGCGGCGGGAAGGCGGCTTGCGCTTCGAGGTCAGCGACCAGGGGCTCGGGATCGCGCACGGCGAGCAGCAGCGGATCTTCGGCAAGTTCTACCGCGTCGACCCCAATCTCACGCGCGGCGTGGGCGGGACGGGCCTTGGCCTCTACATCTGCCGCGAGCTGGCGCGGCGCATGAACGGCCGGGTCTCGGTCCGGTCGAAGGAGGGCGAGGGCTCGACGTTCGTCGTCGACCTCCCGCTCGTCGCCGCGCGCCCCGAGCGGCCTTCGGCAGCCGTCACGCAAAGCGGCTAGCCGCAGGCGCCGCCGAGCGAGCAAGGTGTCACACACTCGACACAGATTCCGCTTGACACGCCGCGGTGTCTGACACCTTGAGCGCGTGAGGCTCGCTCCGCGAGATCGCCACGTCGCGCTTGCGGGGTAGGGTCCCGCCGTGAAGGTCGGGATCGTCGTCCCGTACTCCTGGTCCTTCTGGGGCGCGGTCGTCGAGCACGCGGAGCTCCAGGCGGACGCGCTCCGGTCGCTCGGGATCGAGACCAGGACGATCATGGGCAACGACCCGCCAGGCCAGTTCACGCGAGCGCTCCACCCGCGCGAGGGCCGCGACGGCCCGCCGCCCCCGGACGTGATCCCGGTCGGCCGCTCGGCGATCGTCCCCGCGAACGGATCGCTGCCGAACATCATCCTCGGGCCGCGCTCGGTCCGGCGCATCAAGCAGGCGCTGGAGCATGAGCGGTTCGACCTGCTCCACCTGCACGAGCCGCTGACGCCGACGCTCTGCATCGCCAGCCTCGCGATGGCCAAGTGCCCGGTCGTGGCGACGTTCCACGCCTCGGGAGAGCTCGGCTGGACGAAGATCGCGATGCCGGTCTGGGGCTTCATCCTCGACCGGATCGACGTGCGGATCGCCGTCTCCGAGCAGTCGCGCGCCTCGGCGAACCGGTACTCGCCCGCGGACTATGAGGTGATCCCGAACGGCGTTCTCATCCCGCCGGAAGCGGATCCCTCCGGGCGGGAGCACCGCATCCTGTTCGTCGGGCGGCAGGAGGCTCGCAAGGGGCTGCCGATCCTGCTCCGCGCCTGGCCGGAGATCCGGCGGCGAACGAGCGCGACACTCCGCGTGATCGGCGCCGACCCCCTCGCCGTCCGGCTGCTGATGGCGAAGCTGCGGACGCCGGCCGAGGGGATCGAGATCCTCGGCTTCCTGTCGCAGGAGCGGCTCACGGAGGAGCTGCTCTCGGCGAAGGCGATGGCCGCGCCGTCGCTCGGCGGCGAGAGCTTCGGGATGGTCCTCACCCGCGCCTTCGCGTGCGCGACGCCGGTCGTCGCCTCGGACATCGAGGGCTACCGGGAGGTGATGACGAGCGAGACGGGCCTCAGCGTCCCGCCCGGCGATCCAGCCGCCCTCGCGGAGGCGATGACACAGCTGCTCGCGGACGACAAGAGCCGCTGCGAGGCCGGCCTCGCGGCGCGCCGGCTCGCGGAGGAGCGCTACTCGTGGGAGGGGATCGGACGGCGGCTCGTCGGCGTTTACGAGCGGGCGCTCGGGAGGATCCCGGTCGCCGCATGAGCGATTCGCGACGCCGCGCCGTCCGCGCCGCGCTTTTCCTGCCGGGGCTCGTCGCCGTCCTGCTGCTGCTCTGGTGGCGTGGGCCGGACTGGGGGCGCGTCGGCGACGCGTTCAGCGCCGTGTCCTGGCGCTGGGTCGGAATCGCGCTCGCGCTCAACCTCGCCTCGGTGCTGATTCGAGCCGTCTCGTGGAACGTCGTCATCAGGCAGGCGCTGCCGAAAACGCAGGAGCAGCCGTTCCCGCGCGTCTTCTCGGCCTTCGCCGTCGGCCTCCTCGCCAACGCCGTGCTGCCCGGCCGGATCGGAGAGCTCGCCCGTGTGGGCGTGCTGGCCAGGCGGACGCCTCGAGGCCAGGGCATCACGGGCCGGCTGCTCGGAACCGTCTTCGCCCACAGGCTCTTCGATCTCGTCCCAGCCCTGCTCTTGACCGCCTTCGTGCTGGCGACGACGCGGATCCCGCGCTGGGCGGTGACCAGCCTGGAGCTGGTCGCCGTCCTCGGCATCGCGCTGTTCCTCGTCGCGATCCTCATAGCAGGCCGAGAGCTGCGCCCTATCCCGGAGGGCGCGCTCGCGATCCGCCGCCTGCTCGCGATGGCCCAGCGCGGCCTGCACGTGCTTCGCCGGCCGAGCGCCGCGGCCCTCGCCGCGCTCCTCCAGACCGCCGGCTGGCTGATCCAGCTGTTTGCGGTCTGGTCGATGATGCAGGCGTTCGGCATCCACGAGGCCTTGTCTGCGGCGGCCGTCGTGCTGCTCCTCATGAACGTCGCGACGATCTTCCCGCTCTGGCCGGGGAACATCGGCCTCCTGCAGGCCGTCGTCGCCCTGCCGCTCGTCTCCTACGGTGTCGCGTATCCGACCGGGCTCGCATTCGGCCTGGGGCTTCAGGTGCTGGAGATGTCCGTCGGCGTGGGCGTGGGGGCGATCTTCCTCATGCGCGAAGGGCTCTCGCTCGAGACGCTGCGGCGCATGCCCGAGCACGAGGACGATTCGCAGGAGTCGGTGGTGGAGGAGCTCCGGCCCGAGACGCGTGAACGCGCTCGCATGTCCGGCTAGCCTCAAGGGCGTCCTCTCCGCGCGGGAGGCGGCAGCGGCGCTGACCGAGGGGATGCGCGGCGCCGTCGAGCTACCGGTCGCCGACGGCGGCGAGGGGACGCTGGACGTGCTGGCCCGTTCCGTCGGCGGCGAGTGGCGGCAGGCCGAGGTCGCCGACCCGCTCGGACGCCCCGTCGTGGCGCGGTGGCTTCTGCTGGAGGACGGGACGGCGCTCGTTGAGTCTGCCGAGGCGCTCGGCCTCGGGCTGGTCGCGGAGGCCGAGCGGGATCCGCTGCGGGCGTCGAGCCGGGGGCTCGGTGAGCTGCTGGCCGAGGTGCAGGACGCCGAACCGTCGGAGATCGTCGTCTTCCTCGGCGGGACCGCGACTGTCGACGGCGGCGCGGGGTTGCTCGACGTGCTCGGCGGCTTCCGCGTGCCCGTGCAGGCGGCGTGCGACGTCCGTGCGCCGCTGCTCGATGCGGCGCGCGTTTTCGCGGCGCAGAAGGGTGCGACGCCGAAAGACGTCGGCGAGCTCGAGCGCCGCCTGCTCGAACGGCAGTCGCTGGCGCCGTTTCGGGAGCTGCCCGGTGCCGGGGCCGCCGGAGGGCTGGGCGCCGCGCTCGCCGCGCTCGGCGCGGAGCTCGTCGAGGGCGCCGGCCTCGTTCTCGGCCTGGTCGGCTTCCACGAGCGGCTCGAAGTGGCCGAGCTCGTCGTCACCGGCGAGGGGACCGTCGACGGGACGACCTGGCTCGGCAAGGCGCCCGGCGAGGTCGCTCGGGCGTGCGCCCGGGCGGGCGTCCGCTGCGTCGTCTTCGGCGGGCGGGTCGTCGACCGGCCCCAGGGCATCGAGGTTTACGAGCTCAGCGGCGATCCTGCGCGGGCGCGCGAGGACCTCGTGGCGCTCGGAGAGCGTCTGGGCTAGTTCAGGAGGGTTTGGCGAAACAGCGGCTGTGCCGCCCGGCCGCGCTGTTCGCCCCGAGGCGGCGTCCTCAGTCGCGCCCGTATCTCCGGATACGTCCGCTCCCTGCGTCCTTGCCTCGGAACGAACATCGCACCCGGGCGACGAGCGCCGTTCCGCCAAACCCTCCTAGTGGTGCTCGTCCTGGCCGTACGTCTTCGCGAACGCCTGCAGCAGCTTCCAGGCGATCGACGCGTTGCCCTCGACGAGCGGCCGGAAGTCCCAGAAGGTCATGCCGAGCGCGGTCAGGTCGCTTTCGGCCGTGACGGTAGCGGTTCGGGCTCCCTGGGCGATCAGCGCGATCTCGCCGAAGTAGTCGCCGGGGCCGAGACGCCGGCGCTCGTCGCCGTGCACGCTGACCTTGGCGTTCCCGTCCTCGATCACGAAGAAGCCGACGCCGCTCTCGCCCTCACGGGCGATCTCCTGGCCCGCTGAGAACTGCCGGCGCTTCATCGATTGCGCGACCTGTTGGAGCTCGCGGTTGTCGAGATCGGAGAAGAGCGGGACCTGCTTCAGCAGCTGCGTGGTTTGTTGATCGGCCATGCCGCGATTCTAAGCAGGTTCGGACGGTTTCACAGCCTCGACCCTGCGGGCGAGCTCCTCGATCTTCCCCTGTGCGGAATCGAGCTTGTCGGCGCAGAGGCGATAGAGCTCCTCGCCCCGCTCCCAGAGCTTGATCGCGTCGTCGAGGTCCGCCTGGCCCGTTTCGAGCTGCTGGACGATGCGTTCAAGCTCCTTCTGTGCCTCCTCGAAGGTCATTCGCGCGTCTCCTCGACGGTGGCGCCGAAGCCGCCCTGCCCGAGCTCGACATCCACTCGGGCCCCGCCTTGCACCTCTGCGGAGGCACGGACGATGCGTCCCTCGCGCCGGACGATCGCGTAGCCCCGTTCGAGCGTGGCGCTCGGCGAGAGCGCGCGCAGCCGTCCGTGCGCTCCCTCGAGGCGGGCGCGCTTTCGTTCGACGGTGAGCAGCGGTGCCCGGTGGAGGCGATCCCGCGTCTGCTCCAGCCGCTCGCGCAGCTCCCCGGCGTCCGGGACGACGAGCCGCGCGGCCAGGCTCGGCGTCGAGGCCCGGACGTCGGCGGCGAGGTCGGTCAGGGGCGTGTCCTGCTCGTGCCCGACGGCGGAGACCACCGGCACGCGGCACCCCGCCACCGCCCGGACGAGCCGCTCGTCGCTGAACGGCAGCAGATCCTCGAAGCTTCCCCCTCCGCGCGCGAGCACGATCACGTCGACGTCCTGGATCTCGCAGAGCGATCCGAGCGCCTCGACGATCGCCGGCGCCGCCCGCGGGCCCTGGACATAGGTCTCCGCGACGACGACTCGAGCCGGCGGGAACCGGGTCGTGATCGCCGTGAGGAAGTCCCGCTTCGCGGCTGCGTCGTTCCCCGTTACGAGCCCGACCCGGCGCGGGAAGCGCGGCAGCGGACGGCGCCGCTCGAAGAGCCCTTCGGCGGCGAGCTTCCGCTTCAGCCGCTCGAGCGCGGCGAGGTGGTCGCCCAGGCCGAACCGCTCGATCGAGAGCGCGCGGAAGCGGAAGTCTCCCCGAGCCTCGAAGAGCTCCGGCCGGCCGTAGACGTGCGCGCGCTCCCCGTCGGCGAGGTCGAGGCGGAGCGCGTCGAACTGGCTGCGCGGCATCGAGACGGACAGGCAGGCGCCGTCGCCGGGGTCCTTGAGCGTGAAGAACACGCTCGCCCAGCGCTCCTGCCGCCGGAGCTCCGTGATCTCGCCCTCGACCCAGACGGTCGGCAGCCGCGAGAGCCAGTCGGCGACGCCGCGGTTGAACGCGGAGACGCTGTAGACCTTCCGGTCGCCGTACTGCGCAGCCTCGACCTTCGCCATGCGTTCACTCTGCCAGTCGACCGGCGTAGCCGGTAGGCGGCCGGACCGGACAGCCCGGCGGGGACGCCGTTATGGCAGGAGACGCTATTCGCGCTGGAGCGGATCGTCCGCTTCTCAGATCAGCGGCTCGCCAGAGGACGCTTCCTTGAATCCATGGCGTTCATAGAAGGCAATGCTGTCCTCGCTCGGCCACGCGATCATCAGTTCGACATCAGCCTGCCGAGCCGCGTCCTGCGCTCGTCGGACGAGCCTCCCACCGATGCCGCCGGCACGGTGCGGGGGCCGCGTATACATGTTCGTCAGGTAGCCGATTCGCCGGTTCGCCCGCACCGGCCGCGGAACCTTGTCAATGAGCGCGACGTAGACGTGCGAGACGATCTGCCCGCTTACCTCGGCGACCCAGATATCCCATGTGTCTGCTGAGATCGCCTCGGTGAGAAATTCGCGACACTCGGCCTCGTATTCCGGTCGACTGGCACGCCTTTGGGATTCTTCGTCCTCAAAGGTGAAGTCGCGGCGCATCGCAACGAGCTCCTCGATGTCTGCTGAGACGGCACGGCGAATGATTGCGTTATCCACGGTTCGACTCTAAAGCTGCTTCGTCCCGGGATCCCTCACCTGCGGAGAGTGTCGGCGGCGGCGTATGGCTGTACCCGGGGCGTCGAACGGCCTACGGAGGGCCGTCGAGGCCGAAGACGTTTCCGAACGGATCCTTCAGCTGGCAGATCGACCTGTCCCTGTCCACGGCGAGCGGGCCGCGATGGGGCGTCGCGCCTCGCCCGAGGAGCTGCGCTCGCGTCGACGAGACGCTCTCCACCGAGAAATAGACGACGGGGCTGCCGCCGACGGGATTCTTCTCGGGATCGGCGGCATGAACGCCGATCTCCAGCCCGGCTGCGTCGAAGAACACGAAGGCGCCTTGCTCGTGCTGCTCGACCTCCAGCCGCTCGACGCCGAACGCCGCAGCCCACCATTCTGCGACCGCGTGAGTGTCCTCGGCGAAGAGCATCAGCGCGCGGACGCGCGACCCGCCTAGAGGCTGCATCCTCCGCAGGCTATGCCTTCGCCGCGGAACGGGCTTTGCCCGTTCCGCCTGGACGGCTCATGGTCGAGGAAGCGAGAAGCGATGCTGGGCCGCGCGTCGGCGAAGCCGGCGCCCGGCTTCATACGGTCGTGGAAAGTCGTGAGACTTTCCACGAAAACGAGCTCGTCAGAGCAAGATTTCCGCGGCGACGCGCGCGTCGCAGCCCCGGCGGACGAGCTCGACGGCGCGGTGAAGGTCGGCGTCGCTGTGTGCGAGCCGCTCGGCTAGGTGGACGGGATACCCCGCCTCGATGAGCTGGTGAAGCCGCCAGCTCGCCACCTTGTCGCGGTCGCTTTGCTCGTATTCGACGATCTCGGTCATGTCCACGCCTTCGATCGGCTCTGATTCGTCCTTTCCTAGACGAACCCTCCCCGCCGAAGTTGGTATCAAACCGTCGCCGGGGACGGTTCGGCGGAGCGACGGTCCCGCCGAGCGCTCCTAGTTACGAACGGGTTCGCTCGAGTCAGCTCGGCGTGAGAGCTCGTGGAGGCGCCGGTCGAGGACGGCCCGCTCCGCCTCGGCCTCGTCGGCGAGCGCGCGCAGCCGGTCGCGGATCTCGAGCTCCACCTGGCCCAGGCGCTGCTGCAGGGTGCCGATGAACTCGTCCCGCTGGCGCTCGAGGCCGGCGGTGACCTGAAGGAGTCGTTTCTCGACGCGCTGGGTCCCGATGTCCGCCACCTGCGCAAGCCGCTCGGCGAGAACCGACTCCGCCTCCCGGGCGAACATGTGGACGGCGCGGTCGAGCTCTCGCGCGAGGCGCCGCGCGGCGTCTTCGCGGGCCGACTTGATCGCCGAGTCGAACTGGAGCGCAGCGGCCTCGGCGAAACGCCCCGCCGCCTGGTTGGTCGTCCGCTCGAGCGCCTCGACCTGCCGCCGCTCGATGTCGACGAACCGCGCCTGGATCCGGCGCACGACGTCCGTCTCCTCGCGGTCGACCCGCTCCGCGAGCTGGCGCTCGCGCGTCTTCAGCCGCTGGCTCATCTCCTCGAGCGCCCGTCGACGCTCTGCTCCGTGCGCGTCCAGCTCCGCACGGAGATCCTGCGCCGCCAGCTCGGCCGCCCGCTGGAGCTCCTCCCGGAGCTTCTGCACGGCCGCAACCTGCAGCTCGCCGGCCTCGTCGATCTTCTCGCGGTCGGCTTGGAGGCGCTCCTCGGCCTGCGCGAGCACCGTCTTCTGGCGCTCCGCGAGCTTGGCGAGCTCGGCGGTGAGGGCCTGGTGGGTCCGGTCGAGGTCGGCGCTCCAGCTCGCGAACCGCTGCTCCATCCGCTCCTGTGCGTGGGCGAGCTTCGTGCCGAGCTCGGAGCCCGCCTGTCGCTCGCGCTCGAGGACGTCCTGTCGCCGGGCTTCGGCGATCTTGCGTTCCTCCTCCTGGAGGCGGGACATGGCGTCCGCGCGCTCTCTGGCGAGCAGCCGCTGGATCTCGCCGGTGCTGGCGGCGGTCTCCTCGCGGATGACGCGTTTCAGCTCGTTGCGAGCGCGGTCGAGCTCGGCCTCGACATCGGCGATGCGCTGCGCTCGTTTTCGTCGGCGGGAGAAGAGACCCATCGGCTCACCATCGTAGGGCGAGCAGCGCGGCGGCGAGGGCCACCATCGCCACGGTCAGCGCTCGGAGCGCCATTTCCGGCCCGACGATCGTGCTCGGCGGGTCGTCGCTCAGCCCTCTCCGCACGGCCCGTACCGGGGTCGAGAGCGCTCGCTGGGCGAGGCTCGTCGCGACCGCGAACCCGGCGGCGAGGAGGGCTTCGACCGTGAGCTCCTCGGCGGCGACGAAGTAGCCGGTGAGCAGCGGAAACGCGCCCCAGGCGAGCGCGAACCAGAGGTCGGTGTGGAAGCGCCCGCCGAAGAGCTCCAGGTTGTAGGCGAAGACGAGGAAGGAGCCGGCGGCCACGAAGACGAGCAGCCACGCGGTCCAGACGAGCGCGGCGCCGACGCCGATCGCGACCGAGGCGCCGATCGAGCCGAGCGCGAGCGACCACAGGACCGCGGTGGGGATTCGCGTGCGCAGCGGGCGGCCCTGCAGCTCGTCGAGCGCGTGCGCGCCGATCCCGAGCGCGAGGAAGAACGCTGCCAGGGTGGCTAGAAGCCGATCGGCATGGAGCTCCGGCGCAAGCGCCGCCCCGATCGCGACGTAGCTGAGGTGCCACGCCGTGTAGGGGAGGTGGAGGATCGTGACGTAGTCCCGCCAGCTTCCCGACTCGAGCGCATAGAAGGCAGGACGGCTCAGGCCTTGCGCCCCCACATCACGAGGCCGCCTCCGAGGCTCATCCGGCGCGAGCCCACGTCCTCGATGCCGGCCGCACGCCACAGGGACGGGAGATCGTGCTTCCGGTGGAAGTCGCGGATGCTGGGGCCGAGGAACGATCCGACTTCGCGCCAGCCCTCCGAGATCAGCGCGCCCGCCGCGGGCAGTCCGACGCGCACCCAGAGCTCCCACGCCGGCCGCGCCGGGCCTCGCGGCAGGCCGAACTCGAGCATCCCGACCGTGCCGCCGGGGCGGACGACCCGCGCGAGCTCGGCGAGCGTGGCCGACGGGTCGTCCACGTAGCGGAGCAGGTAGGTGAACGTGACGCCGTCGAACGACGCGTCCTCGAACGGCAGGCGCTCGGCCTCACCGTGCAGCAGCTCGATGCGGTCGCGGAGTCCGGCGGCCCGGACGCGGTTCCGCCCCTGCGCGAGCATCTCGGCGCTCTGGTCGAGGCCGACGACGCGGCAGCCGGTCCGGCGGACGAGCTCGATCGCGACGGCAGCCGTTCCGGTGGCGACATCGAGCACGGAGTCCTCGGGCCCGACGTCAATCCGGGAGACGAGAAAGCGCCGCCAGCGCGGATCCTGGCCGAACGAGAGGAGGTTCGCGTACCGGTCGTACGTCGGACCGAGCGGCGCGAAGAGATCGAGGGCCTGCTCCTTCACAAGTCTATTTTTCCTCCGTGGCGCTCCAGGACGACCTAGACCGCGTCGCAGCTGCGGCCGCGGAGTTCGCGGCCGAGGGTGAGGAGCTCGCCGGCGTGCTCGCCACCGAGCCCACGTCCGGCGGCCGCGTCTATCTCTGCGCCTTCCGCTCCGGCGAGGAGATCTCGTGGCTCGCGCTCGACGATGGCGGCGGGCGAGTGAGCGACCGAGAGCGGGTGCGCGAGGCGGCGTCGCTCGTCGCACTCGCGGAGATCGCGGAGGAGAGTGCGGGCGGCGGCGAGCTCGACGAGCTCCGGTCACGCCTGGTCGCCCTCCGCCTGACCGAGAACCCACCTGGGATCGAGGAGGCCGAGGAGGCGGTCTCGGGCCTCCAGCGGGCACTCGGCGCCCCTCCTCGCCTGGCCACACCGAGGTATCTCGACGAGGTCGGTGCGGCGACCAAGCGGCTCGAGGACTCGCTCGGGTCGCCGGGCCCATCGCCCTTCGCGGAGACGATGAAGGCGGCGGCGGGCGCCGTGCAGTCCTTCGTCTCGGACGTCGAGCAGAACCACAAGTCGCAGCTCGACTAGGGAGAGCTCGCGACGAGCGACGTTCCACCGAGCCCTCCAAGCGGCCGCTACGGTACGGGCATGGAAGGCGGATTCGGCTTCCCGATGGGGGGCGACCCCGACGATCTGATGCGCGGGCTGCGCGAGTTCGCCGAGCGGCAGGCGGAGTCCGTCGCGGAAGCGCAGCGCGAGCAGTTCGCGACGCTCACGCTCAACACCGCGGTGCAGCTCACGGCGGCCGCGCTCGGCCAGATGCAGGTCGAGGGCGGCTCTGACGCGCAGGCGATCGCGCTTCGGGACGCTATGCGCGTCCTGTTCCCCGAGGCGGTGGCGCTCGTCAGCGCCGCGCGCCAGGGGTTCATGCGCGAGTCCTGAGCCTGCCTACACTCCGTCCGTGGCGCTGCTCGACCGCGCGATCGTCCGCACCCTCCCGGCGGTTCCGAAGCCGATTGTCCGGAGAATCTCCGGGCGCTACATCGCCGGAACCGACGTCGAGGACGCTTGCCGCGTCGTCCAGCGGCTGAACGACGAGGGGAAGCTGGCGACGATCGACGTCCTGGGTGAGGAGATCACGACCTGGGAGGAAGCGCGCCACATCGGCTACGAGTACGAGAACGTCTTCCGGGCGATCGACGAGCAGGGGCTCGACTCGAACGTCAGCATCAAGCTGACGGCGATCGGGTTGAAGCTCGACTACGGGCTCTGCCGCGAGGTCGTCGAGCGGTTGGTGCGGGAGGCCGGCGAGCGCGGCAACTTCGTCCGGATCGACATGGAGGACTCCTCGTGCACGGACGACACGATCCGGGTCTACCGCGAGCTCCGCGAGGCCGGGCTCGACAACGTCGGGATCGTGCTCCAGGCCTACCTGCGCCGGACGCTGGACGACATCGAGGCGCTCGCCGACCTGACGCCGAACGTCCGGCTCTGCAAGGGGATCTACCTGGAGCCGGAGGCGATCGCCTACCAGGGCTTCGACGAGGTGCGCGAGAGCTTCGTGCGCGCGCTCGAGGCCCTGCTCGAGGGCAGCTCCTACGTGGGGATCGCCACGCATGACGAGTGGCTGGTCGCGGAGGGAGAACGGCTCGTGCGGGAGCACGGCCGCTCGCAGGCCGAGTACGAGTTCCAGATGCTGCTCGGCGTCAGGCCGGAGCGTGGGACGCAGCTCGTGGACGACGGCCACCGCCTCCGCATCTACGTTCCGTTCGGCCAGCACTGGTATGCGTACTCGCTCCGCCGCCTTCAGGAGAACCCGAAGATCGCGGGCTACATCGCCTCGGACACGCTGGGCCGCCTGCTTCCCCGGCGTAACGGCCGCTAGCTCCCGAGAGACGGTTTAAGGATCTCGAAAGGTCGAGCGTCCTACCGTTCGCTCGTCTCACGAAGGAGGCAACGGATGAAGAGACTTCTCGTTCTGCTCACGACCACGGCCCTCCTCGCCGGCGGCGGGGTCTCCGGCGCGGCAAGCGCCCCGTCGGCCAGCGAGGCCGGCGAGCGGACCCTGGCGCTGAAGCTGCGCAGCACCCGCTACGGCAAGATCCTCTTCGACGGGCGCGACCGGGTCCTCTACGCCTTCACCCGCGACAAGCGGGGCGGCAAGAGCACCTGTTACGGCGCGTGCGCGGGCGCCTGGCCCGTCTACTTCTCCACGGCGAAGGTCAAGGCGCTGGGAGGGGTGCGGCAGTCGCTGATCGGCACCGTGCGAAGGCGAAACGGCCGCCTGCAGGTGACCTACAACGGCTGGCCGCTCTACTTCTACGCGCACGAGGGGCCGCGCGAGGTCAAGTGCCAGAACGTGGACAACTTCGGCGGGCTCTGGCTCGTGGTGCGGGCGAACGGCCGCCTCGTTCGCTAGTCAGCGCGCTACGGCGGGGGCGGAGCCCTGGGCGGCGGAGCTGGCGGGCCGCCGACTTCCTCCTCCTCGTGGACGACTCGGCGGGTGCCGCGTGCGTACGGGTCCGCCGGCGGCGGTGGTGCGACGTCGCCCTCGACGTACGTCCGGCGCGAGGTCAAGGCGCCCGGGCCCCACCAGGAGCGCCACATCATCAGGCTGAGGATGAAGGCGACGAAGCCGACGATCATCAGGATCACGCCGACGGCGTCCACGTTGAAATCGGTGCTCTCCGCGTTCACGCCCCAGATCAGGATGGCGCCCACGGCGATCAGGATCAGGCTCACGACGATGCCCACGGCGCGGGAGTTACCCGCGTCGGCGCCTGACTAATCCCGTCTTTCCCTCCTAGGCGTTGTACGGTTCCGACTCCTGTGGAGGTTTTCCTTGATCCGAACGACCGATTTCGCCAGCGCCGAGCGCAGGCGAGGCGGCGTCGCCGGATCAGGCGTGCGGCCGGCGGAATCGCGCTGCTTCTCTCCGCGGCGGCGGTAGCGGCGGGGGCCGGGGCGCTTCCGGACCGGGGCGGCGAGGCCGGAGACTCGGCCGTCGATGCCAAGCCGGCCCGCAAGAAGGCCGAAGTGAAGCGAGTGGGCCCGCCGGTGCCCAAGGAAATCCGCGGTGTCCACGTGACGATGGCGCTCGCCTCGATCGACGGGAAGCTCGAGGAGTACGCCGTCATGCCGGGGATCAACACCATCCAGCTCGACGTCAAGGACGAGAACGGCGAGGTCGGCTTCCACACGCTGGCGCCGCCGCTCGCCAGGCGTGTCGGGGCCGCCAAGCGCTACTACGACCCGGTCAAGGTCGCGAAGCAGCTGCACTCGGAGGGCCTCTTCCTGATCGGCCGGGTCGTCTGCTTCGAGGATCCGTATCTCGCCAAGGGCCGCCCCGACCTCGCGATCCGGACGCCCGGCGGCGGCGTCTGGCAGAACCACGCCGGTCTCGGCTGGACGAATCCGTACGACAAGCGGGTCTGGGACTACAACCTCCGGATCGCCCAGGCGGCCGCCAAGGCCGGCTTCGACGAGATCCAGTTCGACTACGTCCGCTTCCCCAGCGACGGCGACATCGACGCTGCGGTGTTCCCCGGCAGGAGAAACGAAGCCATGGGTGTGACGATCGCGCGGTTCGTCCACTACGCGACGAAGCGCCTGAAGCCGATGGGCGTCCGGGTCTCCGTGGATGTGTTCGGCCTCTCGGCGACCCGTGATCTCGGGATCGGCCAGTCGCCGCGCCGCCTGGCCAAGATCGTGGACGCGATCTACCCGATGGTCTACCCCTCGCACTACTCGTCGGGCGAATACGGCCTCGACAGCCCCGTCTCGGTGCCCGGCCGGACCGTCGGCCGGTCGCTGCGGGACTTCCGCCGGCAGATGAAGCGCGGCAGGGCGCAGCTGATCCCGTGGCTGGAGGATTTCAGCTTCAACGGGACGACGACGCTGGGGCACGTCCAGGACCAGATCCGCGCCGCTCGTCGCTGGCAATCCGGC
>DASVEW010000082.1:0-14537 GCA_036380355.1 Gaiellaceae bacterium | reverse complement strand
CGGATCGCCGCAAGGTGGCCCGCGTCGTCCTCGGTCATCCAGCGGTCCGCGTACTCGAAGAACGGCTCGTAGGCCCAGGCCCTCCGGACACCGGGGACGAGCCTTGCGGCGAGTGCTTCGCCGATCCAGGCGCCCGACGTGCAGCAGCGCCGGTAGTCCTCGCCGAGGCTGTCCGGCCAGTCGCGCGGCTGCAGGTGCTCGTACGGCCCGTACTTGCCCTCGCCCCTCCTGCCGTAGTGACCCGCGTACAGCGCCTTCGCGCCCGTCCACCCGTTGCCGCGGATCGTCTGCATGTCCTCGCCGAAGTTGCCGGCGACCCGCTGCATTGCGCGATCGCCGAGCATGACGCCCGCGAAGACGATCGGGAACTTGCGGCCGCTTCCGTGCCCGCCGTGCGCCGGCCACCCCGGGTGTCCGCGGCGCTTGAGGCCGTGCAGGTCGATCCCGTACTGGGTCAGGTAGACGAGCAGCGCCTCCTTCTGCCGGGCTGCGTAGTTGAGGCTGAGGAGCAGCCCTGCCGTGCCGACCGCCCGAGAGATCTCCCGCGAGTAGTCGGGCATGTAGTCGATCGGCGTGTCGAAGTTGAAGAGGAGGTTGTCGACCCAGGGGCGCCGGAAGTGCTGCTCGTACTCGGCGAGCGAGGGCGTCTCGGCGACGCGCCTGAGCCGCGGCAGCAGGTGTCGCTTCAGGTTCCGTGAGAGGTAGATCGGGCTCCGGCCGGCGTAGGACGGACGGAAGGCGTCCCGGGGGAGCGGCCTCCGCACGCTCGTCAGGATCGAGATCGACCGCACGGGGCTGCCGGTCGACTTGTCGAAGAGCCAGCGCTTCGTCGCCCCGACTCGGTCGACGCTGATCGACGAGACCAGTGAGTCGCCGGGAGCGATGCCGACGGGAGGCCGCACGCTCAGCCGTGACTCGTACCGGTTGCCGTCGGTCCTGCTGTCGAAGCCGCTGTCGTCGTCCTCGGCCGGGACGTTCTTGACCGAGCCGTTGCGGCCGTTCGACGGCGCCGGGCTGATCGCGGTGATCGTGACCGGCCCGACCACGTACGGATCGCCGGTGACGAAGCGCCCGACCTGCGCCGGGCGGGCGAACGTCCACGTGATTCCGTCCTTGGAGACAGACGTACGGCGTGGGAGCTGCTTCGGCGCTCTCGGCGGGCGCTTCTTCGTGTAGATCGGAACCGCAGCGGGGGCCGCCGTCGTGCGGCTGGAAGGTTCCGCGACCGCCGCTGGGCCGGATCCGGCAAGCAGGAGCGTGCAGGAGACTGCGAGGGCGACTCGCACCGGGCGGGAGAGTAGCGGCGATGGCGGCCGATACGCTTGTCCGCAGTACAGCGGGCGGTTAGCTCAGTTGGGAGAGCGCCTGCCTTACAAGCAGGAGGTCGCTGGTTCGAGCCCGGCACCGCCCATCCCGCAGCATCACCGTTCTCGGCTCTGCAGCTACGTCGTCCGGGCCAGCCGTTCCTCGGTGACTGCCCTGCCGGCTGCGTGCGCGGCGTGGTGGTCGGTCACAGCGGCCAGGAAGTCCTCCCGTTGGAGGGCATATAGCTGCGTGTCGACCAGCGCCTTGACCGTCGCCGTCCGCGGCACGTCTCGCAGCAGCGCGATCTCGCCGAAGTAGTCGCCCTCGTGGGCGGCTGACTGGACCCCCGGCGCGGAGATGTCCAGCTCGCCGTTGCCGACGATGTAGAACCGGTCTCCGGTCTCGCCCGCGCGGATCACGAGCTCGCCTGCGTGCACGGAGAGCGGGACCAGCTTTGCCGCCACCCGCTCCTTCGCCGCCACGGAAAGCGGCGCGAACATCGGCACGCGCTCGATGAGCTCCAGCTCCGGCGCCGGGGCGACTGCTCTGTCGATCTCCGCGAGCCGCCGGTAGGTCAGGAGCGTGAGCAGCGGGAGAATCGCCCCGACAACGACGAACGCCCACCGAGCCCCGATCGCTTCGACGACGGCCGGCGCTGCGATTGACCCGACCGCCACGCCGCCCATGGCGAGGCTCCAGACGACGCCGAGAACGCTCGTCAGGACCCGGTCGGGAACGAGCCGCTGGAGGAGCGTGAAGACGGCGACGTCCTCGACGCTGTTGGCAGCACCGACGACCGCGAGCAGGAGGACCGCGACGGCCAGATCGGGCCAGGGGCCAATGAGCACGATCGGCAGTCCCCAGAAGACGAGTGCGAGGCCGAAGGCGACGGCGAGCCGGCGACCTCCGAGAGTCATCGCTCCGATTGCGCCGGCCAGCCCGCCGACGCCGATCGCGGCGGTCATGTAGCCCACCGCCTCGCCACCCGCATCGAGCACGTCGAACGCGGCGACGACGATCAGGACGTTCAGGCAGCCGCGAACGAACGTCTGGGAGACGATCAGGGCGATGACGAGGCGGGCCCTCGGTCGCTCCATGATCGTTCGAAAACCGGCAGCGAGGGCCCGCCTCGCGCCCGTCCCGGCCTGGAGATCGACACGGCCCTCGACCCCCACCCGTGAGAGCACCGCCGCGCCGAGGACGAGCACCCCCGACGAGACCGCAAACACGAGACCCGCGTCCGCAACCGAGACGAGCACGCCCGCGAGCAGCGGCCCGACGAGGGTCCCGAGGCTTTCGATCGTCGATGTGGCGCCGTTCGCTGCGATCAGCTCCCTCGGCGTTCGGGCGAGCGACGGCAGAAGCGCCTGTAGCGCGGGCCTGATGAGCGTGATCGCGAGCCCGAGGAGCGCGGCGAACGCGAAGACAAGGAGCTCGGCGCCTGCTGCGAACGCGGCGGCCGACCCACCCAGCGCGACCGCTCCGACGAGCGTCATCGCAAGCAGGAAGCGCTCGCGCGGAAAGCGGTCGCCCAGCGAAGCTGCGAACGGGGCGACGATCGCCGCCGGGAGGAGACGGACGAGCCCTGCGATCCCGACCGCGGCGACGCCGCCCACCTCGTAGGCGAAGACTCCGAAGGCGACGAAGTGCGCCCATTCGGCGGCGATCGCAGCGCCCCACGCGAGCTCGACCCGTCGGATGTCGGGGTTACGGATTGCCGAGCCGACGGCCGCAACCACGTGACGGGGATCGACCACCCGACAATTGAATCCCACTCGCGTCCGGTGCAGCAATCGACGCCATCCCTCGAATGTGGGTCAAGGGGCCGTGCCCGGGCGCCGAAGACTGGGTCAGCCCCGGCGGATTGGCCGCAGATCCGTCCGGGGCGTCCTTTTTTGTAGAGGGCTAGACCGGGGCCGACGCGCTGAAGTCGAGCGCGACGTCGCAGCGATCGACCGCCTGGATCTCGCCCCCGTGCGGGCCGACCGCCTGCGATCTGAGCCTGCTGGCGCGCACCTCGCTCGCCTCGAGTGCCGCCCGGCTGCTCCAGAACGTCACGGTGATGGCGGTGGAGTTGTCGCGGTCCACGAGCAGGTAGCCGCCCTCGCTGCCCTCGATCTCCCGTAGCTGCTCCACGGCCTCGTTGAAGCTCTCCACCGCAGCGTCCATGCTCTCTTCAGGGATCTTGTAGCGGGCGACACGCGCGAACATCTCCTGGCCTCCTTCGTGCCGACGGCGTTGGCTGAAGGCATCGTCTCAAAAACGTAAGCTCCGCGCCCGTGGGGGCGCTCGACGGGAAGAGAGCGATCGTGACCGGCGCGTCGAGCGGGATCGGCGCGGCGACGGCGAGCGCGCTCATTCGCGAAGGGGCGCACGTCGCCGTCGGGTCCCGGCGTCTCGACCGCCTGGCGGAGCTCGGCGACGGCTTCGTCGCCCTCGAGCTGGACGTGACGGACCCGGAGAGCAGCGCGAGCTTCGTCGCAAGCGCGACGCACCGCCTCGGCGGGCTGGACGTCCTCGTCAACAACGCAGGCCTCGCGCTTGGTCGCGATCTCTTCGACGAGAGCACCGAGGAGGACGAGGAGACGCTGATCGAGACCAACCTTCACGGGCTCGTCCGGATGACGCGCCTCTGCCTGCCGCACCTCGCGGACGGCGGCCACATCGTCAACGTCGGGTCGATCGCCGGCCGCCAGGCCTACGAGAAGGCGGCGCTCTACGTGACGACGAAGTTCGCCGTCCGGGGGTTCACGTACGCCCTCCGCGAGGACCTCCTCGGCCGCCCGATCCGGATCACCCTCGTCGATCCGGGGCTCGTCGAGACCGGCTTCTCGCTCGTGCGCTTCCGCGGGGACGCCGAGCGCGCGGCGCAGGCCTATGCCAACGTCGAGCCATTGACGCCCGAGGACATCGCCGAGTGCGTCGTGTTCGCCGTCACACGGCCGGAGCACGTGAACGTCGACGAGCTCGTCGTCAAGGCTCGGTCGCAGAGCTCCCCTACGCGGATCGTCAGAAGCGCCTAGGGGCCGTAGGCCATGGCGATCACGATCCTCGAGGGCTCGACGTTCTGCATCTGCGACGACGTCGGCGACGTCGGCGCCTGGGCGACGAGCGGGCTCTTCGCCGAGGACACCCGCTTCCTCTCGATCCTGAGGCTGACCATCAACGGGAAGCGCCCGCTGCTTCTGACGTCGGACAAGGTGGACTACTTCTCGGCCGCGTTCTACCTCCGCAACCCGCGCACCGAGAACCTCGACGCCGACGAGGTCTCGATCATCCGGGAGCGGTTCATCGGCGAGGCGATGCAGGACCGGCTCGTCGTCCAGAACCAGGGCATGCGGCCCGTGTCGCTCGAGCTCGGTGTCGAGGTCGGCTCCGACTTCGCGGACATCTTCGCCGTCAAGGACTACGACTTCGCGCTCGGCGACCCGCAGCACGCCGAGCCGCTGCCGCCGCTCGTCGAGTGCCGGTACGACCCGGAGCACAACCAGTTCCTGCTCGCCGACGAGACGGGCGTCCCGGCCCAGACCCAGGTGTTCATGTCGCGGACGGGGGAGATCGACGGCGGCCGCGTCACGTACCGGATGGATCTCGAGCCGCGCGAGCGCTGGGACCTCCGACTCGACATCGTCCCGTCCCTCGACGGCCAGCAGGTCGTTCCGCGAGTTGCCGAGCGGCGCTTCGGCGACGAGTTGGCCCGCGTCCGCGAGTCGCTGGCCGCCTGGCAGCTGCGCGTGCCGCAGCTGCGGGCCACCTGGGACGACCTGGCGCACTCCTTCGGCCGCTCGGTGTCCGACCTGGCCTCGCTCCGCATGCACGGACGCGAGAACGGCGTCGGGAAGCTTCCGGCGGCCGGCATGCCGTGGTTCATGACCGTCTTCGGGCGCGACACGATCATCACGTGCCTCCAGACACTGCTCTTCGGGCCCGAGCTCGCGGTCACCGCGCTCGAGGTGCTGGGCGATCTCCAGGCGACGGAAGACGACCCGACGCGGGACGCCGAGCCGGGGAAGATCGTCCACGAGCTCCGGCGCGGGAAGGCGGCGCGCACCTGGCACGGGACGTACTACGGAACCGTCGACGCGACGCCGCTCTACCTGATTCTGCTCTCGGAGGTCTGGCGGTGGACGGACGACGCGGCGCTCGTCGAGAGCCTGAAGGAGCACGCGCTGATGGCCCTCGAGTGGATCGACAAGCGCGGCGACCTCGACGGCGACGGCTTCGTCGAGTACATGAAGCGCAGCAGGCGCGGGCTAGACAACCAGTCGTGGAAGGACTCGCACGACTCCCAGCGGTTCGCCGACGGGCGGATCGCCGAGCCGCCGATCGCGCCCTGCGAGGTTCAGGGGTACGTCTACGACGCGAAGCGCCGGACGGCGGAACTCGCGCGCGAGGTATGGCGAGACCGGGAGCTGGCCGACCGCCTAGAGCGCGACGCGGCGGAGCTTTACCGGCGCTTCAACGAGGCGTTCTGGACCGACGAGCGCGGCGGGTACTACGTCCTCGCGCTCGACGGCGAGAAGAACCAGGTCGACTCTCTCTGCTCGAACGTCGGCCATCTGCTCTGGAGCGGGATCGTCCCGCCGGAGCGTGTCGATGCCGTCGTTGACGCGCTCATGGCCGACCCGCTCTGGTCGGGGTGGGGGATCCGCACGATGTCGACGCTCGACCGCGCCTACAACCCGCTCGCGTACCACAACGGCACGGTCTGGCCCCACGACAACGCGCTCTGCGCGTGGGGGCTCGCTCGCTACGGGCGCTGGCCGGAGGCGCACCGGGTCGTCCGCCAGATGCTGACCGCGGCCCGGCATTTCGACTACCAGCTGCCCGAGGTCTTCGCGGGCATGCCGCGGACGGAGACCCGCTTCCCGATCGCCTACCCGACGGCGGCGCGCCCGCAGGCCTGGGCGGCCGGAACGCCGGTGCTCCTGCTCCAGCTCCTGCTCGGCCTCTCGCCGGATCGCCGCCAGAACACGCTCGAGACCGTGGCGCCGCCCGAGTTGCCGGCGTGGGCGGGTTCCCTCAGGCTCTCCAGCGTGAGAGCATTCGACAGGCTCTGGGAAGTTCGGCTGGAGGACGGTCAGGCGAAGGTGCACCCGGGATGAACGAGGAACGGCTTCGGATCGCGGTCGTCAGCCCGGCGTGGTTCCCGGTGCCCCCGAGCGGCTACGGCGGGATCGAGTGGGTCGTCGCGCTGCTTGCCGACGGGCTCGTTGATGCGGGCCACGACGTCACCCTCTTCGCCTCGGGCGACTCCCGGACGAAGGCGAAGCTCTCCTCGGTCTTCGAGACGGCGCCGAGCGAGTGGATCGGCCGCTCGCACTTCGAGCTGCTCCACGCGCTGCCCTGCTACACGCGGGCCGAGGACTACGACGTGATCAGCGAGCACACCGGGATGATGGGGATCGTCCTTTCGGGGCTCGTCGACACGCCGGTCGCGCACACCGTCCACGGACCGCTCACGGGGGAGCCGGGGGAGATGTACGAGGCGCTCCACCAGCTCGTGCCGAACCTCCACCTGATCTCGATCTCCGTCAACCAGCGGCGCCCGAAGCCGGCCCTGCCCTGGCTCGCGAACTGCCCGAACGCGCTCGATCTTTCGGTCTATCCGTGCAAGCCGCATCCGGGCGAGTACCTCCTCTTCCTGGGCCGGATGAGCCCCGACAAGGGCTGCCACCGGGCGATCGCCGTCGCGATGGAGCTCGGGCTGCCGCTCAAGATCGCCGGCAAGAAGCAGGAGCCGAAGGAAGAGCGGTACTTCGCCGAGTTCGTCGAGCCGCATCTCGGGATGCACGGAATCGAGTACCTCGGTGAGGTCTCACACGGGACGAAGGTCGAGCTCCTCCAGGACGCGCGCGCGACGCTCTTCCCGATCGAGTGGGAGGAGCCGTTCGGCCTGGTCATGATCGAGGCGATGGCGTGCGGGACTCCGGTGATCGCCACGAACCGCGGCGCGGTGCCCGAGGTGATCGAGCACGGCCGCTCCGGGATCATCGTCGAGAACTATCGGGAGATGGCGGCCGCGCTGGAGCAGGCCGACGCCCTCGATCCCCTGGAGTGCCGCCGGTACGTCGAGGAGCAGTTCTCGCCAGAGCGGATGGTGGGCGACTACGTCCGCGCCTACCGCGAGGCGATCGTCGGGGCCTCCGAGCCCGTCCCGGCGAGCTTGTCCCAGTAGCGGCGCAGGCCGGCGTACGACTGCCAGAGCGGCATCGCCCGCTCGTACGTGGCTGGCTCGCTCGCTTCGGTGGCCCGTTCTGCTTCGCGGCGGCTGAGCCACTCGTCCTCGGGGAGGTCATCCGCTGTCCAGTCGCGGAGGCGGCGGCGCAGCCGGTCGAGATGCTGCCCTGGCTCGTCGACGACGCCGAAGTGGATCAGCGCGAGCCGGGTCGGCTCCCGCCGCTCGAGCTCGTCGATCGTCCGGAGCCAGGCGTCGAGGTCGAAGTCGGGCGGCGGCGTCGGCGGGCAGACGTAACGGTCCGGCTGGATCCGCACGCCGGCCGCGTCGCCCGCGTAGAGCGTCCCGTCGGGCGCGAGGTAGCAGGCGTGGTGGCTCGCGTGCCCGGGGGTCGGGAACGCCTCGAGCCCCAGGACTTTGTGTTGCAACAGCACGATGTTTTCTTCCGGTACCGGCGCCAGCTCTCCCCAGAGCCCGTCGAACGCCTCGCCGTAGAGGCGGCGGGCGCTCCGCTCGAGCCGCGACGGGTCGACGAGGTGTGGCGCTCCCACCTCGGAGACGTGCACCCGCAGCCCGGGATGTTCGCGGACGAGGACGCCTGCGGCCCCCGCGTGGTCGAGGTGGATGTGGCTGAGCAGCAGGTGGTCGATGTCCTGAAGGGACAAACCGCGCTGGTCGAGGGCTTGTGCCAGTGATGCAACACAAACCGACGGGCCGCAGTCGTTGAGGGCCAGTCCCTCGGAGGTCTCGAGCAGGTAGCAGCCGATGACGCGGTCGGCTCCCTGGTGCTGGAGGTCGATCGGGCCGAGCGCGTCCACTCGGCCCGATCCTACGCGGGGGTCAGGCGGCCGGCGCGGCGCGCGCGCGGCGGCGCAGGAGCAGCGCGGTGGCGGCGACGAAGAGCGCTGCCAGCACGAGCAGCGTGGCCGACGACGTCGGGAGCGACGTTCCGCGGGAGGTTGCGGATGCCGTCGACGGCAGGCCGGCGGAAACGAGCGTCGTCTTCAGGTCCGGCCCGGCCTGCACCCAGCCGCCGAGGGTCTGCCGGTCGAAGATCTTCTGTCCCGGAGCGGTATACGTGACCGGCGCAGGGGTGGCGTACGGATAGACGTCCTGCAGGATCAGGTCGTCGCCTCCCGCTCCCGGCACTGTGTATGTGAGCGTGAACCTGGGGCCGAGGTCGCCGTCCGGGCGGCCCGGCAGTCGCGGATCGGGACTCTGCCCGAACACGGTCGCCCAGAGGCCGGCCTGCTGGGTCAGCTCGCCCAGATCAGGACCCGCCTTGTCGTAGCCCGCGAACGAGATGCCGTCCGTCCCGGGACCCTCGAGCATCGCGGCGGTCGGGCCCTTGCCGAGCGCGGCGGCGGGAAGTGCAAGGGCGGCGATCGCGAGAGCAAGCAGCAGGCGCTTCATCGCGGACTCCTTTCGATGTTCTCGTCCGCTCTACTACACCGCCGCGGCGCGATCCGTTCCGCCCGGCAGCACGAAGAACCTGGTCGGATGGTCCCGAATGTCGACGTACTGTGTCCGCGTGAGGCGGAGCTTCTCTGGAGCGACAGCGGGGCTAGGCGCCTGCGGCGGCCGGCGAGCGGACGAGCGCCTGCTCGAGATCCTGGATTAGATCCGTCGCCGACTCGATTCCGACCGACAGGCGGATGAGGTTCCCCGGAACCGCGAACGGCGCATCCGCTGTCGAGGCGTGCGTCATCCGCGCCGGGTGCTCGATCAGGCTCTCCACCCCGCCGAGGCTCTCCGCCAGCTTGAAAACCTTCGTGCGGGCGACGAGGTCGACGGCCTCCTCCTCCGAGCCCGCGGTGAACGAGATCATGCCGCCGAAGTCGTCCATCTGCCGCGACGCGATGTCGTGCCCGGGATGCTCCGGCAGGCCGGGGTAGAGCACCGTCTCGACGGCGTCGTGGGCGGACAGGTACTCCGCGACCTTGCGCGCGTTCTCGGAATGCTTCTGCATCCGGATCGCCAGCGTCTTCACGCCGCGAAGGACGAGCCAGCAATCCATCGGGCCCGGAATCGCGCCCAGTGACTTCTGCAGGAAGTAGAGGCGCTCGGCCACTGTCGGGTCGTTCGTGGCGACGAAGCCGCCGACCGTGTCCGAGTGGCCGCCGAGGTACTTCGTCGTCGAGTGGAGGACGACGTCGGCGCCGAGGTCGAGCGGCCGCTGGAGGTACGGCGTCGCGAACGTGTTGTCGACGACGACCATCGCGCCCACCTCGTGCGCGGCCTTGGCGGCGGCCGCGATGTCGACGATGTTCAGGAGCGGGTTCGTCGGCGTCTCGAGCCAGACGATCCGAGTTCGTTCGTCGATGTGGTCGGCGAGCGACGTGTTGATCGTGTCGACGTCGAGGAACTCGAACGAGTAGCCCTTCGGCTCGTAGACCTGCGTGAAGAGCCGGTACACGCCGCCGTAGACGTCGTTGACGCTGACAACCTTCTCGCTCGGATGGACGAGGTGCATCAGCGTCGTCGTCGCGGCGATCCCGGATGCATAGGCCGCGCCGAACTCGGCGTTCTCGAGCGAGGCGAGGCAGTTCTGGAGTGCGGTGCGAGTCGGGTTGGCGACCCGCGCGTAGTCGTAGCCCTTGTTGACGCCGACCGCCTCCTGCACGAAGGTCGACGTCTGGTAGATCGGGACGATGACCGAGCCGGTGGCGGGATCCGGCTCCTGCCCCTCGTGGATCGCTCTGGTCTCGAAGTCCATTACGCGCTGATGCTATCGGCGCCGACAAAGGCCGCGAGCCGGCGGAGTGGGCGGTCGAGCGAGACCTCCTTCTTCCCCGGCTCCCACCAGACGCGGTTCACGCGCAGCACGCCTGTCTTCCGCTCGAAGACGGGCTCGATCCGCCCGACGAGATCGTCGCCATGGAGGATGGGCAACACGTAGTAGCCGTACTCGCGCTTCGCCTTCGGCACGTACATCTCGAGGCGGTAGTGGAAGTCCCACAGCGCCTCGGCGCGATTCCGGTGGTGGATCAGGCGGTCGAAAGGCGAGAGGAACGTGACTCGCTTCTCGACCGGCCGCGCATCCGCCTCCGGATGCGCGAGCCACCGGCCTTTGACGAGCTTCACGCCGATCGAGCGGAAGCGCTTCTCGGCCCGTGCGCGCTTTGCAGCCGCAGCCGGCACCGTCTCGCTCTCCGGATAGACCCGCTCAGCGAGGTCCCACAGCCGGTGCGTTCCACTTCGGCCGGCGACCGCGATGACGCCGCGGAGGTGCAGAAGCTCGAGCATCCAGGTGAGCTGTGCTCGAGTCCCCCACCAGACGGTCCGCTCGCGGAAGCGAGCGTCCGCGTGCTCGAGCTCTCGAGAGGGCAACGGGCCGCGCCGCTCGAGCTCGCGGAGAACGTATCTCCGGAGCCCCGATTGCTCCTTCAGGAACTGCAGCGCCCAGCGCTCCCGCTTGTAGTGGCCCCAGCGCTCCCGCATCCGCGCCCGGATGAGGGGGAGATCCTCCATCGGCCAGATGAACGCGTTCCACTCGAACAGCTTCCGCTCTTCCCAGAGCAGGCGGTCGAGCTTGGATCGGTCGAACCACCCGAGACGGCTCCAGAGGACGAGGTGCTGCGGCGGCGAGACTGTCGAGATCGGATCCAACTGCAGGAAGCCGAGGCGGCTGACCGTGCTCAGGACGTCGGTCGCGGACCCGTCGAGGAGCTGCGACCGGACGGCGATCCTCCGCGCCTCCTCCCGCGTAACCTCGACCCCTGTGACACCGCCCATCGACTTCGTACTCTCGCAACTCCCTCCGCCGCCGCGCCGGGTGCTCGAGGTCGGCTGCGGCGAGGGCGAGCTCGCGCGTGCGCTTGCCGCCGCCGGCCACGACGTCGTCGCGATCGATCCGGAAGCGCCGCGGGGCAGGATCTTCCGGCGCACGACGCTCGAGGCGTTCGCCGAGCCGGAGCCGTTCGACGCCGTCGTCGCCAGCCGCTCGCTCCACCACGTCCACGATCTCGGCGGGGCGCTGGACAAGCTCCTGCGGCTGCTGGCGGGGCCGCTGATCCTGAACGAGTTCGCGTGGGACCGGCGCAAGCCGATGACGCGCGAGTGGGCGGAGGAGCACGAGGGTCTGCACGGCTACGGCGTCATGCGCGCCGAGCTCGACGCCAGGTTCGAGGAGCGCTTCTTCGAGTGGCGGCCGTACCTCGTGGACGGCGAGGAGGTTCCGGGGCTCGGCTTCCGCTACGTCGGCGTGGCCCGGAAGCCCTCCTAGTCCGACGCCGCCAGCAGGAAGGAGAGGAGGAAGCCGGCCACGGTCGCGAAGGCGACGTACGGGCCGCCCTCGCGGTACGCCTCGGGCATCAGGGTGTCGGCGAGGGACGCAAGGACCGCTCCACCGGCAAAGGCAAGCAGGAAGCCCTGCGCCTCTCCGGCCCCTCCCAGAACGCGGCCGCCGACGACCGCGAGGGCGAGGAGCACGGCGGTTGCCGTCCAGAGAACAATGGCGCGGAGCGGCGTGTCTCCGCCCTCGCGCATCTCCGCCGCGCCACCCAGGGACTCCGCGAGGTTGGAGAAGAAGATCGCCGCCAGCAAGGCGATGCTTCCCTGGGTGGCGAGGGTGACGCCGAGCGCGAGGTTCTCCGGGACGCCGTCAAGCGTCACCGCCGCGAGCAGCGCGAGCCCGGTCGCCTGGTGCCGCGGCCATCTCCGCTCGAGCTACGCGTCGACGAGGATGAAGAGGGCACCGCCGGAAACCAGGCCGACCGAGGCGAGCAGGAGGTCTTCGTGCTTCTCCTCGGCGAAGAGCTCGAAGGCGAGCGCCGCGGTGAGCGAGCCGGCGGCGAAGGCAAGAGCGACTGCCACGAACTGCCGCGGAGCCCGCCAGAAAGCGCCGACGCAGCTGCCGAGGATCCAGCCCGGCGGAGGCAACCGTCGCGAATGCGAGCGTCTTGAGCATTCAGCCGCCCCAGAGGCTTGCAGCCCGCTCGGGGTTGGGCATGCGGCTGGCCTCGATCGCCTGCAGCACTTCCCCTGCGTCGAACGGCACGCGCCGGAAGTCGATGCCGACGCCACCGTCGACGGTCACGACGGCGTACTCGGCGTAGGGGTCGGCGCGGAACTCCTCGATCGACTGATGGTGGTCGTAGGCGAGGCCGACGCTCCCCGGATTCACGTAGTAGCGGCCGCCCAGCCGGCGCGCCCACTGCTGGTGCGTGTGACCGCCGGCGAGAAGCGCGGCGTCCTCGGCGGCGAACGGCTCGCGGAAGGCCGCCTCCTCCATCCACGGCCCGACGATCTCGTCGCGCGACCGCGGCGTGCCGTGGAACGCGAGCAGCCGGCGGCCGTCTCCGAGGTCGACCTCCACGGTCGGCCGGAAGCTCCGGTGGAACTCGATCAGGTCCTCCGAGAGCTGCGCCGCCGACCAGCGCGCCGTCTCGAGCTGCGCCTTCGAGACCTCCTCCTCGCCGGGATCGAGCGTGAGCAGGAAGTGATCCGAGTTGCCCATCACGGCGGGGCAGCCGAGGTCGCGCAGGCGCTCGAGGCACTCCGCAGGCTGCGGACCGCCCTGCGCGTGGTCGCCGAGGCAGACGACGTGATCGACGTCCTGGCGGTCGAGGTCGGCGAGGAAAGCTTCGAACGCGACCGCATTGCCGTGGACGTCGGAGAAGAGCGCGACCCGGACGGCGAGCTCCTAGCGGTTGTGCGCCAGGTACTCGAGCAGGTCTGTGCGCGTGAGAACGCCGACGGGCCGCCCCTGCTTCGCGACGACGACGGCGTTCGTCCGCCCGGTGAGCGTCGAGAAGACCTCGTCGAGCGGGTCGGCGGCGTCGATCGCGGCGAGGGGCGGCTGCATCGCCGCCACGACGTCCTCGTGGAGCGCATCGGGGTTCTTGAAGACGCGGTCGAGGAGGTCGCGGTCCTGGAGCGAGCCGATCACGTCCGCGAGCGACTCGACGTCGCCGTCCCGGATCACCGGAAGCTGGGAGATCGAGTAGCGCTGCATCAGGTCGATGGCGGCGCCTACCTTCTGGTTGGCGGCGATCGTGATCAGGTCGGGAATGTCCGGCTCCTCCGTCTGCTTCGAGCGCAGCACCTGCTCGACGGTCGGGACCGGCGCGCGGCGCTCGAGGAAGCCGTGGTCGAGCATCCAGTTGTCGTCGTAGAACTTCGAGAGGTAGTTGCGGCCGCTGTCGGGGATCATCGTGAGGAGCTTCGCCTCGGGCCCGAAGCGGTCGGCGATCTCGAGCATGGCCCAGACGGACGTCCCGCCCGAGCCGCCGGCGAGGAGGCCCTCCTCACGGGCGAGCCGCCTGGCCGTGATGAACGAATCGCGGTCGGAAACGCGGATCCACTCGTCGACGAGGCCCTTCGCCATCGTTCTCGGCCAGGTGTCCTTGCCGATTCCCTCGACGAGATACGGGTGGATGTCGGACTCCTCGAGCGCCGTGTAGACCGAGCCTTCCGGGTCGGCGCCGACGATCAGGATGTCCGGGTTCCGCTCCTTGAGGTAGCGGCCCGCGCCGGAGATCGTCCCCCCGGTGCCGACCGAGACGACGAACGCGTCGATTTCGCCGCCGGTCTGCTCCCAGATCTCCGGGCCGGTCTCCTCGTAGTGGGCGTCCGGGTTGGCCATGTTCGAGTACTGGTCGGGCTTGAACGCGCCCGGGATCTCCTCTGCCAGCCGGTCAGAGACCGAGTAGTAGCTCTCGGGCGAGTCGGCGTCGACGGCGGTCGGGCAGATCACGACCTCGGCGCCGTACGCGCGCAGGAGCGAGATCTTCTCCTGGCTCATCTTGTCCGGCATGACGAAGATGCAGCGGTAGCCCTTGATCGCCGCGGCGATCGCGAGCCCGACGCCGGTGTTGCCGGAGGTCGGCTCGACGATCGTCCCGCCGGGGCGCAGCCGCCCGTCTGCCTCGGCCGCCTCGACCATCGCGAGCCCGATGCGATCCTTGACCGAGCCTCCGGGGTTGAGGTACTCGAGCTTCGCGAGCAGCGTGGCGCCCGTCTCACGCCCGAACGAGGTGAGCCGGACGATCGGCGTCGAGCCGACGAGGTCGAGGACGGTGGGGTACTCGCGCGTCACGCCGCGCCGTAGGTT
>DASVEW010000081.1:0-13224 GCA_036380355.1 Gaiellaceae bacterium | reverse complement strand
GAAACGCTAGAGGCGTCCGGAGCGCAGGACGCCCCAGAGGAGCCAGACGCCCAGGATGCCGGAAAGCACGAATCCGAGCACGGAGAGCGCGTGGAGGCCCAGGAGCTGCGGGCCGTCCTCCGCAAAGATCCCGATCAGGCTCGACCCGATCAGCCCGCCGGCCACGACGAGCGCCATCACGAGGCGGTTGAAGACGACGTCCATCCGGTGCATGAACTCGTCCAGCCCCTTGTGGACGAATCCAACCTCGATCTGGCCGTCACGCGCCTGCTCGAGCACGTCGTGCACCTGGTACGGGACCTCGCCGGCGATCCGGGCGAGGTTCCAGCTCTCGCGCCGGGCCCTCGAGGCGATCCGAGCCGGCGTGTAGCGGCCGAGCAAGAGGCTGCGTGCGTACGGCTGCGCAACCTCGAAGACGTTGAAGTCCGGCGAGAGCTCGAGGCCGACCGAGCCGAGGGTGGCGATCGACCGGTCGAGCAGAACGAAGCGGGTCGGCAGCCGGAGGTTCATGCGGTAGATCATCCCGAAGACCTCGCGGACGACCTGCACGGGGTCGATCTCGTCGAGCGTCGCGCCGTAGTAGCGGTAGAACAGCTCGCGGAGCTCGGCGACGAACTCTTCCTCCCGCTCCTTCGGGTACCGGACGCCGAGCTCGCCGAGCCGCCGCGGCAGCGCCTCGACGTTCTCGTTCGACACGTCGATGAAGAGCCGCGTCGCCTTCGAGACGTCCTCGTCGGTCAGGCGTCCGGCGAGGCCGAAGTCGACGAGACCGATCCGTTCGGGCGCGAGCACGAGGATGTTGGCCGGGTGGGGATCGCCGTGGAAGAAGCCGTGGCGGAAGATCATCGTCATCCAGGCCTCGGTGAGCACCTCGGCGAGCCGGCGCCGCTCCTCGAGGCCGTAGTCGAGCGTGTCGATGTCGGCGAGCTGCGTCCCGTCGATGTGCTCGAGCGTGAGCACCCGCGGCCGCGTGTAGCTCCAGTAGACGCGCGGCACCTTGACGTGCGGGTGGCCGGCGAAGTTCTTCCGAAAGGTCTCGGCGTTACGCCCCTCGAGCCGGTAGTCGAGCTCCTGCCGGATCGAGCGCGCGAACTCGTCGACGAGGCCCTGCGCGTCGATGAAGTCGAGCGCCCGCACCCGCTCCTTCGCGAGCCGCGCCGCCTGGTACATGAGGTTCAGGTCGGCCTCGATCTGCCGCGGGGCGCCGGGTCGCTGCACCTTGACGGCGACGCGACGGCCGTTCGGCAGGAGGGCCCCGTGGACCTGTCCGATCGAGGCGGCCGCCATCGGGACCGGATCGAACTCCCGGAACAGGCGCTCGACCGGTTGGCCGAGGTCCTCCTGGATCACCTGAGCCGCTTCCTCGTAGGGGAACGGCGTGACGTCGTCCTGCAGGCCGCGGAGCTCGGCGATGATGTCCGGCGGCAGGACGTCGGGCCGCATTGAGAGGAGCTGGCCGAACTTCACGAAGGTCGGGCCGAGCTCGTCGAGGAGCTCGCGGAGGTGCCGGCCGCGCTCCGAGGGCACGTCGACCGCAGCCGCGCCGTCGCCGTTCCCCGGAACGAGATCGCCTAGTCGGTTTCGGTGGAAGAAGTAGCCGAAGCCGTGACGGACGGCGACCTGGGCGATCTCGGAGATGCGCCCCAGGCTTCGCGGAGGCGCCTGAGCCATGGGATTAGTGTTGCACGGGAGAGGTCGAATCCCTGGTCGGCGGATCCTCGAGCAGGCCCAGGCGATGCTCGAGCTGGGCGATCCGGAGCTCCAGGTCCTCGACGTCGTCCTTCGTCACGAGCCCGAGCTCGCGGAAGAGCCTGTCGAGCGTCGTCCCCGCCTTCTCGCCGAAACGCGTCGCATCCCCGCGCCAGCGGGTAGAGACCTCGTCGATCAGCGCGCGGGCCTCGTCGCGGCGCAGCATCCCGCGCTCGGCGAGCTCCTCGGCGAGCGCGTCGGCCCGCTCTGCAGTCAGCGCAGCGGCGCCGACCGCCGCGAGGGCGATGCGCTCGAGCAGGTCGCGGACAGCGCCGTTGTTATCGGGCTCGGCCATGTGGGCGAGCGCGGCGGCGCTGCCGCCGGCGCTCCCGCTTGGACGCCTCCGACGCGCTCGGCGGCAAAGGAGCCGCCGGGACCGGCGCCGCGACCTCTCCGTCGCCGCCACCGTCTCCGGCGCCGACGGCGACCGGCTCGGGCTCGCGGTCGGTCGGCCGCACGACCGGCTCGTCAAGACTCTTCCGGCCCTTGTACTCGGGCGCGTGCTCGAGCAGCACGGCGAGGAACGGCGCGGCGATGAAGATGGTCGAGAAGGCGCTGATCCCGATGCCGACGAGGATCGCGAACGCGAAGTCCTGCAGCACCTCGCCCCCGAACAGGTAGAGCGCTCCGACGGGGAGCAGCGTGATGATCGTCGTCGCCAGCGAGCGGCGGACCGTCTCCCACAGCGAGGTGTTGACGATCTCCTTGATCGTGGACCGCCGCATGATCGGCAGGTTCTCGCGCACACGGTCGAAGATGATGATCGTGTCGTAGATCGAGTACCCGATGATGGTCAGGAATGCGGCCACGGTCGCCGCGCTCACCTCCCGGCCGGCAAAGGAGTAGATCCCGAGCGCGATCAGGCCGTCGTTGACGATCGTCCGCAGGATCGGCACCGCGAACCGCCACTGGAAACGGAGCGAGATGAAGATCGTGATCAGGACGAACGAGATCAGGATCGCGTAGATCGCACCGCGGAGGATCTGCTCGGAGAAGCTCGCCGAGACGTTCCGCACGCCGCGCTGCTGCGCGGTGAACTCCTCCGTGACCTCCCCGGTGAGCTCGCGCACCTCGTTGGGGTTGAGCGGCTCCGTCCTGACCGTGAACTCGCGGAAGCCGCCGCCCGCCGCCTCGTCTCCACGGCCCTGCACGACTGCGTCCGGCTCGCCGACCCCCCGCATGAACTGCTGGACGTCGGCCGGCTCGACCGCCCGCTGCGTGGCGAACTCCATCTCCGTGCCGCCGCGGAAGTCGATCCCGAGGTTCAGCCCCTTGAAGATCAGCGAGCCGATCGACGCCGCGATCAGCACACCTGCGACTGTGAACCAGATCCGCCGCTTGCCGACCGCGTCGAACATCTGCCAGCGCGCCATCTCTTGCTTCTCGGCGCCCATGAACTTCGGGTTGTCGAACCAGCGGAAACCGGCGAGCATCCCGAGCAGCGCGCGGGTCGCGAAGACGGCCGTGAAGATCGAGATGACGGTGCCGAGCAGGAGCATGAACGCGAACCCGCGAACGCCGCCGGTCGCCACCGCGAACAGGATCAGGGCGGTGATCGCCGTGACGACGTTCGCATCGACGATCGTCGCGAAGCCCTTGCGATAGCCCGACGCAATGGCGGCACGGACCGATTTCCGGGCCGCGGATTCCTCCTTGATGCGTTCGAAGATGACGATGTTCGCGTCGGCCGCGACCCCGATTGCGAGGATCATTCCCGCGAAGCCCGGCAGGGTCAGGACGACGTCGAACAGGACGATGACCGCGTAGAGGAACGTGGCGTTCAGCGCCAGGCCGATCATCGCGACGACGCCGAGGAAGCGGTAGACGAGGAGCAGGAAGAGCGCGACGACGGCGAGGCCGATCAGCGAGGCCTTGATCGCCTGCGCGAGCGACTCCTTCCCGAGCGTCGCGGAGACGCGCGTGAAGTCGATCTGCTCGAACTCGTACGGCAGCGCACCGCTGCGCAGCACGAGCGCAAGGTCCTGCGCCTCGCTCGTGTCGCCGATGCCGGTGATCTCCGCCGCGCCGCCGGCGATGCCGTCGGGGTTGCGGTCCCAGTCGATCGTCGGCGCCGACTTGATCTCGCGGTCGAGGACGATCGCGAAGCCCTGGAGCGCCCGGTCCTTGCCGATCTGGCCGGAGAGCAGCTGGCCGCGCTGGGCGATGTCGCGGGTGACGTCGTGGAACTTCTCGCCGCCGCCGTCCGTGAACTCCATGAGGACGATCGCGCCCTCGGTCTGGCTGAAGTCCTGACGGGTGCCGTCGAGCTTCAAGTCGGCCCCCGTCATCTCCGGGACGGGGTTCTCCCTGTTCTGCGGGTCGAACTTGAAGAGGTAGTAGTAGTCCCGTTGCGGGGGCGCCTCGTTCACCCCCGGGCAGTAGCGCTCGCCCACGCCGCAGGTGAGGATGATCGTCTTCTCGGGGATCCCCCAGATCTGGAAGTTCTTCGGGACGGCCTTCCCGGTTCGCGTGCGGTACGCCTGGCGGATCCGCTCCTCGGAGGTCTCGGGGCCGGCGATCACCTTCTCAGCCTTCGGGTCGACGAGGTAGTACTCGGGGATTTCCCCTCGTTTCGTCCGAGGCTGCAGCTCCTTCAGGAGCTGGAACCGGTTGTCGGACGGGATCGGGAACCCGTTCTCGTCCCGGGTCGGATCGAGCGTGTTCTCGTTGACGTCGAAGAGCCAGAGCTGGGCCGTCTTGCCGATCAGCTCGGCCGCCTTGTCCGGGTCGTCGACGCCGGGCAGCTGGATCGCGATCTGATCCTGCCCCTGCTGCCGGATCTCCGGCTCGGCGACACCCAGTGCGTCCACGCGGTTCCGGATGACCTCGACGGCGAGGTCGAGGTTCTCGTCCGTCACCTCCTCGCCCTTGGGCGGGATGGCCTTCAGGACGAGCTCGACGCCGCCCTGGAGGTCGAGGCCGAGCTTGATCTCCCTGTGGATCGGCGACTGCGGGATCGCGAGCAGCGCGACGCCCACGAGCGCCGCGAGCACGAACCCGAGCAGGGTTAGGTTTCCGCGTCTGGTGGCCACGCGACCCCCTAGGTTAGCTTCGTTCTTCGTGCACCGGCGGGATCTCCCCGGGCTGCGGGAGGACGTTCGCGACGGCGTCCTTGGCCAGCCGGACTTCGGTGCCCGGTGCGATCTCCAGCACGATGTGGTCGTCCTCGATCCGGCGCACACGGCCGAACACGCCTCCGGCGGTGAGCACCTCGTCGCCGGTGCTCAGGCCGGAGAGCATCGACCGGTGCGCGGCCTGCCTCCGCCGCTGCGGCCGGATGAGCAGGAACCAGAAGAGGGCCACCATCGCGCCGAGGAAGATCAGCGGTTCCACGCTACGCGTCCTAGAGTGATCCAGTTATCCGGCAATTCGGTCGATGTGGGTCAGGCGCTTCAACGCGTGAGCCTTGAAGGATGCCAGCCGGCCGTTCTCGATCGCGGCCCGCGCTCCTGCTGTGACGTCCAGGACGAAGCGAAGGTTGTGGGCGGTCAGGAGGCGGATGCCGAGAAGCTCTTGCTGGTTGACGAGATGGCGGATGTACGCGCGGGAGAACCTGGTGCATGCCGGACAGCCGCAGCCCTCGTCGAGCGGGCGCTCGTCGCGGGCGAACCGGGCGTTCCGCAGGTTCAGCCGCCCTTCCCAGGTGAGCGCCGACCCGGTGCGCGCCGTCCGGGTCGGGAGGACGCAGTCGAACATGTCGATCCCGCGCTCGATCACCTCCAGGATCCCGGCCGCGTCCCCGATCCCCATGAAGTAGCGGGGCCGGTCTTCCGGAAGCGACGGTGCGGCCCAGGCGGTCGCGTCGAGCGTCAGGTCTCGCGGCTCGCCGACGGAGAGCCCGCCGAGCGCGTAGCCGTCGAAGTCGAGCTCCGTGATCTCGTCGATCGAGCGTCGGCGGAGGCCGGGGTCGGATGCGCCCTGCGTGATGCCGAAGACGAGCTGGCCGGGCGCCCGCTCGGCCGCGCGCTGGCGCTGCGCCCAGAGCGTGGTGCGGCGCACCGCTTCCTCGAGCTCCGGCCGGGGGACGCCGGCCGGCGGGCAGACGTCCAGGCACATCGCGATGTCGGACCCGAGGTTCGCCTGGATCTGCGCGACGGACTCCGGGGTGAAGCGCTCCGCGGTTCCGTCGTAGACCGAGCGGAAGGTCACGCCTTCGTCGTCGACCGCGAGCAGGGTGTCGCGGAGCGAGAAGACCTGAAAGCCGCCGGAGTCGGTGAGGATCGCGCCGTCCCAGCCCATGAACCGGTGGAGCCCGCCGAGCTCCGCGATCAGCTCGCTTCCCGGCCGGAAGTGCAGGTGGTACGTGTTGCCGAGCAGGATCGCGGCGCCCGCGTCGCGGACCTCGTCCGGGTGAAGCGTCTTCACCGTGGCTTTCGTGCCGACCGGCATGAAGGCAGGCGTCGGCACGTCGCCGTGCGCGGTCGCGATTACGCCCGCGCGGGCGGCGCCGTCCGTGCCCGTGACTCGGAAGCTCATCGGATGAGCATCGCGTCGCCGAATGAGTAGAAGCGGTAGCGCTCCCCGATCGCGAGCTCGTAGAGGCGACGCGTCTCCTCGACGCCCGCGAACGCCATCACGAGCGCGAGGAGCGTCGACCGCGGCAGGTGGAAGTTCGTCAGCAGCGAGTCGACGCGCTTGAACTCGTACCCGGGCGTGATGAACAGGCCGGTTCTTCCTTGTAACAGAGTGTTACCTGCCAGCGTTTCGAGGACGCGCACGGTGGTAGTGCCGACCGCCAGGACCCGCTCGGCGGCTCGAATTCGCTCCCAGGCTGCGCGCTCGACGGCGTAGCGCTCGGTGTGGATCACGTGCTCCTCGAGCCTCGCCGACTCGACCGGGCGAAACGTGTCGAGGCCGACGTGCAGCGTCACGCGCTCGACGTCGAGCCGGGCGAGCAGCTCCGGCGTGAAGTGCAGGCCCGCCGTCGGCGCCGCCGCCGAGCCCTCGTCCCGGGCATAGACGGTCTGGTACCGCCCGGGGTCCGAAAGGGGCTCGGTGATGTACGGCGGAAGCGGCGCCTCACCCGCAGGCTCGCCCTCGAGCCGGAGCCGCCAGCGCCCGCCGCCGAGCGGCTCGAGCAACTCGACCGGGCCCAGCCGCTGCCCGGGCCGGAGCCGGCGCGACGGCCGCGCGAGCGCCTCCCACACGCCGTCCGGGCCGACGCGCTCGAGCAGGAGGACCTCCGCCTCTCCCCCGCCCGGCCGTTCCAGGCGCAGGCGCGCCGGGATCACTCGCGTCTCGTTGACGACCACGAGCTCGCCGGGCGACAGCTCTTCCGGCAGCTCCGAGAACCGCCGGTGCCGCACGTCTCCGGACTTCCGGTCGTAGACGAGGAGGCGCGACTCGTCCCGCCGCTCCGCCGGCCGCTGGGCGATCAGCTCCGGCGGGAGCTCGTACTCCAGCGCCGAGGTGTCCATCCGGGGCCAACGCTACAGTCGGCCCGTGGACTACGCGGCCGTCGAACGGGCACGCGAGCGGCTGGAAGCGGCTGCCCAGGCCCGCACGCAGCCGGGCGACGTGGACGCCGCGCTCGAGCGCGCGAGGGCACAGATCGAGGAGCTTGGAGAGCTCGCGGCACAGCTCGAGACCTCACTTCCGGCCCGTGTCGGCGAGGCGATCCAGGATGGGATGCGCGCCGAGGCGCTGCCCGTCGCCCGCCAGCTCGCCGAGGCTCGGGGCCTCGCCGGCCAGACGATCCGGCGGCTCGAGCGGATCGAGAACGACAACCTCGCCGAGCGCCACGCACGGGTGGACGACCTCTCCCTCCTGGTCGACCTCATCTCGTCCGGCTGGAAGAGCGTGGAGGAGCGGCTTGCCCGCATCGAGACCGCCGTCCAGGAATCCACCGGCGCCATCGTGTACCGCATCGAAGACGCGCAAGAGCGCCGTCGAACCGGCTAGACCAGCGCGAGGATCACGGCGGACGTGACCGCCCACCCGGCGATCGTCGCCAGGATCGGAACGTCGGTCAGGAGCACGTTCTCCGGCTCCTCGCCCAGATCCTCGCCGTGCATGAGCTGCATGTAGCGGAAGAGCCCGTAGACGACGAACGGAATCGTGGCCATCATCGCGCTGCTCTCGCGCGCCTCGAACGTGTAGAGCGCATAGGCGACGATCGTGCACGCCGCGACGACGGTGACCAGCTGGTCGACGAGCTCCAGCGAGTAGCCCGAGAGCACGGGCCGGCGCGGGTTCGCGGCCGCGGTGGCCAGCTCCCCCCGCCGTTTTGCGAGCGCGAGGAAGAGGGCGAGCAGCGCGGTGCACACGATCAGCCAGGGAGAGATCCGCACATCGACCGCCTCCGCGCCGGCGGCCGCCCGGATCACGAACAGCCCGGAGATCGCCATCACGTCGATCAGCGGGATGTGCTTCAGGCCGAAGCTGTACGCGGCCTGCAGCGCGACGAAGCCGGCCATGTATGCAAGCGAGCCCCAGCCGAGCGGCGCGACGATCGCGAACGCGAGCGCGGCCAGGATCCCGGCGACGTTGAGGGCCCGGTTGGGCCGCAGGTGCCCGCTTGCGATCGGACGGCTCCGCTTGAGCGGGTGGAGCCGGTCGTGCTCGGCGTCGCGGACGTCGTTGAACAGGTATGCCGCGCTGGAGGCCAGGCAGTACGCGACGAAGGCCGCAGTGGCCTGCGCCCACCGCTCCGGGTCGTCCAGCTCGGCCGCGAAGACGATCCCGGCGTAGAGGAGGAGGTTCTTCGTCCACTGCCGCGGCCGCATCGCCGCGAGCAAGCCGCCCGAGGCGGCGCGCTCAGTCGCCGTCATCCCGCGGCGAGACCGGCAGCACGAGCTCGAATCGCGTTCCCTCGCCGGGAACCGAGGTCAGCCGGATCCGGCCGCCGTGCGCCACGGCCAGCTCGCGAGCGATCGCGAGGCCGAGGCCGGTCCCGGTCCCGTCGCCCGTCCAGAACGGGCGGAAGATCCGCTCCTGGTCCTCGGGCGTGATCCCCGGCCCCGAGTCCTCCACGGCGACCGAGACCGCGCCGTTCTCCGCACCGAGCTGGAGCTCCACCCGGCCCCCGTCGGGCGTCCACCGGAAGGCGTTCGAGAGGAGGTTGGAGATGATCTGCAGCACGCGGTCGCCGTCGGCGACGATCACGGGCCGGGCCGAGATGTCCTGGCGGTAGTCGATGCCGCGGCGCCGGGCCTCCTCCGCGAACGCGCTGTACGCCCGCTCGAGCAGGCGGCCCATGTCGACCTCCTCCCGGAGCAGGGTGAACCGGCGGGTGTCGAGCTTCGCCAGGTCGAGCACGTCGCCGACGAGCCGCTCGAGCCGCCCGGCCTCCTGCGCGATGACGTCGAGCGACTCCTGCCTGGTCTCCTCGTCCTGCGCCACCCCCTCGCGGAGCGCCTCGACGTGACCGCGAATCGCCGTGAGCGGCGTGCGCAGCTCGTGCGAGACGGTCATGAGGAAGTTGCGCTCGAGCTCCTCGGCCTCGTTGAGCCGCGCCGCCATCTCCCGGAAGCGCTCGGCGAGCTGGCCGATCTCGCCGTAGGCGCGGATCTCCGGGACGTCGTAGATCCCGGCGGCGATGTTGTCGGCGGCCTGCGAGAGCTTCTGGACGGGCTCCGAGATGCGGCGCGAGAGGTACCAGGCGAGAAGACCGGCCACGAAGATCCCCACGATTCCGGCCAGCGCCAGCCGCTCGATCAGCGTCTGCCACCGCTCGCGCAGCTCGGCCTTCGGCTTGGCGACGATCAGCGCGCCGTAGACGCGGCGCTGGACGCGAACGGGATGCGAGACGGCGAGGTAGGTCCGCCTCGCGTCCGGCGGCCTGAATTCGAACGTCCGGACCTTCCCGTCCTTCCACGGAATCGTGTCCTGCGAGAGCGTCATCAGTCGCGTCGAGCCCCGGAAGGTGAACCGCAGGCCGACGTAGTACAGCTGGCTGCCGCTCGCTTGCTCGAGCCGCTCGGGAGCGACGAAGTAGGGACGGTCCGTATCCTGGGCCCGGATCGCCTGCTCGGCGTAGAGGGAGGCGAGCCCGCGGGCCTCGCGGCGCAGCTCGTTGACGAGGCGGTCCTCCGTGTAGTCCTGGAAGAGCCCGAGCGCGATCAGCGTCGAGACGAGGCCGGCGAGCACGGCGCCCGCCAGGAAGAACGCCGGGAGGCGGAAGCGCAGCGACCGGAACATGGCCATGACTAAGAGGAGGGTACGGCGGCATGCCGGCTGAGCCGCGGGAGCACGCTGCTCGCCCCGAGGACGGCGTCCTCAGTCGCGCCCGTATCGCAACGGATACGGCCGCTCCCTGCGTCCTTGCCTCGGAACGACCATCGCACTCCCGCGACGAGCGACATCCCGCCGAACCCTCCTGTCAGGCGGTGACCGTGTCCTTGGAGGCGTCCTTGGCCGGGGCCGCCTTGTACCCGACGCCCCAGACGGTCACGATCGGCGACGCCTCGCCGAGCTTCCGGCGCAGCTGGCGGATGTGCACGTCCACCGTCCTCGTGTCGCCGGCGAACGTGTAGCCCCAGACCCGCTCGAGCAGCTGGTCGCGCGTCAGCACGAGGCCGTTGTGGTCGAGCAGCTCCCAGAGCAGGTCGAACTCCTTCGGCGCGAGCTGGACCTCCGTGCCGTCGACCTGCACCTCACGGCGGCCGGAGTCCACGAGCAGCTGGCCGTGCCGGATCTGCGTCGTCCTCGCCTCTCTCCGATCGGGCGTCGAGCGGCGGAGAATCGACTTCACGCGGGCGACGAGCTCCCTGGGGTTGAAGGGCTTCGTCAGGTAGTCGTCTGCGCCGACCTCGAGCCCGACGATCTTGTCCACGTCCTCGTCGCGGGCCGTCAGCATGAGGATCGGCACGTCGGACGTGTGGCGCAGCCGCCTGCAGACCTCGATCCCGTCGATGTCGGGGAGCATGAGGTCGAGCACGACCAGCGCCGGCGACTGCGAGTCGGCCAGGGTCAGCGCGTCACGGCCCGTCGGCGCCACCTTGACGTCGTAGCCGGCGTTGCGGAGGTACATCGCGACGAACGAGGCGATCGATGCCTCGTCCTCGACGACCAGCACGGTTTGCGCGTCGGACGATGCCATCGCGCTCCCAGGATAGTCCCGCGGCTAGGGCGCGGTCGGGACGGCCGCGAGCTCGACGCGCGCGCGCTGGTCGGGGAGCGACCTGTAGTTGTCGCCGTTGAGCGAGTAGGAGCCGTCGAAGTAGACGCCCAGAGCCGGGTTTCCCCAGCCGTCGAGCCAGGCTTCGCCGCGCCCGACCGCGGAGAAGTTGATCTTCGAGCCGTGAATTCTCACCACGACCCGCCGGTCGTCCGCGATCCGGAAGCGGATGTTCGCGCCCGAGTACACGGTGGTTCGCGCGTTGATGAACTTCGGCCTCTTGCCGCCCCGCACCACGACGGTGGTCCCGCCGCCCGGCGACTCGGTGACCGTCAGCTTGCCGCGGGCGAACCGGCCGATCACGCCGCCGTTCATGCGCAGCAGGATCGTGGCGCGGCCGTCGCGGACCGACAGCGTCCCGTCCTCGAGCGGCGGCGGGCGCATGCCCGAAGCCACCGCGGTGACGGCAAGGGCCAGGAGTGCTGCACCCGTGAGCAGGGCGACGCGCGCGGAATGCATGTGTGAAGTATCGCCATCCCCCGTGTGACCTTTCCTAGCGATGTGTAAGGAAACCGTTATCCCGGGCTACGGCGGGGGCGACCCAAATTTTCGGCGGGTCTTCGGCCGTGACGACGCGCGCAATTTAGGCTCGCTCCGTGGAGGAGCTGACCACGTTCGGCACGATCGTGCTCGTCGTCTCCGGCGGGCTGCTGCTCGCCTTGCTCGCGAGCAAGCTCAGCGAGCGCGTCCCGATCCCCGAGCCGGCGCTCTTCCTCGTCCTCGCGGCGATCGCCTCGGACCTCTTTCCGGAGCTGGCCGAGCGCTTCTCGATCCTCGAGGTCGAGCGGATCGCCGTCGTCGCGCTGATCATCATCCTGTTCAACGGCGGGACGCTCGTCGGCTGGCGCCGCTTCCGCGTCGCCGCCGTGCCGATCTTCTCGGTCGGGGTCTTCGGCACGTTCGCGACCGCCGGGATCATCGCCGTCTTCGCGCACGAGGTGCTCGGCTTCGAGTGGATCACCGCCGGGATCCTCGGTGCAGCGGTCGCTCCGACCGACCCGGCAGTGATGTTCTCGGTTCTCGGCAACAGGGAGATCCGGGGCCGGGCCGGCACGATCCTCGAAGGCGAGTCCGGCGTCAACGATCCGGTCGGCATCGCGCTGATGATCGGGATGGTCGAGCTCGCCACGCACGACGACGGGTCGTTCTGGATCGTCGTCGAGGAGTTCTCGGTCGAGATGAGCGTCGGCCTCGTGATCGGCCTGCTCGGGGCGGCGGCGATGCGGCCGCTGCTCCGGATCTCGCTGCCGACGGTCGGTCTGTATCCGATCCGCACACTGGCAGCCGCCGGCGTCGTCTACGGCGTCGCGTCGGTGGCGCACGGCTCGGGCTTCCTCGCCGTCTTCGTCGCGGGCATCGCACTGGGCGACGCGGACGTGCCACTGCGCGACGAGATCGAACGCTTCCACACGGCGCTGGCGAGCCTGGCCGAGGTCGTCGTCTTCATCGCTCTGGGACTCACGATCGACGTCACCGAGCTCCTCTCCAGCACCAGGTTCCTCGAGGGGTTGGCGATCGCGGTGATCCTCGCGCTCGTCGCCCGGCCGCTCGCGGTCGGCCCCCTGCTCGCGCCGGTGCGGATGCCGCGGAACGAGAAGCTCTTCATCGTCTGGAGCGGCCTTCGCGGCGCGGTCCCCATCCTGCTCGCCGCGTTCGCGCTGCTCGGCGGAGTCGACGAGGCGGAGCGCGTCTACGACATCGTCTTCGTCGTCGTCGCCTTCTCGGTGATCGTCCAGGGATCGACCATCCCGCTCGTCGCCCGCACCCTCCGGATCCCGATGAGGACCGTTACGAGCACGTAGCGGCTCTCGCCGCTTCTTCGCGGAAAGTCTCACGACTTTCCGCGACCGTATGGAGCCGGGCACCGGCTTTGCCGGTGCGCGGCCCCGAAAGCGCGGCTCGCTTCCTCGATTTACCGCGTCGGTGAACGGGCGGGCAAAGCCCGCCCGTCGACGGTGGTCGACGTGTCTTGGTGCCAGGCACGAGGACGTGACCGAAGCGGTCGGCTTCTCGGGCCGGAGGCCGGCCGCCACGCGCTTCGCGACCCTCGGCATGCCTCTCGGAGCCACGTCTTCGTGCCAGGCAACCGGACCTGGCCGAAGCGGTTAGCCTCGGAACATGGTGTGGGCGATCAGCGGCGGCGCCGGGTTTCTCGGGCTTCACCTCGCGCGGCGGCTCGTCGCCGACGGGCACGAAGTGCGCTCGCTCGACCTGGTCGGGCTCGACGATCCGGAGCTCGCGGGCAGTGTCAAGGAGATCCGGGGCGACATCCGTGACGAGGCGGCCGCGCGGGAGCTCGTCGACGGCGCCCGCATCCTCGTCCACGCCGCGGCCGCGCTCCCGATCCGCGGCTCGCG
>DASVEW010000080.1:0-26994 GCA_036380355.1 Gaiellaceae bacterium | reverse complement strand
GAGTGGCCCGAGCGCACGAAGACGATCCAGCGCAACTGGATCGGCCGTTCGGAGGGCGCCGAGATCCTGTTCCGGATCGAGGAGCTGGACGCCGACGTCCCGGTCTTCACCACGCGGCCCGACACGCTCTTCGGCGCGACGTTCTTCGTCCTGGCGCCCGAGCACCCGCTGGTCGCGCGCATCGCGGACGACGCGGTGGAGGACTACGTCAGGCGGACGGCGGGCCGCCGTGGCGAGGCTCGGGCGACCGAGGAGGTCAAGACCGGCGTCTTCACGGGCCACTACGCGACGAATCCCGTCAACGGTGAGCAACTGCCGGTGTGGGTGGCCGACTACGTCCTGATGGAGTACGGCACCGGCGCGATCATGGCCGTACCCGCGCACGACGAGCGCGATCGCGAGTTCGCCGAGACCTTCGCGCTGCCGATCCGCGAGGTGATCGACGAGGAGTGCGGCCTGCTGGTCAACTCCGGCGAGTTCACGGGGCTTCCCGTCGAGGAGGGCCGGCGGAAGATCGTCGAGTGGCTGGAGGAGCAGGGCAGGGGCCGACAGGCGGTCAGCTACCGGCTCCGCGACTGGAGCTTCTCCCGCCAGCGGTATTGGGGCGCGCCGATCCCGATCGTCTACTGCGACGACTGCGGCATGGTCCCGGTCCCGGAGGAGGAGCTGCCGGTCGAGCTACCGGAGGTCGAGGACTACCGGCCGAAGGGCGTGCCTCCGCTGGCGTCCAACGAAGAGTGGCTCCACGTCCCCTGTCCGAACTGCGGCAAGACCGGCCGCCGCGAGGCCGACACGATGGACACGTTCGTCGATTCGTCCTGGTACTACCTCCGCTACGTCGATCCCCGCAACGACCAGGCACCGTTCGACCGGCGCCTCGTGGACTACTGGTGCCCCGTCACGCAGTACATCGGCGGAATCGACCACGCGACCGGGCACCTGCTCTACTCGCGGTTCTTCGTCCGCGTGATGAAGGAGATGGGGCTGGTCGGCTTCGGCGAGCCGTTCGGGCGCCTGTTCCACCAGGGGTGGGTGCAGATGGGCGGCTGGAAGATGTCGAAGTCGCGAGGGAACGTGGCCGGTCCGGACGCGCTCGTGGACGAGTACGGCGCGGACGCGGTCCGCACCTACATCCTCTTCATGGGCCCGGCCGACCAGGACATGGAGTGGACGGACACCGGCATCGAGGGCATCGTCCGCTTCCTCCGGCGCCTCTGGCGGGTCGTGCTCGAGGCCGCGGAGCGTGCCCCGACGGACGGCGCCGCTGACACGCCGCTCGCCCGGAAGGCCCACACCACGGTTGCCAAGGTCACGGACGACATCGAGCGCCGGTTCCAGTTCCACACGCCGATCTCCGCGGTGATGGAGCTGACGAACGAGCTGGCGCGGGCACCGGAGGACCCCGCCGCGCGCTTCGCCGCCGAGACGGCCGTCTCGCTGATCCAACCGTATGCGCCGCACGTTGCCGAGGAGCTGTGGCAGCGGCTGGGCCACGAGCGACTGTGGGAGGAGCCGTGGCCGCAGGCCGATCCGGCAATGCTGGAGCGCGACACCTTCGAGCTGGTGATCCAGGTCGACGGGCGGGTGCGAGACCGCGTCGAGGTCCCGGCCGATCTGCCCGAGGACGAGCTTGTCGAGCTGGCGAAGGCCTCGCCCCGGGTTCAGGCCCACCTGGACGGCACCGAGATCCGGAAGACGATCGTCGTGCCCAGGAAGCTCGTGAACATCGTCACCAAGTAAGGTGAACTCACCCTAAAGGGGTAGGCCGCGGCAGCCGATAGGCACCCTGGGTCCTAGCACGGAGGCTTGGGATGCGGGTTCTGCTCGTAGACGACGACGCGGCGCTGCGGATGCTGCTTCGGACGACGTTCGAGGTGTTCGACATCGACGTCGACGAGGCCGAGGACGCTCCTGCCGCGGAGCGTTCGATCCTGGAGCGGCCGCCCGAAGTGGTCGTCCTCGACGTTCGCATGCCCGGGATGGACGGGCTCGAGTTCTGCCGGCGGCTCAAGCGCGATCCGGTCACCGAAGGGATCGCGGTCGTCATGCTCAGCGGGTCCCAGGGAGGCACGGCCGAGGCGGCCGAGCGGGCGGGGGCCGACGCCGCAGTCCGGAAGCCGTTCAGCCCGCTCCAGCTCCTCGCCGTCGTCGAGCAGCTCGCCGGGTCGCGGTACGGGATCCCGTTCCGGTCGGTTCGCTCGGACGACCCGGAGGAGCAGCTGCTCCTGTACGCCCGCGACCTTCGCCACGTGCTGGAGATCGAGAAGGGCCAGCGGGCGCTCGTCCAGGCCGCCTACCGGGAGACTGTCGCGGCGCTCGCCAGCGCCCTCGAGTCGAAGGACACGGGCACGCGCCAGCACTCCCAGCGGGTCCAGCAGTACGCGATGGAGCTCGCTCGGGCCGTCGAGCCGGCGCTGCTCGAGGACCCCAGCACCGAGTACGGGTTCCTGCTCCACGACGTGGGCAAGATCGGGATCCCCGATCGCATCCTCCAGAAGCCGAAGCCCCTGACCGCGGCGGAGGAGCGCCTGATGAAGACGCACACGGTGCTCGGCGAGCAGGTGCTTTCCGGGGTCGCGTTCTTCCACGGCGAGGGCCTGCGGATCGTGCGGTCGCACCACGAGCGCTGGGACGGCGAGGGGTACCCCGACGGCCTGGCCGGGACCGACATCCCGGCCGCGGCGCGCGTCTTTGCCGTCGCGGACGCCCTCGATGCGATGACGAGCGACCGGCCGTATCGCCGCGCCCGCCGCTGGGACGATGCGGGCCGCGAGCTCGTCCAGCAGTCCGGCAGGCAGTTCGATCCGCAGGTCGTGCAAGCGTTCGTCGAGCAAGAGGCGCGGCTCCGCACGATCCGCGAACGCCTCGAAGCGGCCTAGGCGCGCTCGAGCAGGCGCTGGTCCGCGTGGCGGCGGTAGGCGCGGTTCCCGAAGAACGCGGCCAGCAGGAGGACGAGCATCGGGCTCGCGACGATCAGCGCGTACGCGGCGATCACGAGCTCGGCGAGCAGGATCCCGACCGCGTCGCCGAGTGCGCGCTCGACGCGGCCCGGTGTCGCCGCGGGCTCCTTCGGCTCGTGTGTCGTCAGGTCGAGGTTGACGGTGGCGTAGGCGGCCTGGCGGTTGATCCGGGCTCGCTGGTTGCGCAGCGCGGCGATCTGCGCGAGGACGCGGGTCCGCTCCGCGCCGCTCAGCTGAGCTGCTTTGCGCTCCAGATCGCGAATCCGCCGCGTGAGCTCGTCCAGCCCCTGCTGCAGGTCGGAGATCTGCGTGTCCTGCGCCAGGATCCGGCCGAGGCCGCTGAACTCGACGATCGCAGCCTGCACGCGGGAGACCGGGATCCGCAGGCGCACTGCGGCCGTGCCCTCGCCGGGCTCCGGCGTCGAGTAGCTCACCGAGACCACGTAGCCGCCGAGCCGGCGTGCGGTGCGGAGCGTCTTCTGCGTGGTGGCGGAGAGCTCGTCCGTGCCGCCGACGAGCAGCGTCAGCGTCGCGCGGTGGTCCTGTGCCCGGGCGCTCGACGGGGCCGGGCCGGGTGCGGCGGCCTCGGGCGCGGCGAGTGGGGGCCTCGGCGGGGCCGCGAGCCGCGGCGCGACTGGCCGGTCCGGTGCCGCCTCGTCGACGGCTCCGAAGTTCGGCTCGGCGGCTGGAGCCTCCGCGGTTCCGGCTGCTTCGAGCGACGGGCCCGGCTCGATCGCGGAGTTCAGGCCGACGGCGACCGCGACGGCGAGCGAGAGCCCGGCGACGGCCGGAGCGCCGAACGTGAGGATCCGGCGCGCCGTGAAGCGGCGTTCGGGCGGGGCCGTGGCCGTCGCGGCGGCAACTCGCATGCGAAGGGAATCGGGCGCGGCCGGCGTCTCTGCGCGGAGGGCGGTGACCAGATCAGGCGACACGCTGTGCCTCTACTTTCTCCTCGAGTCGTTGGAGCGCCCTCGAGAGCCGCGTCGTGCAGGCGGACGGACTGATCCCGAGGACGCGGCCGGCGTCGGCCGGGTCCAGATCCAGGATGACGCGGAGCGCGATCACCTCGCGATCGGCGGCCGAGAGACTCCCGAGCGCCTGCTGGAGCCAGGGGGAGAGGGACTGGGCATCCAGCTCGGCTGCCCGCTCGGCGAGGCTCGCATACCGCTCCTCGCGGCGGCGGCGGCGCTCCTCGGCGCGAAGATGGTCGAGGGCGGCCGTGCGGGCGATCTGGCAGAGCCAGGTGCGCTCGGAGCCTCTGGCCGGATCGAAGCGATGCCACAGGCGCACGGCTCGCTCGAAGGTCTCGGCGGCGAGGTCCTCCGCAGCCTGCGGGTCGCGCGTCAGGTACAGGACGTAGCGGTAGACATCGTCCAGATGCTTCTCGGCGGCGTCGGCGAGCGAGCGCGTCACGGTCCTCATACACGTCATATACGCCTCGGGCGCCGGACTCGTCACACCTTTGGCGCGTTTCGGTGACGGACACCTGACGACTTCGTCGCCACGATCGACGACATGCACGACCTCCAGGTCACGCGTCCGCGTGCGCTCGTCGCTGCGGTGCTGCTCGTCGCGGCGCTGTTCGTCGGCGGCCGGTACTTCGTCGGCAGCGGCACGGCGACGGTCGAGGGCGAACCGGCGGCGCCTGGGCCTGCCGAGATCGAGGCGGCTGCACCTGCACGGCTCGTCGTCCACGTCGTCGGTGCCGTGCGGCGGCCGGGGCTCTACCGGCTCGAGCACGGGTCCCGGATCGCCGACGCTGTCCGCCGCGCCGGGGGCGCCACGCGCCGGGCCGACCTCAGCCTCGTCAACCTCGCAGCGCAGGTCTCCGACGGGAGCCAGGTCGTGGTTCCCAAGCGAGCCGTCGTCGAGGCGGGGTCGGCGGCGGAGGGGGAAGGCGGGCCGGTAGGGGCGCCGGGCGGCCCCGTTCATCTGAACACGGCAACCTTCGAGCAGCTGGATGCTCTTCCCGGGGTGGGCCCGGTCACGGCCCAGAAGATCCTCGACTACCGCGAGCAGCACGGCGCGTTCAGCTCCGTGGACGACCTCGACGCGATCCCGGGAATCGGCCCGGCGCGGCTGGAGCAGCTTCGCGACCTGGTGGCGCCGTGACAGCCCGGCTGCTGGAGCGCTTCGCGCCGCACGTTGTGGCAGCGTCCCTCTGTCTCGGGCTGGCGCTCGCGACGGCACTGCGTGTTTCGTCGAACGGCGTCCTGGCCGTCTCGCTCGTCGCTGCCGCCGTTTCGGTCGCGGCGCTCGAGCAGCGTGCGCGCGTCGGTGTCCTCGCGCTCGCGCTGGGCGCCGGCGGCCTGTGGTGGGGTAGCGTCAGGCTCGACGCCCTCGACCGCAGCCTGCTGGAGCCCCGGGTCGGGGAGACCGGGCGGGCCGTCGTGGAGATCACCGGGCCCGCGCGCCGCACGGCCTATCGCGTGAGAGTTCCGGCCCGGATGCGCGCGTTTCGCTCGCTCCGGCTGCGCGAGTCGGTTCTGCTGGAGCTTCCGCTCGGTCGAGCGCCTCCGCAGGGCGCGCTGATCGAGACGGCGGTCGAGCTGCGGGAGCCGCGCGGTCCGGACGACGGCTTCGACGAGCGCACGTTCCTGCGCCGCCGCGGCGTCCACGTGGTCGCGCGGGCCAGGGAGTGGCGCCTCGTGGGGCGCCGTGGCGGCCTCGCCGGCGCCGCCGACCGCCTCCGGGAGCGGCTCGCCGCCTCCATCGCACCCGGTCTCACGGGAGAACGGCGCGCGGTCCTCGCCGGTCTCGTCCTGGGCGAGGAGGAGGGCCTGAGCCGGGAGCTCGGCGACGACTTCCGAACCTCCGGCCTCTACCACCTGTTGGCCGTCTCCGGCCAGAACGTCGCGTTCGTGGCGGGCGGCGTGCTCGTCCTCGCGTGGCTGCTCGGAATCTCCCGGGTGATCGCGGAGATCGGGGCGCTCGGCGCGATCGTCGCCTACGTCCTGGCGGTCGGCTGGCAGCCGTCCGTGGTCCGGGCCGGCGTGGCGGGCGCGCTGGCGTCACTCGCCTGGCTGGCCGCCCGCCCGCGCGACCGCTGGTACTTCCTCGTGCTCGGCGCCGCGCTGCTCATGGTGTGGAACCCGTACAGCCTCTACGAGCCGGGATTCCAGCTCTCGTTCGCGGCGGTCGCGGCGATCTTCGTCCTCGTGCCGCGGCTCCAGCGCGTCCTCGAGGGATACCCGGTGCCGACCAGCCTCGCGACGATCGTCGCGGTCTCCGGCGCGTGCGGAGCCGTCACGGCGCCGATCCTGCTCGTCCAGTTCGGCTCGGTGCCTGCGTACTCGATCCTGAGCAACGCCCTGGCCGCGCCGGTGGTCGGGCTCTCGTTCAGCCTCGCGCTCGTCACGGCGCTGCTCGACCAGGTGCTTCCGCAAGCCGCGCTGGCTGCCGCCTGGGCGAACGGCTGGCTCGCGGCCTACGTCGCGGCGTGCGCGCGCCTCGTCGGCGGGCTACCGGGAGCGGAGATCGGGGCCTCCGTGGCCCTGGGCGTAGCCCTGGTCGTCGCGGGCGGTGTCCTGGCCTGGGCTCGGCTGCCGAGCTGGCGACGCCCGGGCCTCGCCGTGATCGCCGGACTGGTCGCACTGGTCGCGGCGGCATGGCAGATCCGGCCGCAGGAGATCCGGCCGCCGCCGGCGGGCCTCCGGCTGACCGTCCTCGATGTCGGGCAGGGCGACGCGATCCTCCTCGAGGTACGGGAAGGCGCGGTCCTGGTCGATCAGGGGCCGCCCGAGGGTGATGTCGACGACCAGCTCCGGGAGCTCGGCGTCCGCAGGCTCGCGCTCGCCGTCTTCACGCATCCGCAGCGGGATCACGTCGGCGGGGCGGCCGAGCTCGTCAGGCATCTCCGCGTCGACCGCATCCTCGACCCGCGGATCCCGGCGGCGAGCGCGGAACAGACGTCGGCGCTCGCCGAGGCGCGGCGGCGGCGCGTGCCGGTCCTCACCGCGCGAGCAGGTCTCGTCTTCCGGCTCGGCGGCCTGAGGCTCCGCGTGCTGTGGCCGGCCGGGGAGCCGCCCGCGCACGGAGACCCGAACCTCTACGCGATCGTCCTCGTCGCGTCGTATGGCAGCGTGGACGTCCTCCTCACGGCCGATGCGGAGTCGCCGGTCACCCTCCCGCTGAACCCGCCGCCTGTCGAAATCCTCAAGGTCGCTCACCACGGCTCCGCGGACGAGGGGCTTCCACGCCTGCTGGCGCTCACCCGCCCCCGGATCGCCGTGATCTCGTGCGGAAGGGACAACGACTACGGCCATCCGAGCCCGTCGACCCTGGCGGCGCTGCAGGCGTCGCCCGGGCTCGATGTCTTCCGAACCGACCGGGACGGCGGCGTTGTCGTCGAGACCGACGGCCGGCAGATCACGACCCGGACCGGCGCGTGACTATGCTTGCGCGCGGTGTCCAGCGAGCCGCTCCTCCCGGTCTACCTGTTGACCGGAAGCGACCGCCCCAAGGTCGTGCGCGCGCTCCGCCGCCTTCGCTCCCGCTTCGGAGACGAGTCCATCGAGCTGCTCTCCGCCGAGACGTCCGGAGGCGCGGATGCAGTCGCGGCGTGCAACGCGCTGGGCCTGTTCGCGGCTGGCGGCGGCGGCCGCCTCGTCGTCGTCGAGGGCGTCGAACGGTGGAAGAAGGCCGACGTCGAGGCCGTCGCCGGGTACCTCGACGATCCGGTCGGGGGAGCCGTGCTCGCGCTCGTCGCCGGGGAGCCGCCACGCAGCGACGCGCTCGCGAAGGCGGTCGCGGCATCCGGTCGCGTCCTGGCGTACGACGCGCCCAAGCCGCGGGACCTCCCGGGATGGGTGCGGGCGCAGTTCGAGGCGCTCGGGTCGACGATCAACCCGGACGCGGCCCGCGCGCTCGTGGAGATCGCCGGTGACGACCTGGCGGCGCTCGCCTCGGAAGCAGACAAGATCACGATCTGGGCCGGCGGTCAACCGATCACCCGGCCGGACGTCGAGGCGCTGGCCACCCCGGCGCGCGAGACGACCGCGTGGGCGATCACCGATGCCTGGGGCGAGCGCGATGCCGGCGCCCTCGTCGCGGCGGCGGAGGCCGAGCTCGAGCGCCGGGACCCCTTTGCCGTCGCCGTGCGGCTGGCGGCGCACGTCACTCTGGTCCGAGGCGTCAAGCTTCTCGCGGCCGACGGCATGGGCGCCAGGGACATCGCGAAGCGCGTGAAGGTGCACGAGTTCCGGGTTCGCAAGGCGCTCGGTCACGCCGACCGTTACTCGCAGGAGGAGCTCGACGCCGCAGTCGTCCGGCTGGCCGCGCTGGACGCGGCGCTAAAGGGCGCGAGCCGGCTGTCGGGCGTCCACGAGCTGACCCGCGCGCTCGCGGACCTCACCGAACCGGTTAGCGCGCCGGCGCGCCGGACCGCCTAGGAAGAGCGCGGCGTATCGCCGAGCGGCGGCTAGCGGCTCGAGACGAGCCGGGCGGCCTGGGCCTTCTTCCGCGCCGCCGCGTTCCGGTGCAGTGCTCCCCGCGACGCGGCGCGGTCGATCCACTGCTGCAGCTCCTGATGCGCGGCCGCGATGCGCTCGGCGTCGCCGTCCGCCACGGCGGACTCGAGCCGCCGCGTGAGCGTCTTGACGGTCGAGCGGTAGCGCAGGTTCTCCAGCCGCTCCCTGGCGGCCGTCCGGACCCGCTTCTCCTGCTGCTTGATGTTCGGCATGAGGCGTAAAAAGTGCCCGCAGCGCGGGCGGCGGCATGCTAGCAGCCGTCCGCTTGCCGGAGGAGCCCGCGAAGGCCGCTCGTATCCTCCTCTCGTGGTGAACCGCCGGTGAGCGAGGTCCGTCCCGAGGCACCGGGTTTCCCGTCCCGCCGGCTCGCCTGGTCGACCGCGGTCTTCTCCGCCGCAACAGGTCTCTCGCGCGTGCTCGGTCTCGCCCGCGAGATCGTGGCGCGAGGCTTCTTCGGCGTCGAGGGCGCAGGGATCAACGCGTTCACAGTCGCGTTCCAGGTCCCGAACCTCGTGCGGGCGCTCGTTGCCGACGCAGCCCTGTCCTCGGCGTTCGTCCCGGTCTTCACCGAGCTTCTGGAGAAGGGGGAGCGGGCGCGCGCGTGGCGGGTCGCGTCGAGCCTCCTCTGGATCCTCCTGCTCGTCCTGACCGCGATCACGGCGCTGTTCGTGCTCGCGGCCCCGTGGATCATGTCGATGTTCGGCTATCACGGCGAGGACGGCGAACTGGCCGTCACGCTGGCCCGGATCCTGTTCCCGATCGTCGTCCTGCTCGGCGTCTCCGGCGTGATCGTCGGGATCCTCAACAGCTACGAGCACTTCACCGTCCCGGCCCTGACCCCCGTCGCCTGGAACCTCGCGATCATCGCGGGCCTCCTGATCGGCGTGCCCCGCGCGGGCTCGGAGGAGGCAGAGCTGTACGTCTACGCGGGGTCGATCGTCGTCGGGACGGTCATCCAGCTCCTGCTTCCGCTCCCGTGGCTCGCCGGCCGCGACGGCCGGCTCCGCGTCGCGATCGACTGGCGCGATCCTGCGGTCAAGCGCGTGTTCGTGCTCATGCTTCCGGTCACCCTCGGCCTCGGCCTCATCAACTTCAACACCGTGATCGGGACGTTCTTCGCAGCCCGCTACGTCGACCCGAACCTCGCCCCAAGTGCGATCGACGCTGCGTTCCGCATCTACATGCTCCCGCAGGGGATGTTCTCGGTCGCAGTCGCAACGGTGCTCTTCCCGGCGCTCTCCCGGCTCGCCGCGCGCGACGAGCTGGAGGGCTTCCGGCACACGCTCGGCTCGGGGCTGCGCCAGATCGCGTTCCTGCTCGTGCCCGCCAGCGTCGTCTCGGCCGTCCTGGCGGAGCCGATCGTGCGCCTCATCTACGAGCGCGGGGAGTTCGGACCGCACGAGACGCGCGTCGTAGCCGGCGCGCTCGCCGCCTTCTCGCTCGGGCTGACTTTCAACGGCGCGATGCTGATGCTCAACCGCGCCTTCTTCGGGCTCCAGTCTCCGTGGACGCCGACGGCGGTCGCGCTCGGCACCGTCGTCGTGAACACCGCCCTCTACACCGCCTTCTACCGGCTCGGCATCTGGGGCATCCCGCTGGCGATCTCGGTCGCGAACATCCTCGGCACGGCCGGGCTCGTCGTCCTCCTTCGCCGGCGGCTCGGGCGGCTCGAGCTCGGCGAGACGCTCGATTCGGCGCTCCGCATCACCGCGGCCTCTGCGGTGCTCGGAGCCGTCGCGTTCGGGGTCTGGTGGGTGCTCGACGAAGCGCTCGGACGCGCGTTCGCCGCGCAGCTCGTCTCGGTCTTCGGAGCGATCGCCGCAGGCGGCGCCGCCTACCTGTTTTCCGCCCGTTTGCTGGGGGTTCGTGAGCTGAATGCGTTGCTATCGTTGCGAGCCCGCGCCCGCCCGGCCGACTGACCTATGCAACAGGACCGAATCCGCAACTTCTCGATCATCGCGCACATCGACCATGGGAAATCGACCCTGGCCGATCGCATCCTGGAGCTCACCGAGACCGTCTCCGGCCGCGAGATGCGCGAGCAGGTCCTCGACTCGATGGACCTCGAGCGCGAACGCGGGATCACCATCAAGGCGCAGGCCGTTCGCGTCCTCTGGAAGGGCCACCAGCTCAACCTGATCGACACGCCGGGCCACGTGGACTTCACCTACGAGGTGTCCCGGTCGCTCCAGGCCTGCGAGGGCGCCGTGCTGGTCGTCGACGCCGCGCAGGGCGTCGAGGCGCAGACCGTCGCGAATGCGTTCCTCGCGATCGAGAACGACCTCGAGCTGCTGCCGGTCGTGAACAAGATCGACCTCCCGCAGGCGGATCCCGACGCTGCAGCAGCCGAGATCGCCGAGCTGATCGGCGGGAATCCGGAGGACGTCTTCCGGATCTCCGCCAAGACGGGCCAGGGGATCGCGGACGCGCTGGACGCCGTCGTGGAGCGCATCCCACCGCCGTCCGGCGAACGCGACGCGCCGCCGCGCGCGCTGATCTTCGACTCGTCCTACGACCAGTACCGCGGCGTCGTCGCGTTCGTGCGCGTCGTGGACGGCTCGTTCCGGACGGGCGAGGGGCTGCTCGCGATGGCACAGGGAACGCGCTTCGAAGCGGAGGAGCTCGGCTTCTTCTCGCCGACGATGCGCGCGGCCGAGACGCTCGAGGCAGGCGAGGTCGGATACGTGATCACCGGTCTCAAGGACGTCAGCCGTCTTCGCGTGGGCGACACGCTCACCTCGCGGGACCATCCGGCCGCCGCGCCGCTCCCCGGCTACAAGGATGTGAAGCCGATGGTGTTCGCCGGGCTCTTCCCCACCGACTCCGACGAGTACCCGGAGCTCCGCGACGCGCTGGAGAAGCTGAAGCTCAACGACGCAGCGCTGATCTACGAGCCCGAGACGTCGAGGGCCCTCGGCTTCGGCTTCCGCTGCGGATTTCTCGGGTTGCTGCACATGGAGATCGTGCGTGAGCGGCTCGAGCGCGAGTTCGACCTCGACCTGCTCGTCACGGCGCCGAACGTCGCCTACCGCGTCGTCACGACGGCGGGCGAGGAGGTCGAGGTGCACAACCCCGCGGAGATGCCGCTCGATTTCGAGCGCGTCGAGGAGCCGTACATCCGCGCCTCGATCATCGTCCCGAAGGAGTACGTGGGGCCCGTGATGGAGCTCGCGAACGAGCGGCGCGGGCGCTTCGACCACATGGAATACCTCTCCGAGGAGCGGGCAGTCCTGATCTACGAGCTCCCGCTCGCCGAGGTCGTCATCGACTTCTACGACCAGCTCAAGTCGCGTACCCGCGGGTACGCGAGCTTCGACTACGACGTGATCGGCTTCCGCGAGGGCAGCCTGGTCAAGCTGGACGTGCTCATCGCCGGGGAGTCGGTGGACGCGCTGTCGCTGATCGTCCATCGCGACGCCGCGTACGGGCGCGGCCGCGCGCTGGTCGACCGTCTCCGCGAGGAGATCCCGCGCCAGATGTTCGACGTCCCCGTGCAGGCGGCGATCGGCTCGCGGATCGTCGCCCGGGAGACGATCAAGGCGAAGCGGAAGGACGTGCTCGCCAAGTGCTACGGCGGCGACATCACACGCAAGCGGAAGCTGCTCGAGCGGCAGAAGAAGGGCAAGAAGCGGATGAAGCAGGTCGGCGCCGTCGAGGTGCCCCAGGAGGCGTTCCTCGCGGTCCTCAACTTGGGCGAGAACGGGAAATGAGCGGCCCCGCCCGGCACCTGTACGTCCACCTGCCCTTCTGTGCCCACCGTTGCGGCTACTGCGACTTCGTCACGGTCGTCGGACGGCACGGCGAGCATGGGTCGTACGTCGATGCGCTGCTCGCCGAGCTGGGGCTCGAGCGGCCGCTGCTCGCGGACCCGCTCGACACGGTCTTCCTCGGAGGCGGGACGCCGACGTTCACGGAGCAGGCCGAGCTCCGCCGCCTTCTCGAAGCCCTGCCCGAGGCGGCCGAGGTCACCGTCGAAGCGAATCCCGAGACCGTGACGCCCGCGCTGGCCGCCCTCCTGCGTACCGGCGGCGTGAACCGGGTCTCCCTCGGCGCCCAGACGTTCGAGCCCGAGCTGCTGCGGGTGCTCGAGCGGGTTGCCGGACCGGACGACGTCCGGCGCGCCTTCTACCATCTTCGCGATGCCGGATTCGACAACATCTCGCTCGATCTCATCTACGGGATCCCCGGCCAGAGCGCCGCCGCGCTCGACGCCGACATCGACGAGGCGCTCGCGCTCGGGCCCGAGCACCTTTCCTGCTACGAGCTGGAGGCGAAGCCCGGAACGCGCTTCACGCACCGGCACGGGCAGGAGCTCGCCCGGCAGGCCGACGCGCTCGAGGGGTACTTCGAGCGGGTCGTCGAACGGCTGACCGCCGCCGGCTACCGCTGGTACGAGACGGCGAACTTCTGCCGGCCCCCCGAGGCCGCTGAGGGCCGGGATCTGCGCGCGCAGCACAACCTCGGCTACTGGCTGGGCCGCAACTATCTCGGCATCGGCGTCGGCGCGGTGTCCACTGTGGGCGGCCGGCGCTGGCGGAACACGCCGCGTCTGGGCGCGTATACCGGCGCGCTCGCGCGTAGGGAGACGCCGCCGCGCGAGGTCGAGGAGCTGCCGGCGGACGTCCGGCTCCAGGAGCGTGTGATGCTCGGGCTCCGCCTGGACGAGCCGCTGTCGCTCGCCGGCCTCTCGCCGGTGCTCGACGGCGAGGCGCTCGAGCGGCTCGAGCAGCTGGAGCTCGTCAAGCGGGGAGCGGCCGTTTCCGGAGGAGAGGCGTTGACGCTCACGCCTCGCGGCCGGTTGCTGGGCGGAGGCGTGACCGCCGAGCTCCTCGCCTGAGGCGGGTCGGGTGCCAGCGGCGCCCGACTAAAATTCCTGCAAACGCCATGGCCGAGCCGACGCTCACAGACCGCCAGCGGGAGATCCTCCGCCGCCTCGTCGAGGAGTACATCGCAACCGGGCAGCCGGTCGGCTCCAAGCATCTCGTCGAGCGCGCGGGACTGAGCGTCTCTCCCTCGACGGTGCGGGGTGAGCTGGCGGAGCTCGAGCGGCGGGGCCTGCTGACACATCCGCACACGTCCGCGGGTCGGGTTCCCACGGAGACCGGCTACCGCATGTTCGTCGAGGGCCTGCTCGACCGGCTGGAGCCGCGTCCGGCGTCGGTGCCTCTCGACCTGGGCGGGCCGGCCGCGGAGGTCGAGGTCGCCCTGCAGGCAACGACCGAGGCCCTGGCCCAGATGACGCGCCTGCTTGCGCTCGTCTCGGCGCCGCCGATCGAAGCGGCGACGGTGCGCCACGTCGAGGTCCTCGAGCTTCAGCCGCAGGTGATCGCGACCGTCGTCATCACGTCGACCGGCGGCGTGACCAAGCGCGTGTTCGCGCTGGGCGAGCCGATCGACCCGGGCATCGTCACGTGGGCGGCCGACTACCTGAACGAGCGCACCGTCGGGCTTGCGCCCGGCTCGCACGCGCTGCGTCAGGTGTTCGCCGAGGCGGGCCTCTCGGACCGGGAGCGCGCCTTTCTGGAGCTCCTTCGGCCGGCGTTCACCGACGCCGCCGGCTCGGAGGAGCAGCGACTCTTCGTCGGCGGGGCCGCGATGCTCCTCGGAGACGTCCGCGAAGAGGACCTCGATACGTATCGCGGCCTGCTCGAGGCGCTGGAGCAGCGGGCGGTCGTGCTTCAGATCCTGGGAGAGGCGCTCGGAAACCGTGATCCATTCGTCCGTCTGGGGGTGGATCTCCCACATCCGGCGCTCCAGCGAACCTCGCTCGTCGGCGCGACGTACGGCCTCGCGCACCGGAGGCTCGGAGCCGTCAGCCTGCTCGGGCCTCTGCGCATGGACTACGAGACGGCTCTTCGCTCGGTGCGCGGCGCCGCCCGGGAGCTCTCCCGCTTCGTCGAGGAGATCTACGAGGACAACTAGGGCCGGTCCCCCGGCTACCCTCCGGGAGAGATGGCGACGGCGGAGCGCGACTACTACGAGGTGCTCGGCGTCCGCCGCGACGCCGGCGAGGCCGAGATCAAGAAGGCATTTCGCGGGCTCGCGCGTCAGGTGCACCCGGACGTCTCCGAGGCGCCGGATGCGGAGGAGCGCTTCAAGGAAGTCGTCGAAGCGTACGAGGTGCTCTCGAACTCCGAGACGCGCCAGCTCTACGACCGCTACGGCCACACCGGGCTGCGGAGCGGGGGCTTCAATCCCACCCAGTTCGACTTCGGGAACCTGGCCGACATCTTCTCCGCGTTCTTCGGCGACGACCTCTTCGCGTCGACCGCCCGGTCACGCGGCCGCGGCTCCGACATCGCGGCCGAGGTCGAGATCGAGCTCGCCGACGCGGCGCGCGGCGTGACGAGGAACGTCCCGTTCAGGGTCGCCGTCCCCTGCTCCCGCTGCTCGGGCCAGGGAGTCGAGCCGGGCACGGACGTGACGACGTGCCCGACCTGCCACGGCTTCGGCCGGATCCAGCACGTGTCGCGCAGTGCGTTCGGCGAGTTCATCCGGACCCAGGGCTGCCCGCAGTGCGGCGGACGCGGGCAGCTCGTCGAGCACCGGTGCGAGCAGTGCGACGGTGCCGGCCAAGTGCTGCAGGAGCGCCGACTCGAAGTCGAGATTCCGCCGGGTATCCACGACGGCCAGCGGATCCGCCTCTCGGGCGAGGGGCACACCGGCCTCGCCGGGGGGCGGGCAGGCGACGTCTACGTCCGCGTCCGGGTCCGTCCCGATTCGCGGTTCGTGCGCGAGGGCGACGACGTCTTCTCGCAGGTCGACCTGACCATGACGCAGGCGGCGCTCGGCTCCCGCGTCTCGGTGCCGACGCTCGACGGGGAGGAGGAGCTCGAGTTCGCCTCGGGCACGCAGCCGGGAGAGGTTCGCGTTCTCCGCGGCCGCGGGATGCCGGTGCTCCAGGGCTTCGGCCGCGGCGACCACCGCGTGCTCGTGAACGTCGTCATCCCGCATCGGCTCACGGACGACCAGCGCGGCCTGCTCGAGCGCTTCGACCGCTCCACCGGCGAGGAGGCCTACAGCCGCGACGAGGGGTTCTTCGAGAAGCTGAAGAACGCGTTCCGCTGAGCGAGCCGGAGCTTCGCCGCGTCGCGATCGCGGTGCCCGCCGACGAGCTGGAGCAGGTGCAGGCCCGCCTGCTCGAGCTCCACCCCGAGGGTTTCGAGGAGGCCGACGGCGAGCTCGCCGTCTACACCGACGCGGAGGGTGAAGAGCGGCTGCGGAGGCTCTTCGCCGGAATCTCCACCAGCTCGGTCGAGCCGGGTTGGGGGGAACGGTGGCGGGAGTTCCACCGGCCGGTCTGGATCGGCCCGGTCTGGGTCGGGCCGCCGTGGGAGGAGCCGCCCGACGGCGCGGTCGCCGTCGTCGTGGAGCCGGGCCGCGCGTTCGGGACGGGATCGCACCCGACGACGCGGCTCTGTCTCGGGTTCCTCCTCGATCGGAAGCCCGGGAGCCTGCTCGACGTCGGCTGCGGTTCGGGGGTTCTCTCCGTGGCCGGGGCGAAGCTCGGCTTCGACCCCGTTGTCGCGGTCGACCGCGACGAGGCAGCCGTCGCGGCGGCGCGGCGGAACGCCGAGGCGAACGGCGTGCGGATCGACGTTCGGCTCGCCGACGCGCTCGGTGGGCCGCTCCCTGGTGCCGATGTCGCTCTTGCGAACATCGACCTCTCCGCGGTGGAGGCGCTCGGCCCGGAGCTCGACGTCGGGACGCTTGTGACCTCGGGGTACTTCCACGCCCGCATGCCCGCGGTTCAGGGCTACGCCCACCGGGAGCGGCGCGTCGACGGCGGCTGGGCGGCCGATCTGTTCGTGCGCCAGTAGATTCTCGCGCGAGATGGCGACCTTCACCGTCCGCTTCCTCGGTTGCAAGGTGTCCCACTCCGACGCGCAGGCGCTCCGCGAGCGCCTTCGCGCGGACGGCCACGAGGAGCGCTCCGGCGGGGCGGAGATCGCGGTGGTGAACACGTGCTGCGTGACGCACGAAGCCGTGTCGAAGTCTCGCCAGGCTGCTTCCCGCGCCGCCCGTACGCACGAGCGCGTGTACGTCACCGGCTGCTCGGCGAACCTCGGCGGTGAGGCGATGACCGGCCTCCCGGCGAACGTCGTGGTCGTCGCGAGGCCCAGCGAAGAGGTGGCCGAGGCTGTGGCTCGCGATGTCGGCGCCATCGGCTGTGTTCGGGACGACGCGCGGCTCGATCGGGTCCGCGCGTTCGTCAAGGTGCAGGACGGCTGCAGCTTCGGCTGCAACTTCTGCGTGATCCCGCTCGTGCGCGGCCCGTCGCGAAGCCGCCGCGCCTCGGCCGTGCTCGCCGAGATCGCGAAGCGCGTCGGCCAGGGGCACCGAGAGGTCGTTCTCACCGGCATCAACCTCGGCTGCTTCCGGGACCGCGACGCCGGGTTCACCCTGGCGCGGCTGATCCGGGAGGCGGGACGTCTGCCCGGGCTGGGGCGGCTCCGCCTCTCGTCGATCGAGATCAACCATGTGAACGACGAGTTGGTCTCCGCGCTGCGGGAGACGCCCGTCGTGGGAAGGCACCTGCACGTGCCGCTCCAGTCGGGCGACGACGGCGTCCTGCGGGCGATGGGGCGCCGGTACACGGCGGCGACGTACCTCCGCCGGCTGGCCGGCCTCCCCGACTTCAACCTCACCGCCGACGTGATCGTCGGTTTCCCCGCCGAGGACGACTCGGCCTTCGAGCGAACCGTCGAGGTCGTGCGGCAGGCGGGGATCACGAAGGTGCACGTCTTCCCGTACTCGCCGCGGCCGGGAACGGTGACGGCCGCGGAGGACACGGTCCCTCCGCAGGTCAAGAAGGCGCGGAGCGCCCGCCTGCGCGGGCTCTCGCACGAGGCCTGCCTGAAGCGATGGCGGAGCAAGGTCGGCCGCGACGACGTCGTGCTCGTCGACCGTCCGGGGCGAGGGTACGGAGACGACTACTCGCCCTGGCTCGTCGATCCGTCGGCGCCGGTCGGCGGGCTTCTCCCCGTACGCGGCCGCGCGGTGAGCGAGGAGGGGATTCTCGCTGGCTGAGGATTGCCTGTTCTGCAGGCTCGCGCGAGAGGGAGACCACGTCCACGCGACGGACGGCTTCGTCGCGATCCGGGACATCAATCCGCAGGCCGACACGCACCTCCTTGTCGTCCCGGAGCGTCACGTCGACAGCTTCCGCGAGATCGGCGAGTTCCCGGCGGACGAGGCCAAGCGGATGCTCGAGTTCGTCGCGGACACGGCGCGCATGGCGGGGCTGGAGGACTACCGCGTGGTCGTGAACGTCGGGCCGGGAGCGGGGCAGACTGTCTTCCACCTTCACTGGCACATCCTCGGCGGGAGCATGCGAGGCTTGCCCGGATGAGCCTGATCGCGCGGATCCAGGGCGAGCTCAAGGACGCGATGCGCGAGCGCGACACCGAGCGCCGCGACGCGCTGCGGCTGATCCTGAGCAGCCTGCAGTCGGCGGAGAAGGAGCTGCAGCGGCCGCTGAACGATCAGGAGGAGCTGCAGGTGCTCCAGCGTGAGCGCAAGAAGCGCATCGAGGCCGAGCAGGCCTTTCGCGACGCGGGCCGCGAGGAGCAGGCGGATGCGGAGGACTTCGAGCTCGAGGTGCTCGAGGAGTTCATGCCGGAGCCGCTGAGCGAGGAGGAGCTCGAGGAGATCGTGGACGACGCCATCGCGGAGAACGGCGCGACGAGCCTTCAGGATCTCGGCCGTGTGATGGCCGACGTCATGCCGCAGGTCGCAGGGCGCGCGGACGGCTCGGCCGTCAGCCAGCTCGTCAGGGAGAAGCTGGCCTGAAGGGACGTGCCGTTCGGCCGTTTCCCTTTAAGGCGCACCCAGCCTCCTCCCCGCGGCGATCGTACTGAGAACCGGCGCGCGGGTGGCTCACGCAGGTGTGCCGGATGCGTGCCGGCCGCGCGCGTCGCTCACGTCACGGCAGCACGCGAGCGACGTTCTCCGAGCTCGAGGAGGGCGTCGGCGATGAGGTCGACGTCCCGCTCGGTGGTGCGCCAGTTCACGATCGCCGGTCGGAATGCGACCTTGCCCTCGTAGCGGGTCGTGCCGAAGAAGACCCGGGCGTCGGCGAGCACGTCCTGGCCGAGTGCGAGGTTGTGGGCGTCGAGCTCGTCCTCCGGCATTCGCGGCGGCCTGTGCCGGAAGCAGACAATGTTCAGCTTCACCGGCGCGAGCAGCTCCAGGTCGGGGTGCTCCTCGACGCGCTTGCCCAGCCTGCGGGCAAGCGCCAGGTGGCGTTCGACCATCGTTCGGTATCCGCCGCGGCCGTAGGCGCGCAGCGTCGCCCACACGCCGAGGGATCGCGCGCGGCGCGAAGCCTCGGGGCTTGGCGCTTCGTCGCTCGGGAGGTAGGCGCCGGTGAGCCGGAACGGCTCGCGCAGGAGCTCGCGGTCGCGGACGAACGCAAAGCCGCAGTCGTACGGGACGTTCAGCCACTTGTGACCGTCGGCGATCACCGAGTCGGCTTTCTCGACCCCCTCGGCGAGCGCCGCTGCCTGGGGCGTCAGCCTCGCGAAGAGCCCGAAGGCGCCGTCCACGTGGAGCCAGGCACCGTGCTTCTCGGCGAGATCGGCCATCCGGGCGATCGGGTCGAAGTCGCCGGTGTTCACGTCGCCGGCGTTCGCGATCACGATCGACGGCGCGCCGCCCAGGGCGGCGAGCTCGCGTTCGAGGCCGTCGAGGTCGAGCAGGCGCGGCGTGTCGCGCCCGAGACCGAGCATCCCGAGGGCCTTGCGCGCGCTCGCATGGAGGTACGGCGTCGAGAAGACGGGGACCGCAGGCAGGCCGGCAAAGCCTCGCTCGTCCACGTCGGCACCGTGTTCCAGCGCCCACCACCGGCGGCCGCAGGCGAGCCCGACGAAGTTCGCCATGGTTGCGCCGCTCGTCAGCACGCCGCTCCAGTCCTCGGGCAGGTCGAACAGGTCGAGCAGCCAGCGGACGGCGACTTCCTCGAGCTCCACGCCGAGGGGCGAGCTCACCCCCGAGAAGGAGTTCTGGTCGAGCAGCGACGTCAGCCAGTCGGCGCCGAGCGCCGCCGGCGTCGTGCCGCCGGTGACGAAATGGAAGAAGCGTGGGCCGGACGACCGCGTCGCGACGTCGCTACCGGCCACGAGCTCGGCAAGCGCCGCGAGGGCGCCGTCACCGCTCTCCGGCAGCGGGCCGTCGAAGCGGCGTTCCCGGGAGGGGAGCACGAGCGAGTCATCGAGCTCCTCCAGGTACCGTCGCGCCTCCTCGAGGACGAACGCGAGCGCTGCCTGCTCCTCGGCACGGCGCTCCAGCGGGTCGGACACGAGCGGAACCTACACTGAGGACGGTGCAGGAAACCCTGTCCGTTCCCAACACGGTCGCGGCCGAGCTGGCCTCGATCGGCGACGGCGTCCTCGAGCATCTTCGCGACCGGCTGCGCGTCGCGATCCACCTTCGAGGGAATCAGCTGACGATCGAGGGCGACGACGACCGGGTCGGGCAGGTGCGGACGGTGATCGACGAGATCGTCGAGCTCGTCGAGGGCGGACACGAGATCGGTCCCTCCACGGTGGACGCGGTGCTCGGTGCGATCGACCAGGGCGAGGACGTCCGCGAGGTGTTCGAGGACGTCGTCTGGCGCCACCGCGGCAAGCGGATCGCCCCGAAGACGGTGATGCAGAAGCGCTACGTCGACGCGATTCGAGACCACACCGTCACGTTCGGAATCGGTCCGGCCGGAACCGGCAAGACGTACCTGGCCATGGCCCTCGCCGTCGCCGCCCTGCAGGAGCGCCAGGTCAACCGGATCATCCTCACGCGACCCGCCGTCGAAGCCGGAGAACGGCTCGGGTTCCTGCCCGGCGACCTGCTGGCGAAGGTCGACCCGTACCTGCGGCCGCTCTACGACGCGCTGTACGACATGCTCGAGGCGGACAGGCTCAACTCGTATATGGAGCGTGGGATCGTCGAGGTCGCGCCGCTCGCGTTCATGCGTGGCCGGACGCTGAACGACTCGTTCATCATCCTCGACGAGGCCCAGAACACGAGCCCGGAGCAGATGCAGATGTTCCTGACGCGTCTCGGGTTCGGCTCGAAGGTGGTGGTCACGGGCGACGTGACGCAGGTCGACCTTCCGAAGGAGCAGGCATCCGGGCTGATCCAGGTGCACGACATCCTCGGCACGATCGAGGGAATCGCGTTCATCCAGTTCGGCCACGAGGACGTGGTGCGCCACAAGCTCGTGCAGCGAATCGTCGAGGCCTACAAGTCGCACGCAGAGGAAACCGGCACGGCGCGCCGGAGATAGCTGCTGTGGTCGAGGTCGAGGTGGCGAATCGGAGCGGCGTCGCCGTGGACGAGGACGGCGCCGTCGAGCTCGCCCGACGCGTGCTCGCGGCAGAGGGGATCGACGAGGGGGAGGTCGGGCTCTCGTTCGTCGGCGCCGAGGAAGGGCGCGCCCTGAAGCGCGAGCACCTCGGCGTGGACGAGACGCCGGACGTCCTCTCGTTCCCGATCGACGAGCGCGACGAGCTTCCGGCGGGCGTACCGCGCCAGCTAGGGGACGTCGTGCTCTGCCCGGACGTCGTCGGCGAGGACTGGCGCGAGCCGCTCGTGCACGGGCTGCTGCACCTGCTCGGCTACGAGCACGGCGAAACCATGGAGGAGCGAGAGGAGGCATTGCGGGCGTGAACATCGGTCGCAGCCCCTCGGTCCTCCAGAGCTTCAACTTCGCCTTCGAGGGGATCATCCACGTGCTCCGCACGCAGCGGAACATGCGGATCCACTTCCTGATCGCCGCCGGGGTGCTGATCGGGGCGCTGATCGTCGGCGTCAGCAAGCTCGAGCTCGTCGTGCTGCTGATGGCGATCTCGTTCGTGCTGATCGCCGAGATGATCAACTCGGCGCTCGAGGCGGGGATCGACGTGGCGACGACGTCGTTCGACCCGCTCGCGAAGCTCGCCAAGGACATCGCCGCCGGTGCGGTCCTGATCGCGACGGTCAACGCCGTCGCCGTTGGCTACCTCGTCTTCGTCGACCGGATCAAAGACCCGAGCTCGCGTGCGATCGACCGGCTGCGGGACGCGCCGACCGAGATCACGCTCGTGGCGCTCGTCCTGACCGTGATCCTCGTGATCGGCGCGAAGGCCTACACCGGGCGTGGACGGCCACTCAGGGGTGGCCTGCCCTCGGGCCACTCCGCGATCGCGTTCGCCGGCTGGATGGCGGCGACGTACATCCTCGGCGACTCGACCCACTGGTTCCTGATCTCGACCCTGACGTTCATCATGGCCTTGCTCGTGGCGCAGACGCGGATCGAGGCAGGCTTCCACTCCTTCGTCGAGGTCCTCTCCGGCGGGGTGCTCGGTGCGCTTGTCACCCTCGTCCTGTTCCAGCTCTTCTGGTCGTGACGGACACGGACCGGGAGCTGCTGGAGCGGGCGGACGCCGTCGCGGCGAAGGCCTACGCACCGTACTCGAAGTTCCACGTCGGGGCCGCCGTGCGCACGAGGGACGGGCGGATCTTCGAGGGCGTCAACGTCGAGAACGCCGCGTACCCGCTCGGGGTCTGCGGCGAGAAGACTGCGCTCGGGGCGGCCGCCTCGGCCGGTGTGCGCCCGGGCGAGATCGAGGCGCTCGCGGTGAACGCGTCGCCCTGTGGCGGCTGCCGGCAGTGGTTCCACGAGTTCGGGATCGACCGCGTGATCTACCGGCGGGCCAACGGCGACGTCGCGGTGACGACGCCCGCGGAGCTCCTGCCCGACACGTTCGAGCTGTGAAGTCCGGCTTCGTCGCCGTCGCCGGACGGCCGAACGTCGGCAAGTCCACGCTCGTGAACGCGCTCGCCGGCGGCAAGGTCGCGATCACCTCCGACAAGCCGCAGACGACGAGGCGGCGGATCTTCGGCGTCGCGAACGGGCCCGACTACCAGCTCGTGCTCGCGGATCTGCCGGGGTTTCAGCGGCCGCGCGACGCGCTGACAGAGCACATGCAGCGGACCGTCGACGCGTCCTTCGAGGACGTGGACGCAGTCCTCTTCGTCCTCGATGCGCGCGACCGGATCGGCTCCGGCGACCGGTTCATCGCGAAGCGCGTGTTCGAGCTCGGCGTCCCGGTTGTGATCGCCCTGAACAAGGTCGACCGGCTGAAGCCGGGGCACATCGCCTCGCAGATGCAGACCGCGTCGCGGCTCGGCGACTTTCACGCGCTCCACCCGGTGAGCGCCAAGACGGGGGACGGGGTGGAGGAGCTCCGCGACGAGCTCGTGGGTCTGCTGCCGGAGGGTCCGGCGTACTTTCCGCCGGACCAACGGACCGATCTCTCCGCCGAGGAGCAGATCGCCGAGCTCGTTCGCGAGAAGGCGATCCAGCTGACGCGCGACGAGGTGCCGCACTCGGTCACCGCCGAGGTCGAGGAGATCGAGGACAAGGTCGTGCGGGTGGCGGTTTACGTCGAGACCGACTCGCAGAAGCAGATCCTCGTCGGCAAGGGCGGGTCGATGGTGCGCGAGATCGGTAGCCGGGCGCGACCCGAGGTGGAGGCGGTTCTCGGTCATCCTGTGTTCCTCGAGCTCCAGGTCAAGGTTCGGCCGAAGTGGCGACGCGACGAGCGCATGCTCGAGCGGCTGGGGCTCTGAGGTCGGCGCGGTTTCGGCTCGCGGCGGGCACAGACACGCGCGCCTTTCCCGACTAGCATCGATTGTGGGTGGTGGCCCGGGGTGGCCCCAGCCCGCCGCGCGCACGAGGAAGAGCGCTAGTCCCAGGCGCCGTGAATCGCGCCCATCAGCACGAGCGCGACCAGCTGGTACCCGGCGTTGATGAGCCAGAGCTCACGCGGCCGCCCGCCGAAGTACGTCGTCACCGCCAGGACGGTCGCGACGAAGCCGACCCAGACGAGCAGCGCGACGAGCGCGCCGTTCCAGATGTCGTCCACTTCGGCCCAGCGGATGATCCGGGCCAGCGCGTACGACGTCACGAGGGCCGCGACCGCGGAGAGCAGGTAGCCGAGCGCCGCGTCGCCGAGCTCCTCGCGCGTCCGTCCGACCGCCCGCATCCAGCGGTCGGCGAAGAGGATCGGCGAGTACCACAGGGCCCCGAGCATCATCGGCACCACCGCGGCGACGAGGACGGCGAGGTAGTTGAGGTCGACGTCCTGCACGCGGCGATTGTCTCACGGCTCAGCCGCGCGGCCGGTAGTAGCGCGAGAGCCAGGCCGAGAGCCCGTCGAGCCCCGGGAACAGGACGCGCTCGGTGATGTTGGCCTGGTCGAGCTTGTCGCGCACCTCCCACTTGAGTTCCGCAGGAACCACGATCTTGCGAAGGAGCTCCTCGCGGCCGAACAGCCAGTCGTCGAGCGCGGCGGTCGGGCTGGAGACGAGCGAGAAGAGCGCGTACTGGTTGACGATTCGCTCGTCGAGCGACGGCGGCTCGAGGAAGAGGCAGAACGGCTCGCCGCCGAGCCCCTCGAGCGCGCGGAAGTCGGGAGCCGCTCGGGCCAGTAGCTCGGGCGTGAAGACGTTTGCCCCCTCGTCCTGGAGCACGTCGCGCAATGCGTCCGGAAGCTCCTCGTGGACACGGATGTAGTCCATCGCCCAGACGACGCCGTCGCGGTCGTAGGCGTCGAGATTCGCGGTCGCGAAGTGCAGCGCGACGAACGGCGAGTACGTCCAGTCGAGCAGGCGCGTCGGGAGGCCGTGATGCTGGCCGAGCGCGAGCCAGTCCCAGACCGAGTCCGAGGGCACGTCGCCCCGGCGGGCGTACTTCCTGAAGTTCCTGAGGAGATATCCCTCGAGACTGCGCGCGTCGCCGCCCAGGCGGAGCAGGCTGGTGCGGAGATCCTCGGCGGCGCTCGTTCGGCCGCGGAAGGCGAAGTTCGACCGGTGCCGGCCGAGGTCCGGACGCCACGCCTCCGCGAAGAGCTGCTCCTGCAGCTCGCTCCAGCTGTCGACCCGGACCTCGTTCATCGCACCCGCAGGAGCGCCAGATCCTGCGGCCGGTTGCCCTTTGCCCCCTCGGGGACGTACGAAACCAGCTCGAAGCGAGGCCCGACGAGCTGCTCGAAGGCGCTGCGCGGATGGAACGCGGTGCAGAGGTTCGTGCCGGCGACGACGCCCCAGCGAACGACCACCTCGCCGGCGTCGAACCGGCGCACCTCCTCGGGCGTGAGCCGGACGCGGTACGGCTCGCCGTGCACGCTGACCAGCACCCACTCGCGGGAGACGCGCGCGAGCTCATCCAGCCAGCGCTCCTGCGTCTCGACGGGAAGGTGCGTGAGCACCGACATCGCGTAGACCAGGTCGAAGAAGTCGTCCGCGTACCCGAGCGGCGGCGCCGGCCCGTTCACGCCGAAGGTGCCGAACGGCAGGTTCGCTCGGCACCACTCGACGAGCGTGGCGTTGACGTCGGAGCCGTGCACCTCGCCCGGCAGGTCGCGCCACCATCTGACGACACGGCCGCACCCGCAGCCGAAGTCGAGGATCGAGGCCATCGACTCGAGGGGAGCGGGCACCGCCTCGCGAATCGACTCGGCCGCGGCTCGCCCACCCTCGAGGAACCAGTCGGCCTGCGGCACCCCGGCGACCATCAGGCGCAGACGGGCCGGCGGCAGCGGGATCCCGTCGTCCGCCGACCCGCCGCGGCCGGGCACCGCCCGCAGCGCCTCGTACACGCGGTAGGCGGGGAGCAGGAGGCCGAGCCGGTCGAGCATCCCGAGCAGACGGCGCTTCACAGCGCCGCAATCTATTGGGCGCGGCGTTCGGCCACGGGTCGAGGGCTACACTCAAATCCATGGCCAAGGCCCCCGCGCTCCCGTCGGGTTTCGAGCTCCCCCTCGAGCCGAGGCTGCCGAGGATCGGCTCGATCGACCAGGTGGCGGTCGAGGAACGGGCCGCCGCGCTCGCCCGCCGGTCGATCAAGCGGGAGGCAAAGCTCTTCGCCCTGGACATGGCCGTCCGGATGATGGATCTGACGACCCTGGAAGGGATGGACACGCCGGGAAAGATTGCGGCGCTGACGTCGAAGGCGATCCGCCCCGACCCGTCCGACCCGACCGTTCCCTCGGTCGCCGCCGTCTGCGTCTACCCGAACCTCGTTCCGTTCGCGCTCGAGAAGGTGCGCGGGTCGAGCGTCAAGGTGGCGTCGGTCGCGACCGCCTTCCCGTCCGGCCAGAGCCCGACGCACCTGAAGGTGGCAGAGGTACGCGACGTCGTCGAGATGGGTGCGCACGAGGTCGACATGGTCATCGATCGCGGCGCGTTCCTCTCCGGACGGTACGCCAAGGTCTACGACGAGATCGTGCAGGTGAAGGAGGCGGCCGGCGGGGCCAAGCTGAAGGTGATCCTCGAGGTCGGCGAGCTCGGCACGTACGACAACGTGCGGCGCGCGTCGCTCCTCGCGATGGCGGCCGGCGCCGACACGATCAAGACCTCGACCGGGAAGCTGCCGCAGGCCGCGACGCTTCCCGTCACGCTCGTGATGCTCGAGGCGATCCGGGACGTCTTCGAGGAGACGGGCCGCAAGGTCGGGATGAAGCCCGCGGGGGGCATCCGCCAGGCCAAGCAGGCGGTCCAGTACCTCGTCCAGCTCTACGAGACGCTCGGCATCGAGTGGATGACGCCGGACCTGTACCGCTTCGGCGCCTCCACCCTTCTCAACGACGTGCTGATGCAGATCCGGAAGGAGAAGACGGGCCGCTACCAGAGCCCGAACTACTTCACGATTGACTGAGCTCGAACGCAAGCAAGACAGATCCCCGGTCCCGTCCGGGTGGGACTACGCGCCGGCTCCCGAGTCCCGCGACATCGTCACGATCGAGGAGCGCTACGGCCTCTACGTCGGAGGCGAGTTCGTGGAGCCGAGGTCCGGCGAGTACTTCCCCACCGTCGACCCGGCCAGCGAGGACGTGCTGGCGGAGGTCGCGCAGGCCGGCCCCGAGGACGTCGACCTCGCCGTCCGCGCCGCACGCGACGCATACGAGAACGGCTGGTCCACGATCTCGCCGGCCGAACGGTCGAAGTACCTCTTCCGGATCGCGCGGATCCTCCAGGAGCGCTCGCGTGAGTTCGCCGTGCTCGAGTCGCTGAACGGCGGGAAGCCGATCAAGGAGTCGCGCGACGTCGACCTCCCGCTCGCTGCGGCGCACTTCTTCTACTACGCGGGCTGGGCCGACAAGCTCGAGTACGCATTCCCGAACCGGCGACCGCGTCCTGTCGGCGTCGCCGGCCAGATCATCCCGTGGAACTTCCCGCTGCTGATGCTGTCGTGGAAGATCGCGCCGGCGCTCGCCGCCGGGAACACGGTCGTGCTCAAGCCGGCCGAGACCACGCCGCTCACGGCGCTGCTCTTCGCCGACGTGCTCCGCCAGGCCGAGCTGCCGCCGGGCGTCGTCAACATCGTCACGGGCGACGGCAGCACCGGCGCCGCGCTCGTCAAGCATCCGGGCATCGACAAGATCGCGTTCACCGGCTCCACCGAGGTCGGGAAGGCGATCCAGCGCGAGCTCGCCGGCAGCGGCAAGCGCCTGACGCTGGAGCTCGGCGGCAAGGCAGCGAACATCATCTTCGACGACGCCGCGCTCGACCAGGCGGTCGAGGGG
>DASVEW010000079.1:0-8584 GCA_036380355.1 Gaiellaceae bacterium | reverse complement strand
ACACCGGCAACACCGAGGCGCTGCCGTCCGACCTCACCGCGAACGCGACGATCTCCGCAGGCAGCGGGTGCTCGGCATTCGAGTACTGGAGCGGCGAGGTGAACGCGGCACCGACGGCGGTCGCCTCGGCGACTCCGAAGGTGGCCGGAACCGGCGAGACGGTCACGTTCTCGGCGGCCGGCTCGTTCGACGACCGCGACTCGCCGGAAGCGCTCACCTACGAGTGGGCCTTCGGCGACGGCTCGGCGGCGCCGGGCGCGACGGCCACGCACGCCTACGACGCGAAGGGCACGTACGAGGCGACGCTGACCGTGACCGACTCCGGCGGTCTGTCCGACACCGACACCGTCGCGGTGACGGTCCTCGGGCCCGACCTCCAGGTCACGAACCTGACCACCTCCGGCAAGAAGACGGTCACGATCACGGCGACGGTCAGCAACGCCGGCCCCGGCCGGGCGGGAGCGTCGAAGACCGAGTTCCTGCTCGACGGCACGACCGTTCTGGGCGTCATCGACACGCCGGCGCTCGCGGCCGGTGCCTCGGCTCAGGTCTCGCTCGCCTGGAACCCGAGGAAGCTCAAGGGCGAGCACCAGCTTCGCGCCACGGCGGACAAGCCCGGCGCGATCGCCGAGGAGAACGAAGGCAACAACGCGGCGACGCTGACGGTCACCGTGCACGGCAACCATGTCGAGAACGGCGACTTCGAGCAGCAGACGGCGGCCGGTGAGCCGGAGGCCTGGTCGGCCGAGAGCACCGGCGCCGGCACCGCCTCGTCCAGCTCCGGCGGCGGGACGGACGGCTCTCACGCAGCACAGATGTCGGGGAACGGCGGCAGCGCAGCCCTGTCCGGCTCGCCGACGTGGACGAGCGCGCCGTTCGCCGTCGAGGCCGGCAAGGTCTACGACGTCTCCGCGGCCGTCAAGGCCTCCGGGCTGTCGTCGGCGCCGAGCCTCGGCCTGATCTACCTCGGAGCGGCCGGGCAGGTACTCGACACGGTCAAGGTGCTCACCGGCCCGCTTCAGACCGACGGCTTCAGCGTCCTGGAGCAGTCGGTGACCATCCCGCCCCTGGTGATGCAGGTTCGCGTCGTCCTGACCGGCTTCGCGCCGACGGATCTGGCGACCAGGGGAACGGTCACCTTCGACGACGTGGGGGTGTACGGGTCGTAACCCAGTCAGGAGACGACGAAGGTTTCCGTGCCCCCGGGCGGGTGTCACGGAGGGAGGACCGGACGGGGTCCAGGCCCCGTCCGGGCCTCCATGAACGTGCTCGACGGACACCGGACAGCAGACGCGGAGGGGGAACGATGAGGCAGACGCTTCGGCGCTCGCGCGCCGCCACGCTCGCCGTCGCGGTTGCGGCGGCGCTTTCGCTCTTGATCGGGACCGGCACGACCGAGGGAGGCCTGGTCGCCACGAGCGACGAGACCTACCTCGCGTGCGGCCGTGTCTTCACCGATCCGCACGCCTACTGGCCCTCTCCGGAGCAGTCGCCGCAGCGGTCGCCCTTCGCGAAGGGGAACGCAGCCTGTGCGGCGACCGACTTCCTCAGCTACTCCGACATGGTCGCGGGGATGAGCTACCTCGAGCAGCTGTTCCCGCAGTTCGTCGAGTTCTACCGGCTCGAGCGCGACTTCGGAGGCAACGACACCGCCTGCGACTCGAGCTCGTCCACGAGCCAGGACTACTGCTCCGCCGGGCTGCCGCGTCAGGGGCACCCGACCGAGCGGGTCAAGTCCGAGCTGTACCTCGTCCGGATCACCGACGAATCGGTGCCGGACACGAACAAGAAGTTCTTCGCCTTCCCGCTCGCGATCCACGGGATCGAGCGCGCCGGCGCGGAGGCGGGGGCGCGAGCAGCCGAGGATCTCGCCACGTGGGCCTACTGCGAGCGGGTCGCCGCGAACCCGGCGGCCGCGAACGGCAAGACGAACTGCGCGCAGGAGGGAGCGGTCCCGCATCCCATCCTCGAGACCCAGCCGGGCTCGAGCGTCGCCGCCGGGGACGCGCTGAAGCGCTCGGCGATCTACCTCGTGTTCGCCAACCCGGACGGGTGGCGCCGCGGCGACCCCGACAACCTCGTCCGCTTCTACCAGCGGTACAACGGCAACGGCGTCGACATGAACCGCGACTGGCCGACGCTGGGCTATACGTTCGAGCCGTACACGCCGTGGTCGGAGCCGGAGACGCGCGCCTTCGGCCGCGTCCTCAAGCAGATCCGCGCGAAGTGGGACGGCGGCATCGACCTCCACGGCCAGCTCGTCGACCGTGCGTTCTCGTTCACGATGGTCGGCGCGTCCGAGCGCAACTACTCGAAGAACCAGCGCGTTCTCGAGACAGTCAAGGGTGCCTGGGGGGACGCGGAGAAGCGCTTCGAGTGGGCGAGCGCCTACATCAAGCCGAACGACGCGCCGAAGCGACCGCAGGAGGGCGGGACCGACCCCCGGATGTACGGCGTCCAGTGGGGCACCGTCTGGGACACGATCGGCTACACGACGACCGGCTCGTTCGGTGACTGGATCGACTCGCCGCTCGGCCTCGACGCCGACGGGATCGACAACGAGATGAGCTTCTCGCACATCTCCAACTGCGGGACGGGGTCGTGCTACCTGACCGACTTCGAGCAGCTCCACGTGGACGGCAACAAGAGCCTGATCTACGGGATGGTCAACTTCACGCTCCAGGAGACCGAGGACACGACGTTCCACGCACCCGGGAAGGTCGGATACGTCTTCAACCCGAGCGTCCTCAGCAACGACGGGAGCGAGGAGACGCCGCCGCCCGGCGAAGGGCTCGACCCGCAGCCGGGTGAGACGGTCACCTTCACGGCGACGAACACGGTGCACGAGTTCCTCGTCAAGGGCCCGCTCGACGGGTTCTACAACGGCGGCGTCGAGGGCAAGATCACCCACGTCAACGTGGGCGGAACGGGCCCGGGCAGCGGCGATCCGCTCGGGCTCCTCATCGGTGGGACGGCGCTCGTGCTCGAGCAATACCGGCCCGACGAGGAAACGCCGCAGGAAGACGCGGGCTGCGGCGGGGCGGAAGACCGTTGGGGCGAGGTCAACCGCTACTACAACCAGGGCTCGATCTACCTCCAGGCGGGCCAGGCCGTGCACGCGAACAGTCCGCTGCCGGGCCGTTATCGCGTCTGCCTCACCGGCGGACTCGTCTCGCAGATGGCCGCAGCCGGCGGGAGCGCCAGCCTCGAGATCACCTTCTCCCGCGAGAAGGCCTGGGAGGATCCCGGTCAGCGGCCCTATTCGGTCACGAACATGAAGTTCTTCCGTGACCTCGCGGCGAACATGGCGCCGAACCAGCTCGTGCCGGTCAACGTCGACGACGTCCTCGCCGGCACGGTAGACCTCGACCAGTTCACGAGCCTCGTCGTGGCCGACGACCCGCTGCCCGGCTGGAGCGAGGGGATCCCGAGCGGGCCGGCGCAGGAGTCGCTGGCCGTCGACGGCCCGGCGACCGGGACCGTCCCCTGCGCGTATCAGGAGGGCGTCCAGCCGATCCTGCCCGAGACGTGCTACCGCGACGTGCCCTTCCGCGTCGAGGCGGGCTTCAACAACCAGAAGGTGACGATCGCGCTGAATCCACGGGACGAGGTCGGCGACGAGGCCGCCGACTGGGACCTGTACGTGGAGCGGAAGAGCCAGATCACCGGCGAGTGGTTCGAGGTCGGACGGTCGACGACGCCGACGGGGAACGAGACCGTGACGCTGCTGACGCCGCCGACCGGCGACTACCGGGCGCGAATCGTGAACTGGGACGCCGTCGACTCGACGAGCGCACGGCGCCTGGTCGTCCGCTATTCGAACGAGTACTCCGGTCCACCGGTCCTGCCGAGCGAGCGGACGGCGGCCGAGCGCGACGCCTGGGGCTCGAAGCTCCGCGACTACGCAGAGGCCGGCGGGAACCTCGTCCTCACCGACGGCGCGGTCAAGAACCTCGCGTACATGAACGCCGTGGGGCGGGGGTTCGTGAACAACTTCTCGGCCTACGCGGGCTTCATCGGCTTCACGCGCGACGGCCGGGCCGACACGTACGACCACCCACTGGGCCGGAACGTCAACCAGCCCGGCGCCGCCGAGGGTCCCGGCTTCCGGCACCAGACGTACGAGCCGGTGCCGATCGGGTACGCGATCCAGGACGCGAACGGCGCGGACTTCAACGGCTCGCCGATCTGGTCGGTCGACCAGCTCGAGTGGGAGCGGCTCGGCGGGCGGACCGCCGGAATCACGACGGCCGACCAGGTCACGCTCGGTGAGCTTCCGCTCGGCGGCGGCGTCGTCCGCGTGATCGGTGCGCTGCTGCCGATGCCGTCGGAGCAGTACTACCACCCGTTCGGGCTCGCGAACTACGCGCTCACGTACACGGGCTACCAGGTGCTGAACAACGCGCTGCAGTGGCAACGTCCGCTGCCCGACCTGACGCTCACGGCCGGCGACATCGCGATCTCGTCGGAGAAGGTCAAGGGCGGCGACCGCGTCACGATCACGGCGACCGTCCACAACGTTGGCGCCGTACGGGCGGCCAACGTCCCCGTGACCTTCCAGGTCAACGGCGCTCAGGTCGGCGCCGTCCAGACGATCGCCGGGATCCCGGCGGGCGGTAGCGGGACGGCCTCGGTCGTCTGGGACACGAAGCACCTGAAGGGCGAGCAGACGATCACCGTGACGGCCGATCCCGCAAACGCGATAGCGGAGGGGAACGAGGACAACAACTCGGCCAGCCGGACGGTCGTCGTTCGCGGCAACAAGGTCCAGAACGGCTCGTTCGAGGCGTCGTCCAGCGGCTCGGCGCCCGACGCATGGTCGAGCTCCGGTTCGACGGACTACGGCTCCGGCGGCAGCGACGGCGAGCGAAGCGTCTCTGCAGACGCCGGTGGCTCGTGGACGTCCGCCCCGATCGAGGTCGTCGCCGGCTCGTCCTACGGCGTCTCGGTCGACGCTTCCGGCGCGGGCGGCACGATGCTCGTCCAGCAGCTCTCGTCCACCGGCGCCGTGCTCACGACCACGACGACCGCGCTCGCCGGCACGCTCGGCGACTTCGCGACCGCGACCGGCGTCCTCACGACGGTGCAGGGGGCGACGCAGGTCCGGATCACGCTCGTCGGCGGGCTCGTCGGCAAGACGACGTTCGACGACGTCTGGCTCTGGGAGGAGTGAGGAAACGATGGGCAGGCTGAAGATCGGTGCGGCCGTCCTGCTGCTCGCGCTGGCGACGGCGAGCGGGGCGGGCGCGCACGACGACGGCAAGGGCCACTTGCTCGAGACGCTGACGCCGGTCGTCGGCGGAATGAGCTTCTCGCCGTTCAAGGACAACGCCAGCTACGTCATGGGCCACACCGGATTCACCGGCGGGCACGTCGTCGTCGAGGGCGACCGGCTGTACGTCGGCTCGTACGGCGTCGGCATGAAGTTCTTCGACATCTCCAACCCCGGTGCGCCTGCGTTCATCGGCGAGTACACACCGGGCGGCGCAAGGGCCGACTCCGTCCCCGACGCGATCGACTACGGCGGCAGGCGCTTCGCGGTCCTGAACGGGACGAACCGCAGCTCGCGCTCCCTGCCTCCCGACACTCGCACGGACCGGTCCGAGTTCATCGACACGACCGACGCTGCCCATCCGGTTCTGCTCCACAGCTTCATCGACTCCGTCGACGGCGAGGCGCACAACGGCGACATCGTCGACGAGCGCAAGCTCTGGCTCGCGTCCGGCGGCTTCCCGTTCCACGGCGGTCTCCGGATCTACGACCTGACGCCGCTTCTGAGCACACCGGCGTCCGCGTGCCGTCCAGACGCGGCGGACAACCCCTGCAAGCCGGTGCGGATCTTCCGCGACGACCCGGTCGAGCTCTGGAAGCGCTCGCCGCACTACCGGCCGCACCCGAGCGGCACCGAGCCAGTCTTCACGCACACCCACGACATCACCGTCTATACCGACTATCCGGTCGAGGGCCTCGGGCCGCGCGACATCGCCCTCCTCGCGGAGGGCGGGGCGTATACGAACGACGCCGGGAACACCGGCAGCGTCTTCGTCATCGACATCACGGATCCGCGCGATCCGGTCGTGCTGTTCCGCTGGTTCCACGAGCGCGGCGACGGCCACCACCCGATTCGCTACCACCACGAGGCGCAATTCCTCGAGGGCGACCCGCGGGTCATGCTCGTGACCGACGAAGACCTCCACAACGGCTGCAACGCCGGCGGGGTCACGGCCGTCCGGCTCTCGCCCGACCTCAGGAGCGCGACCGAGCTGAGCGAGTGGTTCATCGGTACCGGGATGCCTGCGCCGGTGTGCTCGGTCCACGTCTTCACGTCGCACGGCAACCTCGTCTTCTTCGGCTCGTACAACGCCGGCCTCCAGGTCGTCGACTACAGCAATCCCTCCGCGCCGCGGCGGGTCGGGCACTACATCGCGGAGGGAGCGACGAGCTGGGTTGCCCACTACCACGAGGGGTACGTGTACATGGGCGACATGAGCCGCGGCCTCGACGTGTTGCGGTGGCACGGGCCCGCTCCGGATCTCGCCGTCGCTGCCTCCGACATCGCCTTCTCACCGCAGACGGTGCGCGGTGACAAGGAGGTCGGGATCACGGCGACCGTGCACAACGTGGGGCGGGTTCGCGCCTCCGACGTCGAGGTGCGTTTCAGCGTCGACGGGAGCGAAGTCGGCACGCGGACGATCCCGAGCATCGCCGCCGGCGCGAGCGCGACCGCATCGGTCACGTGGTCGACGAAGCACCGCGACGGCGAGCACACGGCGACCGTCACAGCGGACCCCGCGAACGGGATCGATGAGGAGAGCGAGGCGAACAACGAGGCCAGTCGCTCCTTCGTCGTCCGCGGGAACCGCGTCCGCAACGGATCCTTCGAGGAGTCTTCGAGCGGGTCGTCGCCGGACTCGTGGTCGGCCTCCGGCGAGACCGGATACACGCAGTCCGGGACCGACGGCGACCGCGGGGTCACCGCGGGGCGGCTCGGCTCGTGGACGTCCGAACCCGTTCCGGTCTCCAGCGGGGCGACGTACGGCGTCTCGGCGGCCGTCGCCGGGACCGGGACGCTCGTTCTGCAGCAGCTCTCCGCGACGGGCGACGTGGTGGCGACCACGAGCCTCGCTGCCAGCGGCCTCGGGGGTGCGTTCGAGTCTGTGACGGGCTCGCTCGCCACGCTTCCGACCGCCGCGTCGCTGCGAGTGGTCCTCCTCGGAGGCATCGCGGGCGGCGGCTTCGATGACGTCCGGATCTGGGAGGAATGACGATGACGAAGACCTCGGTGATCGACCGCCGCATCGCGGCGCAGCTCGCGCTGCTCGCGGCCGCCGCGATGCTCGTGACCACGCTGTTCGCGACGGCCGGCTCGGCAGAGGACGGCCGCGTGCTCGACCCCGCCCACAACGTCTCGCTGCCGTGTGAGGCGCTTTCGACACCCGGGCTCGTCCCACGGTCAGCGCACGACATCGCGCACGTCGCCAACGTCTGCGGCTTCGTCGGGACGGACATCGAGTTCCAGTCGCGCAAGGACGCCGCGGGCAACGTCCACGACTACGCCTTCGTGGGGACGATGGGCGCCGGCACCCGGATCTTCGACGTCACCGACCCGGCGCACCCGACCTTCGCGGGCGGCTATCTCGATCCGGGCTGGCAGAACGACGTCCACGTGCGCGGCGACACGCTCGTCGTCGCGTTCGACTGGCTCGTCGTCGGCGCGCACGTTTCCGAGTGCCTGAAAGAGAAGCAGGTGCAGAGCGGGTCGGTCGAGGAGGGCGGCTTCGACCTCGTCCGGCTGCAGTTCGACCCCCAGACCGCGCTCTTCACGACGAGCCTCGTCGGGTGCTATCTCAGCCAGGTCTCTACCGGCGGAGCGCACACGATCACGCTGCACCCGAGCGGACAGTGGGCATCGGTGAACACGGCGTTCGCGGGCGTCGAGGTCGTCGACCTTCGTGGGTCGGAACCGACGTTCGTCCGCCGCATCCTCGACGACGTCGCCGACGACGCGCACGACGTCTCTTTCTCGGCGGACGGGACGCGGTTGTACAGCGCCGCAATCTCATCGACGCGCATCGTCGACGTCAGCGACGTCTTCAACCGCGCGCCGACGCTGATTGCGACCGTGCCGAACGCACCGACCGCCGCGCAGGGAGAAGACGGCCAGGTCGTCGCGATCTCCCACCAGTCGGACACGAGCGCGGACGGCAAGGTGCTCGTCGTCACCGACGAGGCGGGCGGAGGCCTGAGCGAGACCCGCTGCAACCAAGGGCCGAGCGGCAAGATCGGCGGCGCGCACTTCTGGGCGCTCGGGCAGCTGAAGGGAGTGGCCAAGAGCGACGGCGCGACCGAGCAGGCACCGAAGAAGCTCGGGACGTGGCTCTATCCGAATCCGGGTCTGCTCGCCGACGTGCTCGATCCGGTCCTCGCGTCGCTCGGGCGGACTGAGCGGGCGTGCACGATCCACGTCTTCCGCAACGGTGGAAACGGCAGCGCCGGGCCGGGGCAGATCCAGAAGGGATTCGACGGTGTCTCCCGCCTTCCGAAGGACGAGCTCGTCACGGCGCACTACGGCGCGGGCGTCTGG
>DASVEW010000078.1:0-8779 GCA_036380355.1 Gaiellaceae bacterium | reverse complement strand
CGCCGGACGACCGTCCGTGAGCACCACGTCGGCCGTGAAGTCGTTTTCGCCGCGGATCAGCGCCGACCCGACGCCGTAGGAGTCGACGGGCACGCCCTTCTCCTCGAACTCGCGGATCCGCTCCGCGTTCATCCCGCCGGAGACGACGATCTTGACCCGCTCGAACCCGTCCCGGTCGAGCGCCTCGCGGACCTTCCGGACGAGCCGGTCGTTGACGCCGCGCGGGTCGAAGTCGCCCATCTCCGGCCAGAGCGACTTGTCGACGAGCGTTCGCGAGGTGTCGAGCCTCACGCCCCAGAGCCGGTCGCGGAGCGCACGCGCGACCTCGAGCGACGTCCGCACCGAGTCGTTCTCGAAGTCCACGAGGACCACGATGTTCGTCTCAGGATCCATGTGCTCCGCGAACTTTGTCGCCGCCAGCACCGTGTTCCCGCCGTAGGACGAGATCAGCGAGTGAGGCACGGTGCCGATCGCCGTCCCGCCCCACCAGGACGTGTTCGCGCCCGTCGTCATCCCGATCGGCGCGCCGATCGTCGCGCCCGCGACGTAGGCGGCGTACCCGTCTCCGGTCTGGACGCGGTGGTGGTCGTACCGGGCCGGCATGAAGATGATCGGCTTGCCGTTCGCCGCCTCCACGACCCGCTTCACGTTCGTGGCGATCATCGTTCGCCGCGCCAGGACGCCGAGGTAGACCGTCTCGAGGTGGGCGAACGCCGTGTAGTCGCCCTCGATCGTCATCACGGTCTCCCAGGGCACGATCTCGTCTCCCTCGTAGAGCGCGTGGACCGTGAGGCCTTCCCAGTCGTCCGCGCAGAGCTTCAGGACGGCGATCGCCTCGTCGATCCCGGCAAGGACCGCGTCCTTCTTCTGGAACACCTGCATGACGACCCGGGGATGCCGGTCGTCCTCGAGCAGCACCTGGCGGGTGCGGTTGAAGTACTCGTCGGTGTAGTAGCCCTCGCGGATCTTCTCGACCGGCAGGTCGAAGATCTCAGGCGGAAGCCTCTTCCCCCTAGTCTCGACCGCCATCCGCGGCCTCCTCGAGGCGGAGGCAGGCGGTGAGCGCCGCCTCGGCGACCTCCAGCTGCTCGGGTGTCGGCTCGGCGGTCGCGATCCGCCGCTGGAACTCGTGCCCCGGCCGGGCGAGCAGCTTCGAGAGCCGCCGCTCCGGATTCCTCGACATCCAGTTGAAGACCTCGGTCGCCGCCGCCAGCGCGCCGACCGACGCCGCCGCCCTCGCGGTCGGCCGCATGTGCGCCGGCGCTCTCGTAGCGAGCGCGTTCCCGGCGGCCATCGTCACCATCAACGGGCCGACGAGATGCGTGCCGCAGCGCTCGTGCTCCTTCGTGCGCGGCTCGCCGTGCTCGTAGGACCCGATCGAGATGTGCTCGGCGCCGTGGTAGGCGGCAAGGGCGGATCCTCGCAGGGCGATCGCCGCGGGAGCGAGTGACGCGAATCCGGCGATCAGCTCCTTCGCCGCCGGGCCGAGGCGACCCGAGTTGCGGACGGCGTGGGTGAAGACCGCGCCGCCGGCCATCGCCGCGAGGACCGCCGGGCGCTCGAAGGGAAAGCGCGCCTCGGGGACGCGCCGCCGCACCTCTGGCAGGAGCGCAAAGATCTCCAGCACGCGGGCGGGCCCGCGCAGGAACGGCCGTTCGACCTCCGCGGCGCGAAAGCGCTTCACGTCGGACCCGACGTGCAGGGCACCGTCCGGCGTCCGCACCGCGCACGCCCAGGCGGTCGGCCCGTGGACGAGCACCCCGTTGGCCAGCGCCATGCCGCCCAGGCGGATCTTCTCGCTCACACGTTCGAGGGTAGCGAGCCGACCTCGACCGCCGCGTGGCGCAGGAAGCGAACGCCGAGCTCGAGATCCTCCACGTCGATCCGCTCGTCCACCGAGTGGATCAGCCTCGCGGCCAGCTCCGGGTCCATCGTCCGCATCGGGAAGAACCCGTAGGCGACCGTGCCGAACGCCTCGCGCAGCCAGTGGCTGTCGGTGAAGCCGGAGAGGAGGAGCGGGACGACCTGTGCCCCGGGCTCCAGCTCCGAGACGAAGGACTCGACGACGTCCCAGAGCGGCGTCTCGATGGGCGAGCGCGTCCCTCCGTGGGCCTCGATCCATTCGAGCTCGTACTCGGCGTCGCCCAGGAACTCGCGGAGCTGGGCCCCGACCTCGGCCTGCGTATGGCCGGGGAGGATCCGGCAGTCGACGGTGACCTCGCAGCGCGCCGGGATTACGTTGCGCTTCTGCGAGGCGACGATCATCGTCGGGGCGAGCGTGGTGCCGAGCAGCGGCTCGACCAGGTCGCCTGCGAGCAGGTGCACCTCCCGCGCAGCCTCGACGGCACGCTCCGGCGTCGGCGTGCGCCCGGTGATCGCGCGGAGGAAGGTCTCCACCTCCGGCCCGAGCTCGGGCTCGTCCTTGAAGCGGCCGAGCCGCTCGACGATGGGCGCAGCCTTCACGAGCGCGTTGTCCGCGATCCCCGGCCGCGACGCGTGCCCGCTTCGCCCGCGGACGCTGATCCGGAACGGCGAGCTCATCTTCTCCGCGGTGGCGCAGACGTAGAAGACGCCGCCGCCGAGGACCAGGCGGTCGCCCGCCCCCTCGTTGACGCAGTACTCGGCGCGGACTGCGTCCGGATGCGCCTGGCAGAGCCACTGAAGGCCGAAGCCCGCGCCGACCTCTTCGTCGGCGCAGGCCGCGAAGATCAGGTCGCCTCCCGGCTCGAATCCCTCGCGGGCCAGGGAGGCGATCGCAACCGCGCTCGCCGCGACCTGCCCCTTCATGTCGAGCGCGCCGCGACCCCAGACCTCGCCCTCACGTAGCTCGCCGGACCAGGGGTCGAGCTCCCACTCGGCCGGGTCGGCGAGAACGGTGTCCGTGTGGGACAGGAGGATCAGGCGCGGGCCGGTTCCGCCGCCCGGGATCCGGGCGACGAGGTTCGCGCGCTCGGGCACCTTCGCGTAGAGCTCCGAGTCGACGCCGTGGTCGCCGAGGTACTCGCGAAGCAGCTCCGCCGCGCGGGTCTCGTTCCCCGGCGGGTTCACCGTGTCGACGCGGATGAGCTCCTGGAGGAGCTCGGTCGCCTCCTGCCGCAGCGACAGGGTCGCCACTAGCGGCGCGTGCCCAGTGTGAGCAGATAGGTGCGGGAGAAGGCGATCCCGCCGTTGCGCCGCGACTCCTCGTGCAAATCGACAAACGCGCGGCGCAACTCCTCCCGCTGCTCATCGTCGAGCGACTCGGCCAGCGTCTTCGTCGGCCCGTACTCCGTCGAGAACAGCTGCCAGACCGACTCGCCCGACTCCGCTTCGAGCACGGAGTCCCCGCGATCGAACTCGAGCTCGAAGTCGTCGCCCAGCAGGTCACGGACGTAGTCCTCGCGGCCCCAGTCGAACTGGTTGCCGACGCCGGGAGGCGGCGCCGGTTGGAACGGACGCATAACGGCAAACATCTGGGCGAGGCCCGAATCGGGCGTCCAGCAGGCGAGACCGATCCTGCCGCCGGATCTCGTCACACGCGCGAGCTCCCCGGCGACTGCGCGATGGTCGGGCGTGAACATCACTCCGCAGGTCGAGGTGACCAGATCGAAGCGCCCATCGTCGAGGTCGAGCGCCTCGGCGTCGCCCACCCGGTAGTCGATCGTCAGCCCCTGCCCTTCCGCCCGCTCCTTGGCCTGTTCGATGAGGGCCGGAGCGATGTCGACACCGACAACCTCGGCGCCGCGCTGCGCAGCGAGCTCGGCTACGGCGCCCGTCCCCGTCGCGATGTCGAGAAGGCGCTGTCCCGGCTGTGGGTGCAATCGCTCGATCACGACCGCGTGGATGTCGCGAATCGTCTCCGTGATGCCCTGGTAGGGGCCGGCGCTCCAGACAACTGCGTGGCGTTGCTTCAGCTCCTCGAATGGCATGGGGCCTCCTCGGTGGGTGGATCGCGCCGAGCATACTTTTCTCCTGCAGTGGGCGATCTGTTCTCAGACGCAGCGCGCGAGCGTCTCCCCGACGTCGCGCCGCTCGCGCTCAGGCTCCGGCCGGAGCGGCTCGACGACTTCGTCGGCCAGGAGCAGATCCTGGGCGAGCGCTCCGCGCTGAGGCTCGCGATCGAGCAGGACCGGGTCGCGTCGATGATCCTCTACGGACCGCCGGGAACCGGCAAGACGACGCTCGCCCGGATCGTCGCCCACCAGACAGGCGCCGTCTTCCGTGAGCTCTCCGCCGTCTCGGCGACGGTGTCCCAGGTGCGCGAGGTGATCGCGGGCGCGCGCGAGGAGCTCGGCGCGCAGGCGCGGCGGACGATCCTCTTCCTCGACGAGATCCATCGCTTCAACAAGGCCCAGCAGGATGCGCTCCTCCCGGCGGTCGAGGAAGGCGTCCTCACCCTGATCGGCGCGACGACGGAGAACCCCTATTTCGAGGTCAACTCGGCGCTCCTCTCGCGGACACAGATCTACGAGCTCGTGCCGCTCACGCAGGAGGAGCTGGCCGTCGTCGTGCGCCGGGGAACAGCGGCGCTCGAGGCGGAGGTCCAGCCCGAGCTCGTCGAGCTGATCGCCCTGCGCGCCGGCGGCGACGCCAGGAACGCGCTCAACATCCTCGAGCTGGCGGTCCAGACGGCCCGGGCGGAAGGCGCCGCGCTCTCGGCCGAGCACGTCGAGGACGCGGCCCGGAAGCGCCCGCTCGTCTACGACAAGGGCGGCGACGCCCACTACGACTTCGTCTCGGCGTTCATCAAGTCGATGCGCGGCTCGGATCCGGACGCGTCCGTCTACTACCTCGCCGCCATGCTCGAGGGCGGTGAGGATCCGCGCTTCATCGCCCGCCGCATGGTCATCCTCGCCTCCGAGGACATCGGCCTCGCCGACCCGCAGGCGCTCGTGGTCGCCGTGGCGGCGGCGCACGCGGTCGAGCACGTGGGCCTCCCGGAGGCGCAGCTGAACCTGGCCGAGGCTGCGATCTACCTCGCCCTGGCGCCGAAGTCGAACGACGTGATCGTCGCACTTCGCGAGGCGCAAAAGGACGTCCGCGACCACGGCCACCTGCGCCCGCCCGACGCCCTGCGGGACACGCACTACTACGGCGCGAAGAAGCTCGGGCGCGGCAAGGGTTACGTCTATCCGCACTCCGACCCGCGCGGCTTCGAGGTCGACAACCTGCCCGACGAGCTGAGAGGCCGCCGCTACTATCGGCCGTCCGTGTCAGGCGAAGAGAAGGAGGACGGGGATGGCGGTTGAGCGCACCGCGACTGCCGAGTGGCAGGGGGATCTGATGGGCGGCTCCGGCAAGGTCTCGACGGAAAGCGGCGCCGTTCGGGACGCGACCGTCAAGTGGAGCTCCCGCGCCGAGCAGGCCGACGAGAACACGAGCCCCGAGGAGCTGATCGCCGCCGCCCACGCGACGTGCGTCTTGATGGCGCTCTCGAACGTTCTCGCGCAAGCGGGAACGCCGCCCGGCCGGCTCGAGTCGGAGGCCGCGACCACTTTCGACAAGGTCGGCGACGGCTTTCGTTTGACGACGATGCGCCTGCGGATTCGCGGCGAGGTCGAAGGCGTGGACGAGGAGGGCTTCCGCGAGGCGGCCGAACAGGCGAAGGAGAACTGCCCGGTCTCCCAGGCTCTCAAAGGAAACGTCGAGGTTTCGCTCGACGTTTCGCTCGCCTAGTCGGATCCGCGCAGGATTCGGTTTCCGAACATCTCGCCGAGCTCGCCGCCCAGCGCCCGGTACGCCTCCGCCGTCGCCTGGTGGTCGTACGCCGTCCGGCGGAACTCGAAGTCGCCGTCCCACGTCGCCCAGGCGGCGCGCGGATCGCCGTCGAGCGGCATGCCGACGCTGCCCGGGTTGACGAGATCGGTTTCGTCGGGCCCGGGTCGGCGAAACTGCTGGTGGCTGTGGCCGAAGACGACTGTCCGCTCCCGCACGCCGGCGAGTAGCCGCTCCTCGCCCTCCTGGGGCTCCGGCGCGAAGCTCTCGACGTCCGACAGCGGCGAGCCGTGAACGTAGGGGATCCCGTCCAGCTCGACCTGCGGCGGCAGGGCGTACAGCCACTCGACGTCGTCCTCGGGCAGCTGCCCCCGGAAGAGGTCGTACCCGTCCATCACCTCCGGCCGATCGAGCGGCGGCTCGCGGAGCCAGCGCTCGCCGTTTCCCCGGATCCAGGTCGCGTCCGGCAGCGCCCGCAGCCGGGCGAGCGTCTCTCGCGTCCAGGGGCTCGGCGTGCAGTAGTCACCGCCCAGGAGGTAGCGGTCGCCGCCCACGCGTTCGGCGTCCTCGAGCACCGCCTCCAGCGCCGGGAGGTTCCCGTGGATGTCATAGAGGACGACTAGCACTTCCCCTGCTCTCCCTTGGAATCGGATAGGTTCCGGCAGCTGGAATGCAGGACATCGACGGTGCGATCTCCGTCGTGCTGGCGGACGACGACGAGGGCTACCTCGAGTCGCTTCGCGCGCTCGTCGAGCAGCAGCCCGGCCTCCGTGTGGTGGGCATGGCGCTCGACGGGCTGGAGGCCATCGAATGCGTGAACGCCGCCGCGCCGGACGCGGTCGTGATCGACCTCCACATGCCGCGCCTGGACGGGGTCGCGGCAGTCGCCCAGCTGCGCCAGGAGCACCCCAGCCTGTGCCTGATCGCCCTGACCGGCGACCCGGACCCGGAGCTCCACCGGGCCGCGGACGCCGCGGGCGCGGACGCCGTGATGCTCAAGGGCCAGCTGCTCGAGGGGCTCAGCGAGCGGATCGCCGCCGTCAAGCGGGAGCGGGAGGCTGCGAGCGTCTCCTAGGTAGGTGGCGAGGGCCGGAATCGAACCGGCGACACCACGGTTTTCAGCCGTGTGCTCTACCAACTGAGCTACCTCGCCGCGGTCCGGCCAGTCTAGCGACGGCTCACCGCACAAAAAGAGACGTCCGGGCCGGTGCGACCGCGCCGCGAACGTCTCAGGGGCTTGGACGTTAATCCTCTTCGCCTCGCCGGGCAAGCACGGCGGTGCCGCGGCCGGCCGCAATTTCCGCAAAGTCCGTGAAGCCGCGGCGCTCGAGCTCCCGCCGCAGCCGCTCCGGCGAGACGTAGATCGGCGTCTCGGGGCCGGAAGAGAACGCGTACACGGCCCACCCGCCCGGCCGCAGCACGCGGGCAGTCTCGTCCAGGAACGGGATCATGTTGGCGTGGGCGACGAGGTCGAACTCGTCGTCGCCGAACGGGAGGCTGGAAGCGTCGCCTTCGACGAACTGGACTCCGGGCGCCAGCCTCCGCGCCTCCGCCAGCATCGCCTGCGAGACGTCCACGCCGACGACCTCGGCGTCGCCGAAGCGCTTGGCGATCTCCACGGCGCCGGAGCCGGTCCCGGTCCCGACGTCCAGCGCCCGCCGTACCGGGCCGTCGACCCGGTCGAGCGCTGCCTCGTACGGCGCCGTCGTGTCCGGCTGGCGCATGCCGGCCCAGACCCGTGCCAGGCGGTCGAACTGGCGGCGGACGAGCGGGCGGAAGAGCGGCCAGAGCGCAGGCCACCTGACCACGGCGTTCGTGGCCAGCCGCACGAACTTCTGTCCCAGGAACTCGCTTACTCGGCTCGTATCCGCACCTCCGTGCCGGCGTGCACGCCGAACGTGTCGGCGGCGTTGCCACGGGAGATCGCGAGGGCGATGTTCCGGTAGGCGTCCTCGTAGAGGATGATGTCGCCCGGCCGCGCGTCGGCGAACGTCCTCGCTGCGATGGCGTAGAAGCGATCGACCGGCAGCTCGACCTCGACGCGACGGCCGGGCACGATCCCCAGCGGCTCGACGTCGCTCGCGGTGAGGTTGAGCTGGATGTTCCCGAAGCGGTCGACGTAGAGGCACGTCGCGCGGATTCGGCGGGTGCCGATCTCCGGCTGTGGGTACTCGAGCCGCACCAGGGAATCCGGCTCGACTGCGTCCCCGAGATCGCCGGGGTCGAGGCCGAGCGCGAGGTGCGCCGCCGCCGGCGAGAAGATGTCCCGGGCGTGGAAGGTCGCGGAGACAGGCTCCAGCGCGTAGGCGCGGTTCGTGATCTCGTTGGCCGCGGCGATCCCGCCGAGCGCCTCCGCGGCCGGGACGAGCAGGCCGTTGTCGGGCCCGACGAGCAAGCGACCGTCCTCGGTGCGGACGACGAGCGCGCGACGCGGCGTCCCGACGTCGGGGTCGACGATCGCGAGGTGCACTCCCACCGGCATGTACGGGAGCGTGTTCGCCAGCACGACCGAGCCCTGCAGGACGCTCGTCGGCTGGATCCCGTGCGTCATGTGGATGACGTCCACCTGTGGGGCGAGCCGCTTGATGACGCCGTGGCAGGTGCCGGCGAAGTCGTCCTCGACTCCGAAGTCGGACAGGAACGTGATCACCACGGCCGGGGACGCTAACGCGTCGCCGCGCTCACGGCGTCGACTAGACCGTTCACGTCCTGGGTCGACGCCTCCCCGACGACCTCGATCCCGGCCGCCGTAGCCGCCGAGGTCGTCTCCGGTCCGATCGAGACCGCCGGCAGGCCGCTCCTGAGCGCCGCATAGGCCCGAGCGGCCGACGGCGAGGCAAGCACGACGAGATCCGCATCGGGCAGACGGGGCGCCAGCAGGCGGGTCCGGTACAGCGCGACGAAGTCGGCATCCAGCTCCTCGACGAGCAGGCGCCGGGCCGCCTCGGCGCCGGCGAAGAGCACCCTGCCCGCCGGGCGTGGGAGCTCCGCGAGCAGTCCCTCCTGCGACGAGGCCTGCGGGACCAGGTCGGCGCCTCCGAGCGCGTCCGCCGTCGCGCGCCCGACAGCCGCGAACCGCGTCGGC
>DASVEW010000077.1:0-8758 GCA_036380355.1 Gaiellaceae bacterium | reverse complement strand
GGGCTCCCGCAAGTCGACGCCGTTCGCCGCACAGGTGACCGCCGACGCCTGCGCCCGGAAGGGCATGGAGCACGGGCTCCAGAAGGTCGAGGTCTTCGTCAAGGGCCCGGGCTCGGGCCGCGAGACGGCGATCCGGTCGCTCCAGGCCGCAGGTCTCGAGATCCTCGGCGTCAAGGACGTCACCCCGCAGGCCCACAACGGGGTCCGCCCGAAGAAGCGGAGGCGCGTTTAAGTGCGTCCTCCGGCAATGAACCCATCGTCTGTGGCGGCCGCTGAACTCCGCCATGCGACGTCCTCAGTCGCCCCGATGCTCTCCAGCATCGAGGCTCCCTGCGTCCTTGCCTGGCGGGCCCAGCGACCCCCACAGACGGGGGCCCATCACCGGAGGACGCACTAGTGGCGAGAACGCTGGGCCCCAAGTGCCGCGCCTGCCGCCGGGAGGGCATGAAGCTCTTCCTCAAGGGCGAGCGCTGCCTCACTGAGAAGTGCTCCGTCGAGCGCCGCAGCTACCCGCCGGGCGAGCACGGCCGCGGCCGCATCAAGCAGTCCGAGTACCTGCTCCAGCTGCGCGAGAAGCAGAAGGCGCGCCGGTACTACGGCCTGCTCGAGAAGCAGTTCCGCAACTACTACACGAAGGCCGCGAAGGGCTCGGGGATCACCGGCGAGACCCTGCTGCGCATGCTCGAGACCCGGCTCGACAACGTCATCTACCGGCTCGGCTTTGCCGCTTCGCGGGCGCAGGCCCGCCAGCTCGTCCGCCACGGTCACTTCCACGTGAACGGCCGGCGGGTGAACATCCCGAGCTACCAGGCCAAGCCCGACGACCTCATCACGATGGCGCCCGGCAGCTCGGCCGAGCAGGTGATCCGGGACGCAACTGACCTCACGGCGTCCGTCGCCCCGTGGCTCCAGGCCGACCACGAGAGCCTCACCGGCAAGGTGCTCAAGTTGCCGGAGCGGAGCGAGATCGACACGCCCGTCCAGGAACAGCTCATCGTCGAGCTCTATTCGAAGTAACGACCACGGAAGGATCGCTTTGGCAACAAGAACCTCTCTGATGGATTTCCAGATCCCGCGGATCGTCCACGAGGAAGTCGACGAGCGCCGCGGTGTCTTCGTGATCGAGCCGCTCGACCGCGGCTTCGGTCACACGTTCGGCAACTCGCTGCGCCGCGTCCTGCTCTCGTCGCTCGAGGGCGCCGCCGTCACCTCGGTGAAGATCGAGGGTGTCGCGCACGAGTTCACGACGCTTCCCGGCGTCCGCGAGGACGTCGTCGACATCATCTCTGCGCTGAAGAACCTCGTCGCGCGGCTCCACGGCGAGTCGCCGGAGATCGAGGTCCGCCTGAACAAGCGCGGCTCGGGCGCGGTCACCGCCGCGGACATCGAGGCGCCGGCCGACCTCGAGATCCTCAACCCCGAGCTCGTGATCGCGAACCTGTCCGACAAGGGCCGGCTCGAGATGACGATGACGATCGGCCGTGGCCGCGGCTACGTCCCGGCCGAGCTGAACCGCGGGCCCGAGCACACGATCGGCGTCATCCCCATCGACTCGCTCTTCTCGCCGGTTCGGCGCGTCTCGTACGACGTCGAGGCCGCGCGCGTCGGTCAGCGCACCGACTACGACAAGCTGACGCTCGACGTCACGACGGACGGCTCGGTCGATCCCCGCGAGGCGATCGGCGAGGCCGCCGACATCCTGATCCGCCAGCTCGCGATCTTCACGGACATCGAGAAGATCGAGGGCTTCGGCGAGGCGGCGGCGGCACAGACGGCGGCCGCTGAGGCGCCGCTTGCGCACGGGATGGAGAACTTCCCGATCGAGGAGCTCGAGCTGGGAGTCCGCTCGTACAACTGTCTGAAGCGGGTCGGCATCGAGACGATCGGCGATCTCGTGACCAAGTCCGAGGGCGAGCTCGCCGCGATCCCGAACTTCGGCAAGAAGTCCATCGAAGAGGTCAAGGAGACGCTCGCCACGCACGGCCTGACGCTGCGCGGCGACGAGTCTCTCTAGGACGGCCGCGGTGCGCCACCATCGCTCCGGAAAGAAGCTCGGTCGCGACTCGGCGCACCGCAAGGCGCTCTACTCGAACCTGGCCGGCTCGCTAATCGAGCACGGCCGGATCAAGACGACGGTCGCCAAGGCGAAGGCCGTGAAGCCGATCGTCGAGAAGATGATCACGCTCGGGCGGCGCGGCGACCTGGCCGCCCGGCGGCAGGCGCTCGCGTACCTGCGGTCGAACGACGTCGTCCACATGCTCTTCGCCGACGTCGCGCCGCGGTTCGCGGACCGGCCGGGCGGCTACACGCGGATCGTCAGGCTCGGGCCGCGCTCGGGTGACGCCGCCGAGATGGTCTATCTCGAGTTCGTCGACTACGTGCCGCCGGCGCCGGTCGCCCGGCCGGTGCGGGAGCCCGAAGAGCAGGCCGCGGCTCCGGCGCCGTAGCGACGCGTCTCAGGCTCACACTCGAGTACGACGGCACCGGTTTCCACGGGTGGGCCGCCCAGCCCGAGCTGCGGACCGTGGAGGGCGAGCTTCGCGCGGGGTTGGAGCGGGTGTTTCCGGCGTGGCGCGACCTGGCGATCGCGGGCCGTACGGATACAGGCGTCCACGCGGTCGGGAATGTCGCCTCGGTCGAGGTCGACGGCGGGCCTCCGGCTGAGCGAGCGGCCGAGGCGCTGAACGCGCAGCTCCCGGCCGACGTCGCCGTCGTGTCGGTCGAGGAGGCCGCACCCGACTTTCACGCGCGCCACTCCGCGCAGTCCCGCTCGTATCGCTACCGCATCTACCGGCGCCGCGAGCGCTCGCCGTTCGAGGAGCGCCGGAGCTGGTGGTATCCGCACCCGCTCGACGAGGAGGCACTCGCCGAGTCGGCGGAGCTGCTGCTGGGCGAGCACGACTTCCGCGCGTTCACGCCGGCGGAGACGCAGCACAAGGTCTTCACCCGCGTCGTGAAGCGGGCAGCCTGGCACCGCCGCGGCGATGCGCTCGAGCTCGAGATCGAGGCCGACAGCTTCCTGCGGCACATGGTCCGCACCCTCGTCGGAACCATGGTCGAGCAACGGCCGGCGCAGCTCGAGCGGCTGCTGACCGGAGGCCACGGCCGCGAGGAGGCAGGCAGCACAGCACCGCCGTGGGGCCTGTACCTCGAGCGCGTGCAGTACTGACACACACTCGGCACGAACTCCATGTCGCCGCGAGCCGCGTCCGAGGGACAGTCCCTCGCGCTGAAAAAGAGTCCCGAACGGTCTGCAGCCAACCGTCGGGACTCCGCAGGCGGGGGGAGAGGCAATCCGCCTGCTGGGAACGGTTCTACGCGATCGCCGCGAATCCCGCCGTGGATACGATCGAACGGATGGCGACGAGAACCAAGTCCGGGGCCGCCGAACGCGTCGCCGAGCTCAGGCGACAGGTCGAGCACCACCTCTATCGCTACCACGTCCTCGACGACCCGGAGATCACCGACGCCGAATACGACCGCCTCTACGACGAGCTGAAGGCCCTCGAGGCCGAGCACCCGGAGCTCGACGACCCGAGCTCGCCGACGCACCGGGTCGGCGCCCCGCCCTCCGAAAAGTTCCAGAAGGTGGAGCACCTCGCGCCGATGGGCTCGCTCGAGAAGGTCACGACCGACGAGGCGCTGCAGAAATGGGCCCAGGACGCCTCCAAGCGGCTCGACGTTCCGCAAGAGGAGCTCGCGTACGTGATCGAGCCGAAGATCGACGGCTCGGCCATCTCCCTCGTCTACGAGAACGGGATCCTGTCCCGCGGGGCGACGCGCGGGGACGGCCGCCAGGGTGAGGACGTCACGCCGAACCTCCGCACGATCCCGTCGATCCCACTCCGTCTCCGCGGCGAGGGCCACCCGCAGGTCCTGGAGGTGCGCGGCGAGGTGTACATGCCGCTCTCCGGCTTCAACGCCTTCAACGAGCGGCTGATCGCCGAAGGGAAGAAGACGGCGCCGAACCCGCGCAACGCTGGCGCGGGATCGCTCCGCCAGAAGAACTCGCAGATCACCGCGGAGCGCCCGCTCTCGATCTGGGTCTACGGTGCCGGCCACAGAGACGGCATCGAGTTCGAGACGCAATGGGAGCTGCTCGAGTGGCTCCGCGAGCGGGGGTTCCGCACGAACCCCCACGCCGAGCGCCTCGAGTCCATCGAGGAGGTCGCGGCCCGCTGCGCGGAGTGGGAGCGCAAGCGCATCGAGCTGGACTACGAGATCGACGGGATCGTGATCAAGGTCGACTCGCTCGAGCACCAGCGGGCGCTCGGCGCGCTCCACGACCGTCCGCGGTGGGCCCGTGCCTTCAAGTGGGCGCCGATGACGGCGACGACTCGCCTGAACAAGATCCTGATCCGCGTCGGGCGGACGGGCGCGCTGAACCCGTGGGCGATGCTCGAGCCCGTCGAGGTCGGCGGCGTCACCGTCTCGCGCGCGACGCTCCACAACGAGGAGGACATCAACCGCAAGGACATCCGCGAGGGCGACGACGTGATCGTCCAGCGCGCGGGAGACGTGATCCCGCAGATCGTCGGCCCGGCCGGGGAGCACCGCAAGGGGACGAAGCGGTTCCGGATGCCGACGCACTGCCCGCTGTGTGGCGCCGAGGTCGTCAGGCCGGAGGGCGAGGTGATGCACCGCTGTCCGAACCGGGCCTGCCCCTCACGCGGCCTCGAGACGCTGAACAACTGGGTCATGGCCGCAGCGGACATCGAGGGCGTCGGCGAGCAGCTCGTCCGCAGGCTCTGGGACCTCGGCCTCGTCCGCTCGCTGCCCGACCTCTACCGGCTGACCAAGGAGCAGCTGCTCGAGCTCGACGGCTTCCAGGAGCGCAGCGCCACGAACGTCGTCTCCTCGATCGAGGCGTCGAAGCAGATCCCCTTCCGCCGTGTCCTCTTCGGGCTGAACATCCCCGACGTCGGCTGGGTGACGGCGCAGAACCTTGCCCGCCACTTCGGCTCCGTGGACAGGCTGGCCGAGGCCGCCCAGGAGGACATCATGGAGGTCGAGGGCCTCGGCCCCGAGCGCGCGGAGAAGATCGTCGAGTGGTTCGCCGAGGACGCGAACCGCCAGCTGATCGTCGAGCTGCGCGAGCTCGGCCTGCGGTTCGAGTCCGGCGAGGAGGACCGCCCGCCCGAAGGCCCGCTGACCGGCCACACCTACGTGATCACCGGGACGCTCGAGCGCTGGTCGCGCGAGGAGGCGCAGGCCGAGCTCGAGGCGCGCGGCGCCAAGGTGACGAGCTCCGTCTCGAAGAAGACGACCGGTCTCGTCGTCGGCGAGGAGCCGGGCGCGTCGAAGCTCACGAAGGCGCAAAGCTCCGGGGTGCCGCTACTGACAGAAGCCGACCTCTCGACGCTACTGCGCAGCTAGCACCGAGGCGAACCGGTCCTGGGCCTTGCGAGCCCAGAACTGGGACAGCGGCCGCCCGTTCTGGATCACGGCGAATGCCCATCGCCCGCGGACGAAGCCGGAGAGCGCCGACGACTCCCGCAGCGTGCCGGTCTTCGCCAGCACCGCGCCACGCGCCGGCGGTCGTTTGAGCCGGCGCTCGAGCGTGCCGTTGACGCCGGCGACGGCGAGCGAGCGGACGAAGTGGGGCCGGATCGCAGGATCGTTCCAGGCGACGACGAGGATCGCGATCACGGCCGCCGCAGTGAGGCGGTTCCTGGGCGAGAGCCCCGAGCCGTCCACGATCCGCACGCCGGCGAGCGGTACCGCGGCCTCGTGGAGCGCGCGCCGGACGGACTCCGCGCCTGCTGCGCTCGTCCCGACACCGACCTCGACGGCGCCGAGCTGTTTCAGCAGGAGCTCGGCGGTGAAGTTGTCACTCTCGCGGTTCATGAACGTCACGATTCGCGCGAGCGGCGACGATTCCGTGGACGCAAGCTGCGTGGCGACCGGGTCGGCGACCCCGCGCTCGATCCGGCCCCTGACGCCCACGCCGGCCGACCGCAAGGCCAGGCGGAACTGGGTCCCGGCTGCCCTTGCGGGATCGCGCGTCACGTAGCCGCGGAAGCGCGCCCGGGCGACGGTGAGCGCCGAGAGCGGCGGCGACTCGTTGACGTAGTAATGAGGCCTCCACGCCGGGCCCGTCCGGCGCGAGTCGAAGAAGGACTCGTCTGTCTCGATGCCGCCCGTAACCTGGCGGATGCCGTAGGCCCTGATCTGGCGGGCGAGTGCGCGCAGGTCGGCGACGCTCAGTGTCGGGTCGCCGAAGCCCTTGAGGACGAGATCGCCGTTCCAGCTGGATCCCACGAGCTGGCCTTCGCCGAAGACGATCGTTTCGATGCGGTAGTCCGGTCCCAGGACGGCGAGCGACGCGTACGCCACCGCCAGCTTCGCGTTCGAGGCGGGCACGAGCGAGAGCTTGGGATGGCGAAGAAAGACGGTCTGGCCGGAGGCGAGGTCGAGCGCGGCCGCCCCCGACTGGCTCGCGTTGACGTGCGGGACTGCCAGCGCCTTTGCGAGCTTCGTCGCGAGCGCCGGCCTCGTCGATTTCGCCGGAGCCGCAGCAGCGACGAGAGCGGCCACCGCGCACACGAGGAGGGCAGCGAGGACTCGGCGCGGCACCGGGTCATTGTAGGTCCTACGGACCAGAAAGATGGGCCGGTCGGCCTATAGGAAACGACCGGCACAACCAAGATAATCGGGCGAGCAACTCGGGAGACGTCAATGTCACATCAGCTTGCATCCATCAGAGGTCGTCTGGAAGACCTGTTGATGGCGCTCGAGAGCGGGCGCCATCCGGGCCGCGCCCACCTCGAGGAGACGCTGACCGACGGCTATGCCTGGGCGCTCAAGCTGGACGCAGAGTGCGCGCGCCTCGAGCGCTCGATCGGAACGCTGGCGGCCGAGCTCGACCACGAGAGCAGCGAGCAGCAGGCCCGAGAGCTCTCCAGAACGGCCCGCCGCCTAGCCAGATCCAAGCGCGACCTCGCAGCCCTGAGAGGCCTCCTCACCTCGCTGAGAACCGAAGCAGCCGAAGTCAAGGTCGCCTGAGCCGCCGCGAAACGGGCTTTGCCCGTTCGCCATGCAGCTTCTGGGTGGGGAAGTGCCGGGATCGGCCGGGCCGCGCGCCGCGAAGCGGCGCCCGGCTTCAAAGAGTCGCCGAAAGTCGTGAGACTTTCGGCGAAGAGCGGCGTCCCTAGACCAGGCCGCTCCTCACCGCATACACAGCCGCCTGGATGCGGTTCTCGATCTGGAGCTTCATGAGGATGTTCGAGATGTGGTTCTTGACCGTCTTGGGGCTGATGTGGAGGTCCCGGGCGATCTCGGCGTTGTCCTTGCCGTTCGCGATCAGGCGCAGCACTTCCGTCTCGCGGTCCGAGAGCTCGGGCCGTGCCACGCCGCCGGCGGACTCCACGCTCGCCGCCCGGATCCGCTGGAGGACCTTCGACGCGATGTGCGGCGAGATCAGGGACTCGCCGACTGACGCCGCGCGGATTCCCTGCATCAGGTCCTGGATCGACGAGTCCTTCATCAGGTAGCCGCAGGCGCCGGCAAGGATCGCGTCCATCACGTCGCCGTCCTGGTCGGAGATCGTCAGGACGAGGACGCGGGTCAGCGGCGCGAGGCGCGTGATCTCGCGGGTGGCCTCGATGCCGTTCATCCCCGGCATGTTCAGATCCATCACGACCACGTCGGGGGCCAGCTCCCGGACGAGCTGGAGCGCGATGCTGCCGTCGGGCGCCTCCGCGACGATGTGCACGCCCTGCTCCTCGAGCAGGTTGCGCAGTCCCGTCCGGAACAGGTCGTGGTCGTCCACGAGCATGACGCGCAGCAGCTCTGCGCGGAGAGCGTCGGACTGGTCGGCGGGCCCGGTCGCCATGGACATGACCTTACTGTCGACGCACGCCGGTCGCCTGTCTAATTCGGATAGACGGTCACCGTGACTGTGCGCGAGCCCCATTCGTTGGCCTGCGCGACGGACGGGAACCAGAGATCGATCCTCGCCCCCACGATCGCGCCGCCGGTGTCCGCCGCGACGCCCATGCCGTAGCCGGGAATCGCCAGCCGCGAGCCGAGCGGGATCACCGACGGGTCCACGGCGACGACGCCCCAGCCGACCGGCCGTCCGCTCGCGGTCTGTCCGCGCAGCGCGTAGGCGGTCGCGAGGACCGTCAGCGACCTGACCCCCGCCGAGGCCGGCCCGGCCGGAAGGCTCGGCGCACCCGGCGTGGAGGCAGGCGTCGTCGGCGCGGCCCTGAAGGAGGCAAGGGTCCGCGCCCGGTCGTTCAGGCGGGCGATCTCGGCGACGTTCGCGGTCCGGGCGGCCCGCATCGACGCGATCGTCCGCAGGCGCTCGGCGCGGGCGTCGACGAGCGAGGCGGCTGCGGCGGCCTTGACGGCGGCGAGCTGGTCGAGCTCGCGCTGCTTGGCCGCCAGGGAGCTGCTCAGCCGCGTGAGCCGGCGCGAGCTGGAGCGTGCCCGGCGCAGAAGAGACTCGTCCTGCCGCGCAGCGAGGTCGATCGTCTCGATCGCGCTCAGCGCCTCGTCGAGGGAACCGGCCCCGAGGACGACCGCCAGGACGTCGGTACGCCCCTCCTCGTAGAGGGTCTGGAGCCGCCGCGCGAGCGCCCGCTGCGAGAGGCGGAGCGAGTCACGAACGATGCGCAGCTCCTCGCCGACGGCCCGCCGCTGCGAGCGAACCTCCGCTGAGCGGGCGCGGAACGAGGCCAGCTCCGCCCGCGCCTGGGCAAGCCGGCTCTCGATCGCCGTCAGGTCCGCGAGTGCGGACTGCGAGCCGGCGGCG
>DASVEW010000076.1:0-3483 GCA_036380355.1 Gaiellaceae bacterium | reverse complement strand
TCCGGCGGGATGAACGCGGAGCGGATCCGCGAGTTCGAGGAGAAGGGCGTGCCCGTCGACTCCTACGGCGTCGGGTCGGCGCTGATCCGCGGCGAAAACGACTTCACGGCCGACGTGGTGCTCACGGACGGTCGTCCGGCGGCCAAGGTCGGCCGCTGGTACCGGCCGAACCAGCGGCTCGAGCTCGTCGAGTAGTGGCCGGCTAGCCCACGGGAGCGGGGATGCCGGGCCAGCTCTCGATCGGCTCTGTCGAGCGGACGACGTGCATGCCCGCGGCGGCAAAGCGCTCGAAGGCGGCGTCCGCTTCCGCCGTGTAGTCGAGGCCGGGGACCACGACCGGCGAGGTGCAGTCCTCCAGCAGATAGGTGCGTGGAGCAAGCGCGCGCTCCCGCTCGTCGTCGCCTTCCAGCAGGTCGTCGATCGTCCAGGCGACGCAGTGGCTCTTCGCCTGGCCGGCGACGATCACGGCGTCGAACCCGAGCAGCTCCTCGATCAGGGAATCGTTCTTGCCGGCGATCGTCTGGCCGTCCGGCCCGGTCGTCACCTCCGGCCCGAGCATCGAGTAGTGCTCGGTCAGCGGGTTCTCGCCCTTGACCTCGAAGTCCGGCTGGCTGTAGCGGGCGATCGAGTGGAAGAAGATCGCCTCCTCGACGGCAGAGACGAGCGCGTGGCCGATGCCGCCGAGGAGCGCATGGTAAGGCCAGATCGTCAGGTGGTACTTGCCGCCGGCGGCCAGCTCGCGTGTGTACTGCAGGAGCTGGCGCTGCGCGTAGTCGGCGTCTACGCCGACGCTCTCGGCCGCCGCCGGGTTCACGCGCCACCTGCCCGACTCCACGTCTTCGGGCGTGACCAGCGTGTACGGCTGGGGATGGTTTCCCTCCTCGTCGACGAGCCAGACCGCGTGGAAGATCTGCATCGCCCTGTGCGTGTCCAGCGTCGGAACGATCTCGGTGATCGCGCCGAGGTTCCGGTAGAGAAACTCGCAGAGGCGGCGGTTGTCGTCGACCGCGCCGGTGCCCGAGCGGCCGGCGACGAAGAGCTCGAACCCGGGGATGCAGAACGTGTTCTGGACGTCCACGGCGACCAGGCAGACACGGAGGCCGTCCTCGGCGCTGGGACGGATCCCCTGCTCGGCGGCCCAGGCGCGTGCATCGCGTGCCCGGTCGTCGTACGGCACGCGCCAGACCTCTCCCACCCGGCCCGGCTCGTAGTGCGGCGGCAGCGGCAGCTCGGCCACTGGCTCAGTCTGCCCTACAGCCGGTGCGGCAGGCTGCCGATAGCCGGTCCATGCCGTTCGACGTGGGGGAACTGCTGCGCACGGTCGGGGACATCGCCTTCGTCTGGCTCCCGATCATCATGTTCGCGCTCATCATCTACCTGCTCTGGCGCAGCCTCTCGCTGATGCCGCGGGTGAAGACCACCCACGTGAAGCCGACGTCTCGGAGCTCGGTGACCTGGGACGAGGTGGCGGGCCTTGACGAGGCGAAGAAGGAGCTGCGCGAGGTGGTCGACTTCCTCCGCCACCCGAAGCGCTTCTCGCGTCTCGGCGCCCGTGTCCCGAAGGGCATCCTCCTCTACGGCCCTCCCGGCACCGGCAAGACGCTGCTTGCGAAGGCGGTCGCGCGCGAGTCCGGCGCGAGCTTCTACTCGCAGAGCGCCTCGGCGTTCGTCGAGATGTTCGCGGGCCTCGGCGCCGCCCGCATCCGCAAGCTCTTCGAGCAGGCGCGGAACGACGCACCCTCGATCATCTTCATCGACGAGCTCGACGCCGTCGGCACGAAGCGGATGGGCGGCGGGCTCAACCGGGAGCAGGACCAGACGCTGAACCAGCTCCTCGTCGAGCTGGACGGGTTCAACGAGAGCGAGGGCGGCCAGGTGATCGTCATGGGCGCTTCGAACCGGCTCGGGGACCTCGACCCTGCCCTGCTCCGCCCCGGCCGCTTCGATCGCCAGATCCTCGTCTCTTCACCGGACCTCGCCGGCCGCCAGGAGATCCTCGGCGTCCACACCCGCGGCAAGCCGCTCTCACCCGACGTCGACCTGCACCTCGTCGCCCGCCAGACCGCCGGCCTGACCGGCGCGGACCTGGCCAACGTGACGAACGAGGCGGCGATCTTCGCCGCGCGCGAGGACCGGAACGACATCTCGCAGGCGAACTTCGAGGCGGCGATGGAGCGCGTCGTCGCCGGGCTCCAGCAGCGCCGTGTGGTCACCGAGAAGGAGCGCCGGATCCTCGCGTACCACGAAGCGGGCCACGCGGTCATGGCCTACCTCATGGGCGATCCCGTCCAGAAAGCGACCATCGTCGCCCGTGGAGACGCCCTCGGCTACACGTTCCACCTGCCCGACGAGGATCGCTACCTGCACACGCGCGAGGAGCTGATCGACTGGATGAAGATCGGGCTCGCCGGGCGCGCCGCCGAGCAGGTCGTCTTTGGACGCGTCACGAACGGCGCGGCCAACGATCTGGAGAAGGTCACGTCGCTCGCCCGCGCGATGGTGTTCGAGTACGGCATGTCCGAGGGCGTGGTCTCCCGCACGATGCGGGCCGACAACTACGCGCTCTCGGAGGAGACGAAGCGGCTTCGCGACAGCGAGCAGGCGCGGCTCACCGACGGTGCCTACGAGGAGGCGATCCGGCTGCTCGAGAAGCACCGCTCGGCCCTCGACCGCGTCGCCGGCGCGCTCCTCGAGAAGGAGACGCTGAACCGCGAGGAGCTCGGGACGCTGCTCTCCGACGTCGTTGCCGAGTCGCACTCGAGCGACACCGTCGGCACGGTGCGGGTGCTGCCGCACCTCGAGGAGGCCTGACCCCGGCTTCACGATTCTGCGGCGTTCTGCACGACCTTGCGGGTTTGTGCTTGAATGGGCGCCATGCTCACCGAGGAGCGACGCGATCTCATCCTCGAGCGCCTCCAGCGTGACGGCAAGGTCGTCGCGGCCGACCTGAGCGCCGAGCTCGCCGTCTCCCCGGACACCGTTCGGCGCGACCTGCGGGACCTCGCCGATGCAGGGCTTCTCAGGCGCGTCCACGGCGGGGCGCTTCCGGCCGCCGTCGGGGCGCGGCCCTATGCCGTCAGGCGCGAGCAGGCTCCGGAAGCCAAGGAGGCGATCGCCCGCGCGACGAGCGGCCTGCTGCGTCAGGGACAGGTGATCCTCCTCGACGCCGGGACGACGACGCTCGAGGTTGCGCGCCGCCTACCGCCGGAGCTCGACGCGACCGTGATCACGAACAGCCCTCCGATCGCCGTGGCGCTCGCCGAGCATCCGGCCGTCGAGGTCACGATGCTCGGCGGGACGCTTGCGAAGGACGCTCAGGCGGTCGTCGGCGCCGCGACTGTGGAAGCACTGCACTCGGTCCGGGCAGACCTGCTCGTCCTCGGCGTCTGCAGCCTCCATCCCGAGGTCGGGATCACCGTGATGGACCTCGAGGAGTCGTACGTGAAGCGGGCGATGATCGAGAACGCCGCCGAGGTGGTGGCG
>DASVEW010000075.1:0-12135 GCA_036380355.1 Gaiellaceae bacterium | reverse complement strand
GGCCAGCTTGAGCCCGAGGGAGCCGAGCTCCTGGACGGCGATGACGAGGCCGCTCGTGGCGCAGACCTTCGAGACCTCCTCGATCGCGACGAGCGTCATGAGCGCCGAGGCGCCGAGGCCGCCGTACTCCTCGTCGTGGAGGACGCCGAAGATCCCGTGCTCGCGGAAGAGCTCGACGACGTCCCACGGGAACTCGGCCGACTTGTCGATCTCGGCCGCGCGCGGCGCGATCCGCTCGCGCGCGAGCTCGCGGATCAGGTCGCGGATCTCCCGCTGTTCCTCGGTGAGCGGCTCCGTCGCCACGGCGGAAGTCTAAGTTTCCGCGCCCCCTCGGCCGATGGATGGGGGATGCGCCGCGCCGCTCTGATCTCGATCGTCTCGCTCGCCCTCGCCGGCTGCGGAGGGGCCATGCCCCTCGGCGGCGTCGGCTCGACGCCGGGCGCCGGCGAGGCACAGGCGGCCGTCCGCAGCGCGATTCCCGCGATGGAGGCCTACTACGCGGACAACGGAACCTACACGGGCGTCTCACTGAGGAAGCTCCGCTCGGTGTACGACTCGAGCATCGCCGGCGTTCGGGTCGCCTCGGCGGACGACCGTACGTACTGCGTCGAGAGCACGACCGGGAGTCCCGTGTTCAGCAAGCGCGGGCCCGCGGCAGAAATCGTCGACGGTCCCTGCTGATCGTGTTACGGTCCCGCCATGGCGAAGCGGATTGCCGTCCTCGTCGCCGTCTCGAGCCTCGTCGCTACGTCGATGGCCTTTGCTCAGGGCGCCCCTGAGTACGGCTGGCAGCTGACGCCCACGCCGACCGACCCGACCTGGAGGTTCCGCGGCGTCTCCGCCGTCAGCGAGCGCACTGCCTGGGTCAGCGGCTGGCAAGCGGGCGGCGAGGGCAAGGTCCTACGAACGACGGACAAGGGTGCTACCTGGCAGTCGGTGGGCCCACCCGGAACGCAGGGGCTCCAGTTCCGGGACATCGAGGCGTTCGATGCGAACACCGCGGTGATCATGTCCATCGGCGGGACGCCCGACGCTTTTCGGATGTACCGCACGACGAACGGCGGGCAGACCTGGACGCTGACCTTCCAGAACACCGAGCCCACCGCCTTCTACGACTGCATGGCCTTCTTCGACAAGAACCGCGGCCTGGCGGTCTCCGATCCGGTCAACGGACGGTTTCGGATCCTCGCCACCAACGACGGCGGGCGGAGCTGGCACATCGTGAACGCCGACATGCCGCCTGCGCTTCCGGCCGAGTTCGCGTTTGCCGCGAGCGGCCAGTGCATCACGACCGCGGGCGGTCGGGACGCCTGGTTCGCGACCGGTGGGGACGCCGTCGCGCGGGTCTTCCATTCCGGCGACCGCGGGCAGACGTGGACGGTCGCCAACACGCCGGTTCGAAGTGGTCCCAGCGCCGGGATCTTCGCCTTGGCCTTCCGCGACCCGCGGCACGGCATCGCTGCCGGCGGCGACTTCCTGGCACCGACGGCGTCGCCCGACGCGCTCGCGTCGACGCGCGACGGCGGCGAGACCTGGCAGCTGAACGCGGACGCGCCGGACGAGTACCGGTCAGGAGCACACTGGGTGACAGGGCGCGACGTCATCACGGTCGGCCCGAGCGGAAGCGACGTCTCCACCGACGGAGGCCGCACCTGGCGCGGCTTCGACGAGGGCAGCTTCGACACTGTCGAGTGCGCCGGCGGGCATGCCTGCTGGGCGGCGGGCGAGCAGGGCCGCGTCGCCTTCCTGACGCGCGACTAGCGCGGCTTCAGGTCCTTGGTCGTCGGCCCCTCGATGACCCGCCCGTCGGCCGCATAGCGCGAGCCGTGGCACGGGCAGTCCCAGGTCCGCTCGGCCGGGTTCCAGGCCACGAGGCAGTAGAGGTGCCGGCAGACCGGTGAGAGCTCGTGCACGGCGCCGTCGTCGTCGCGGTAGACGGCCGTCTTCCGCACCCGTCCGACGACCGCCCCCTCGCCCGGCCCGACCTCGTCCACCGAGGCCCTGTCTCCCGGCCGCACGCGGTCGGCGAAGAAGTGGAGGCCGGCGCTCGCGTTCTCCTTGAGGAAGCGGCCCAGCGCCGAGCGCGGCGGCAGCCGCTTGGCGTCGAACAGCTCGAGCCAGGGATTCGCGCGGCCCAGGATCGAGTCGGCAATCATCGTCGCCGCGGCGGTCCCGTTCGTCATCCCCCACTTGTTGAAGCCGGTCGCCGCGTAGGCGTGCGGCGTCGTGCGCGCGACGCGGCCGACGTACGGCACCTGGTCGTGCGGCATGTAGTCGTGCGTCGACCAGCGGTACGCGACCTCGCCGGCGTCCGGCCAGTGCTCGCGAAGGAACGCCTCGAGCTCCTCGTACCGGCGCGGTGTGTCGTCCTCCTCCCCCAGCTTGTGGCCGTTGCCGCCCACGTTGAGGACGATGCGGTCGCCGTCGCGGAGCGTCCGGACTGATCGCGTCGGCGTCCCGGCGTTGATGAACATCCCGTCAGGCGCAGCCGCGGGCTCGATCGGCGCGCAGAGCGCGTAGCTCAGGTGCGGATAGGCCTTCGTGAAGAACAGGCCGCGGTCGAGGATCGGGAGGTGCGTCGCGACGACGACGTCTCCGGCGCGCACGCTGCCCTGCTCCGCGATCACCTCGCACGGCTCGCCGTGCTTGACGGAGTGCACGCGCGAGCCCTCGAAGACGTGGCTGCCGTCGCCCGGGATCGTCTCCGCGAGCGCCAGGAGGTACTTGCGCGGGTGGAACTGCGCCTGGTTCTCCAGCCGGAGGGCGGCGGTGACGGGGTACGGCAGCGGCGTGTCGCGGACGAGCGACGCCGGGAGGCCGGCCGCCCGCTCCACTTCGACCTCCTGCTTCACCTGCTCGGCCTGCTGCTCATCGTCGGCGTAGACATAGTTGTCCTTGCGCTCGAAGTCGCAGTCGATCCCGTCTTCCTCGACGAATTGCGCGATCCGCTCGAGCGCCGCCTGGTTCGCCTCGGCGTAGATCCGCGTGCCGCCCTCGCCGAACGCCTTGCGGATTTTCGTGTAGCCGAGCCCGTGACCGGAGGTGACCTTCGCGGTCGTATAGCCGGTCGCGCCGTGGACGATCTCCTTCGAGTCGAGGAGGGCAACCGTCTTGCCGGCACGCTTGAGGAGGACCGCGGCCGTGATGCCCGTGATGCCGGCGCCGACGACGGCGACGTCGACCGAGATCTCGTCGGTAAGCGCCGGGTAGTCCGTCGCCGGCGTCGTGCCGATCCAGAAGGACGGACCGCCGTGGCTCATTCCGACGTGTGGCAGACGGCTTCGAGGTTGTTGCCGTCGAGATCGCGGACGTACGCGGCGTAATACGTCGGGTGGTAGTGCTCGCGCAGGCCCGGCTCGCCGTTGTCCGTCCCGCCGGCGGCCAGAGCCGCTTCGTGGAAGGCATCGACCGTGGCGCGGTCGGGCGCGGAGAAGGCGACGTGGCCTCCGCCGACCGGGTCTCGCCGGACGACGCCGAGGTTCGGCATCTGCCCGTCTCCGAACCCGAGGAAGTCGCCGACCTCGAACATGAGGGAGTAGCCCAGCGGCTTCAGCGCCTCCGTGTAGAAGGTCCTGCTGCGGTCCAGGTCGGTGACGTTCATCGCTGTGTGGTCGATCGGCATGGCGGCTCCTTACCTGTTGACGGTCGATCGGAAACTAGATTGTCCCGCGATGATCCTCGAGCGGGGCGTCGTGCGGACTCTCGACCAGGCCTTGCCGACCGCCTCCGCGCTCGCGATCGCGGGAGACCGGATCGCCGGCGGCGTCGGGACGCACGAGGACGCGCTGCCGAGCCCCGACCGCGTGGACCTCGGCGGACGCTGTGTCGTCCCGGGCTTCTCGGATGCGCACGTCCACTTCCCGACCTGGGCGCTCGCCCGCGGGGAGGTGCGGCTGGAGGGTGTCTCGTCGGTCGAGGAGGCCGTCGCGCGCGTGCGTGACGGCCTCGGATCGGTGCGCGCAGGCGGGTGGCTGCGGGGCCGCGGCTGGCGCGACGCGGGGTGGCCGGAGCGGCCGACGCGCGAGGCGCTCGACGCGGTGGCCGGTGAGGTACCGGTGGCGCTCCTGGCCCACGACTCGCACTCGCTCTGGCTCAACTCCGCGGCGCTCGCGCGGGCGGACGGCGATCTGGAGGTCGACGGCGGCGTCGTGGAGCGGGACGTCTCGGGCGAGCCGACCGGGATCCTGCGTGAGGAGGCGTGCTGGCGGTTCCGAGACCGCCACGTCGAGATCGCGGAGGACGAGTACGTCGAGGGGATGCAGGAGGGGCTTCGCGTCGCGGCGTCCCGCGGAGTGACTGCTGTCCACGACAAGGACGGCTGGATCGGCGCGCTCCGCTTCTGGCAGCGGCTTGCCGACGAAGGAGCGCTCTCGCTCCGCGTCTGGCAGTCCGCGCCTGCCGAGCAGGTCGACCGGCTTGCGGAAATCGGGCTGCGGAGCAGGTTCGGCGACGCGATGCTGCGGCTGGGCTACCTGAAGGCGTTCATGGACGGGACGCTCGGCTCCCAGACTGCGCGGATGCTCGACGGCACCGGCGTGCAGATCACGAGCAAAGAGACGCTGGTGGAGATCCTGCGGCGAGCCGCGCCTGCGGGCTGGCCGGTCGCCGTCCACGCGATCGGCGACCTGGCCAACCGGGAGGCACTCGACGCCTTCGAGGAGACACGGGATGCGTGGGCGCCGCTCGGCCTTCGGCACCGGATCGAGCATGCGCAAGTCCTGGCGCCGGAGGATGTTCCGCGGTTCGCCGAGATCGGCGTCGCCGCCTCGGTGCAGTTCAGCCATGCCCCGTCCGACCGTGACCTGGCCGACAGATACTGGGCAGGCAAGACGAAGGGCGCATACGCGTATCGCTCGCTCCTGGACTCGGGCGCCGTGGTGGCGAACGGCTCCGACGCGCCGATCGAGGAGCTCGACCCGCTCGCCGGGATCCGGGCAGGCGCCCTGCGCACACTCGACGACCGGCCGCCGTGGCACCCGGAGCAGGCTCTGACCGTGGAGCAGGCGTTCCAGGCGACGTGCGTCACGCCGGCGTGGCTCTCGTACGACGAGCACCGGCGCGGCAAGCTCGTCCCGGGCTTCCTCGCGGATCTGGTCGTCCTCGACCGCGACCCGTTCGAGCTCCCACCCGAGGAGCTCTCGGATGTCGCGGTCGTGGCAACGATGGTCGGCGGCCGGTGGACCCACAACCCGCCGCCCTGGGATCACTAGGATCCGGCGCAGTTGGGGATCACCGGCTTCCACGCGCTCGTCTACAGCTCCGAGCCGGACGCCGCCCGCGCCGTCTTGCGCGACGTGTTCGGCTGGGAGCACGTGGACGCCGGCGACGGCTGGCTGATCTTCGCGCTCCCGCCGGCCGAGCTCGCTGTCCATCCGGGTGATCGGCCGATGCACGAGGTCTGCCTGATGTGCGACGACCTCGAAGCGACGATCGCCGACCTTCGCGCGAGAGGCATCGAGTTCGGGGGCGAGCCACAGGACGAGGGGTTCGGGATCACGGTCAAGATGCGCCTGCCCGGCGGCGTCGAGCTGCTCCTCTACGAACCGCGGCATCCGACGGCGATCTAGGGCTCGCCCGCATGCGCCGCCAGGGGTCAGACCCCAGGCGCGAACGCCGGTGAGACCCTGGAAGATCGGGCCATCTTCGCGCCCCGCCGGCGCCGCGTGGGGTCAGACCCCTTGATACGGCCCGACTCAGCCGGCTGGGCAGGACTCGTCCCTCAGGTCCTCGTGGGAAGCGCGGCGAAGCCGCGGAGAAGCTCCTTGCCCGCCTCGACCGCGAGGGGGATGTGCTCGACGAGCAGCCGCTCGTTCGGCGAGTGGATGTTTCCCTCCGGCAGGTCGAAGCCCGTGATGATGGTCGGGATCCCTTTGTCCGCCAGCGCGGGGACGATCGGCAGCGTCCCGCCGACGCGAATCAGCAGCGGCCTCGCCCCGACGACGCGTTCGAACGCATCCTGGGCCAGCCGGATCGCCGGCGCGTCCGGCGGGATCAGTCCGGCTCGGGCGCTCGACCAGCGCTCCACCTCGACGTCGGCTCCCTCCGGCGCCGCTTCGCGAAGCAGCCGCTCGAAAACGGGCGCGATCGCGTCCGGATCCTGGCCGGGCGCCAGCCGGATCGACACGTTCGCCTCGGCCAAGACAGGCAGCACCGTCTTCTGGAGGTTGGGCTCGCCGCCGACAATTCCGTTGACGGTCACGGCGGGCTCTCCCCACGTCCGCGCGTAGAAGTCCTCGGCCGCGGAGCCATCAGACGGCCGCGCGCCGCCCTCGGCCAGAAGCCGGTCGCCCGGGGCCAGCTCGCGCCACGCCCCCACCTCCTCGTCCGACGGCGCCACCAGACCCGTGCGGAGCGGCTCCGGCAGGAGCCCGTTCTCGCCGGGAAGGACACCGCGCAGCGCCTCCATCAGCGCCTCCGTCGCGCTCAAAGCGGCCCCGCCGAAGACACCTGAGTGGAGATCCCGCTCGCCCGTCCGCAGACGGACGTGGAAGTAGACGAGCCCGCGCGTGGCCACGTGGAAGACGGGCGCGCCGGGCCTCAGCATCGCCGAGTCGAAGATGACCGCCGCGGCGGCTCCACGCTCGTCCGCCTCGATGAAGTCGACGACCTGGTGGCCGCCGGTCTCCTCCTCCCCGTCGCAGACGAACCGCACGTTTACAGACAGGTCCCCGCCCCCCGCCAGCTCCTCGGTCGCCTTCAGCAGCGCCCAGAGCTGGCCCTTGTCGTCGGCCGTCCCGCGCCCGTAGAGCCAGCCGTCCCGCACCTCCGGCTCGAACGGATCGCTCTCCCACGCGTCGAGCGGCGCCGGCGGCTGGACGTCGAAGTGCCCGTAGCAGAGGACGGTCGGCGCGCCCTCCCCGCCCGCCGACGCGCGAACCTCACCGACGACGAGCGGAAAGGTCGGCGTCTCGACGAGCTCGGCCTCGCCGCCCATCCGCCGCACGGCGTCCGCGACCCACTCGGCCGCCCGGCGCACGTCGCCGGCCCGCTCGGGGTCCGCGCTGATCGACGGGATGCGCAGGAGCTCGGACAGCTCCTCCATCCACCTGGAATCCAGCTCGGCCACGGCGGCCGAGTCTACGGGCTAGGCGACCCTGAGCTTCTGGCTGTCGGCCAGCGCCCGGAGCTTCTTCAGGCTCTGGTTCTCGATCTGCCGGATGCGCTCCCGCGTGACCTGGAACGTGCGTCCGACCTCGTCGAGTGTCCGCGGCTGCTCGCCGTTCAGCCCGTACCGCAGCTCCAGCACGCGCCGCTCGCGCTCGGACAGCGTCCCGAGGATCTTCACGAGCGCCTCCTTGCGGAGCACGTCCTCGGCGACCTCCTCCGGCTGCGGCGCCAGCTCGTCGGTGATGAAATGGCCGAACTCGGACTCCTCGTCGTCGCCGACGGGCTTCTCGAGCGAGACCGGCGTCTGCGCGCTGCGCCGGATCTGGTCGACCTCGTCGACGGTCAGGTCGAGCTCCACCGCGATCTCCTGCGAGCTCGGCTCCCGACCCCGCTCGGCCCGCAGCTTGCGCTCGGTGCGCAGGATCTTGTTCAGCTTCTCGACGACGTGGACGGGCATCCGGATCGTCCGCGCCTTGTCGGCGAGCGCGCGCGCCACGGCCTGCCGGATCCACCAGGTCGCGTAGGTGGAGAACTTGAACCCCTTGCGGTGGTCGAACTTCTCCGCCGCGCGGACGAGGCCGATCGTCCCCTCCTGGATGAGATCGAGGAACGGCAGGCCCTGGTTGCGATAGCGCTTCGCGATCGACACGACCAGGCGGAGGTTCGCCGCGACCATGTCCTGCTTCGCCTGGTGGTCGCCGCGCTCGATCCGCTTCGCGAGCTCGATCTCCTGCGCCGCGGTCAGCAGGTCGACCTTGCCGATGTCCTTGAGGAAGAGCTGGAGCGCCTCTGTCGAGACCTCCCGCTCGTCGACCTCGGACTCCTGCTCCTCCTCGGCCGGGTCGACGATCTCGATGTGCAGCTCGTCGAGCTTGCCGTAGAGCTCGTCCACCTGGGCTGGCTCGAGCTCGAGCTCGTCGACCGCGACGGCCAGCTCGTCGGACCCCAGCCGCCCGGACTCCTGGGCGCTCGCGATCAGCGTTTCGAAAATCCCCTCGGCGGGTCGTACTTCCGCGGTTCGGACCTGCTCCACCGGCTCCCCTCTCGTCGTCCGGGTGGCGCTACTCCCCGAAAACCTGGTCGAACATCGCGCATCCTTCCAAAGGACCTGTCCCACCGCCATAGGCCGACCGGCCCATTTTGCGGTTTGTCGGTCCTATTGTTGCTTACCGTTCCTGTACGTCTTCTAGACGTTCCAGAAGCCGTTTTGCTTCCCCGGAATGAGGCGGTCCGAGCCGGATTGCCCGCGTGAGCTGGCGTTTTGCCTCCTCCAGGTCGCCCAGCCACAGGAGCATGAGCCCGAGATGGAAGCGGACGGTGCCGGCGCGCGGGAACTTCCTGGTGAGCGGCCCCATCCGCGAGAACGCCCGTTCGGGGTGCTCCTTGTCGAAGCGCCCGATCGCGTCCGCGACGAGAGCGTCGATGCTGGCCGGCGCGAGCTTGGCGGCGGCCGAGAACTCGCGACGCGCCGAGACGGGGCGGTCGAGCCGCTGGAGCGCCACGCCGTAGAGGAGCTTCGCCCGCGCATCCGGGCGGCGGGCCATCCGCCTCAGCGCGACGAGCTGCTCGGGCGACTCCATCGCTCGCACCTCCTCCGGTCCCCGGAAGCCCGGCACGAACGTCGGCAACCCGGGCGGGAAGCCCCTGAAGAGGAGATCGGAGGCGCGGACAGCGAACGCGGTGTCCGGCGCCTGCGTCCGCGTCGCCCGCCAGGCTTCGACCGCGCCGTTCGTGTCGCCGCTCCAGAAGCGGGCGAGACCGAGGTGGAAGAGGACGGCCCCGCTCCGCGGATGCAGCGTGGCGAGCTCCTCCAGCCGCTTCAGCGTCCCGTCGGGCCAGGCGGCGATCGCCTCGCCGGCTTCCGCCTGCAGGGAACGTCCGCGGACGAACTCCGCCCGGGCGCTCGCGCGGCGGCCGTGCGCGTGCATTCCCGCCGCGCGACGGAGCAGCTGCGCCTCCGGATCCGTCCGGACGCCGAGGTCGACGAGCACGGGCGGGACGCCCTCGGGCCGCACCGCCTCCGGCCCGTCGTCGCCTCCGAAGAAGGCAGCACCGCCCGCCACGCCTGCCGCCGCTGCGAGAGCGACGGCGACGACGAGAATCGTTCGTGCCCGGCGGGTCATCGCGCGTCACGGTAGCCCGACGGCGCCCGGCTATCCTCAACGGCATGGCGACCAGGGACCAGATCCGCGAAATCGACGCCCGCGCGGCGCGGCAGAGCGACGCCGTCCTCGTGGACGTGCGCAGCGACGAGGAGTGGAAGGTCGGGCACATTCCCGGCGCGCTTCACGTGCCGATGTCGCAGCTCGAGGCCCGGCTCCCCGAGCTCCTTCCGGATCGCGCCGGCCCGCTGATCACCTACTGCGCGACCGGGAACCGCTCGCTCCGCGTGCTCCCGGCGATCGACGCACTCGGCTACGGGGACGCCGTCTCGATGGCGGGCGGCATCGTCGCCTGGCGGGAGCTCGGCTTTCCGGTCGAGTCCGAGAGCCGGCTGGACGAGGAGAAGCGCGAGCGCTACAGCCGGCACCTGCTGATCCCCGAGGTCGGTGAGGAGGGACAGGCCCGCCTGCTGGAGACCAGCATCCTGCTGATCGGCGCCGGAGGCCTCGGCTCACCGTCCGCCCTCTACCTGGCCGCGGCCGGCGTCGGCCGGATCGGGATCGTCGACGACGACGTGGTCGACTCCTCGAACCTCCAGCGGCAGGTGCTGCACTCGACCGCCGATCTCGGCGAGCGGAAGGCCCGCTCCGCCAGGAAGGCGCTCGAGGAGCTCAATCCGGACGTCGAGGTGGTTACCTACGAGGAGCGGCTCACGTCCGAGAACGTCGACCGGATCCTCTCGGAGGACTGGGACCTGATCGTCGACGGCGCCGACAACTTCCCGACGCGCTACCTGCTGAACGACGCGTCGGTCTGGCACGACATCCCCCTCGTCCACGGCTCGATCTTCCGCTTCGAGGGGCAGGTCACCGTCTTCAAGCCCCACGAGGGCCCGTGCTACCGCTGCCTCTTCCCGCAGCCCCCGCCGCCGGAGCTGGCCCCCAGCTGCGCCGAGGGCGGCGTGCTCGGCGTGCTGCCCGGCGTGATCGGATCGCTGCAGGCGAACGAGGCGCTGAAGCTCGCGCTCGGTATCGGCGAGCCGGCGATCGGCCGCCTGCTCCTCTTCGACGCGCTCGCCGCGCGGCTCGACGAGGTGCGGGTGCGGCGCGACCCGAACTGCCCGGTCTGCGGGGACAACCCGACGATCACCGAGTACATCGACTACGTCGAGTTCTGCGCGTGACGACGGTGCGAATCCCTCCCACGCTGCGGGCCGAGACCGCCGGCGCGGCGACGGTCGAGGCGAGCGGCACGACGGTGCGCGACCTGCTCGACGACCTCGCGGGCCGCTTTCCGGCTCTTCGCGCGCGGATCTACCACGACGGAGAGCTGGCCCGGTTCGTGAACGTCTACGTGGAGGGCGAGGACGTCCGGACCCGCGAAGGGCTCGAGACGGCGGTCTCCGAAGGCTCGACCGTGATCCTCCTACCGGCCATGGCCGGTGGTTGGTAAGTCGGTTCTCGAGCTCGTCGGGAACACGCCGCTCGTCGAGCTCCAGCGGCTCTCGCCGAAGCCCGGCATCCGGCTGTACGCGAAGCTCGAGGGCCAGAACCCGACGGGCTCGATCAAGGACCGCGTCGCGAAGGCGATGATCGAGGCGGCCGAGGAGGCCGGCGAGCTCGAGCCCGGGCGCGAGCTCCTGGAGCCGACGAGCGGCAACACAGGCATCTCGCTCGCGATGGTCGCCCGGCTGAAGGGCTACCGGCTGACGTGCGTGGTGCCCGAGAACGTCACCGAGGAGCGGCTGAAGCTGCTCCGGCTGTACGGCGCCCAGATCATCCTCTCGCCCGGAGCCGAGGGCTCGAACGGCGCCGTCCGGCTCGCGCTCGAGCTGGCCGAGCGCGAGTCGCGCTACTTCCTCCCGTTCCAGTACGCGAACGAGGCGAACCCGCGGACGCACTACGAGGGGACCGGCGCGGAGATCGCGGCCGAGCTCGACCGCGTGGACGCGGTGGTCGCCGGCCTCGGGACCGGCGGAACGCTGATGGGCGTGGGGCGCCGGCTCCGCGAGAAGTTCCCGGACGTCGTCGTCGCCGCAGCGGAGCCGATCCCTGGGGATCCGGTCATGGGCCTCCGCTCGCTCGAGGACGGCTACGTGCCGCCCGTGCTGGACGTGTCCCAGCTCGACCGCAAGATCCTCGTCTCGAACGCCGACTCCGTCGCCGGCATGCGGGCGCTGCTGGAGAACGAGGCGATCTTCGCCGGGGTGTCGTCCGGCGGCGTGCTCCATGTCGCCCGGAACGTCGCGGAGCACCTGGACGGGGGGGTCGTCGTGGCGATCTTCGCCGACGCCGGCTGGAAGTACCTGTCCGCGCCGCTCTGGGAGGCGGAGGACGTCGAGCGGGCGATGGAGCACGCGGTCTGGTGGTAGTCCCGGAGGCGATCCGCGCCGAGCTCCTCGCGCACGCGCGGGCCGAGGCGCCGAACGAGGCCTGCGGGCTCGTCGCCTTCCGCGAGGGGACCGCCGAGCGCTACCTGCCGGCGGACAACGCGCTCGAGAGCCCGTACCGGTTCGAGCTGCGTCCCCGCGATCCGGCCGACTTCTTCCTCGAGGACGAGGGCTTCGAGCTCGCCGTCTTCCACTCGCACCCCGAGACGGAGCCGCGGCCGTCCCGCACCGACGTCGAGAACATCGGGCTCTGGGAGGGACGCCCGTACCTGATCCTGAGTGCCGACAGCGGCGAGCTCGCCGGGTGGCGGATCGCGAACGGCAGCGTCGAGCCGCTCTCGCTGGAGTGACCGGCACCGCGGCAGTCGTCGGCGCCGGGATCTTCGGAGCCTCGCTCGCCCACCGCCTGGCCCGGGACGGCTGGGAGGTCACGCTCTACGAGCAGTACGAGCCGGGGCACGAGCGCGCCGCCTCGGGAGACCAGTCACGGCTGATCCGCTACTCCCACGGCCGGGACGCCTGGTACGCGCGCTCCG
>DASVEW010000074.1:0-23753 GCA_036380355.1 Gaiellaceae bacterium | reverse complement strand
CCCGCGAGACGAGCCACGCGGCAGCGGCGAGAAAGAGCAGCAGTAGCCAGAACCACGCCCATTTGGGCGGGCCCGCCCACGTCCGTGCGGCGGCAGCTCGAGGTTCCCGCTTGACGGGGCCGGCCGACTGTGCGAAGGTCGCTCGGTCAAGTCCTGTGGGCCTTCGGGTTCGCAGGATTTGGCATTTTCAGGGGCACTGCCGGCGCGTTCCAGACCCGGATGACCGGCGTTTCGCGCTCGTTGCCCAGCACGCTGATGGTTGCCGGATCGAGGGCGAGGTGCCTCCCGGCCTCCGGCTCCAGGCCGATCCACCGGACTGCGAGCACCCGAAGCAGGTGCCCGTGGGCAAAGACGAGCACCCTGCCCTCGGTCCGTCGCAGCTCGTCGAGGAGCCGGTCGACCCGGGCTGCGACCTCGGCGGCCGTCTCGCCGCCGGGGACGCCGTCCAGCCACAGCGTCCACCCGGGGCGCTCCTCGCGGATCTCCACCGTCCGCCGGCCCTCGTAGGCGCCGTAGTCCCATTCGCGCAGCTCGTCGCGCGGCTCGGCCGCCTCCGCGTAGCCTGCGAGCCGCGCCGTGTCGGCGGCGCGCGCCAGCGGGCTCGTCAGCACGCGGTCGAAGCTGCAGCGCTCCAGCGCGGCGGCGAGCACCCCGGCCTGCTCGCGCCCGGCGGCGGTCAGCGGGACGTCGGTTCCGCCGGTGTGCTTCCCCTCCCGGCTCCACTCGGTCTCGCCGTGCCGGACGAGGACGATCTCGGTCGCCGTTCCCTCCTCGGCCGGCTTCAGCTCGCCCACGGGCCGACGCCGCCGAGCCGCTCGGGCGTCGTTCGCATGACGAACCCCGGCGGCGGGTCGTCCATGGGCGGGAACTTCACGTCGGGCCCGAGGTGGACGTAGGCCAGTCGCTGGAGCAACTCGGCCGCGCCGCCGGGCTCGAGACGGGCCCGCCCGTGAACCACGAGGTGCTCCTTGAGGCCCGGCGGATGGATCCGCGTCCCCTCGAACGAGACCGTGACCCGCGGATCGCGGCGGACGTTCCGGAGCTTCTGCTGCCGCTCGCTGAGGTGGCCGGAGACGAGCTCGCCCTCCTCGATTCCGACCCAGACGCAGGAGACCTGCGGCGAGCCGTCCGCGTTGATCGTGACCAGGTGCCCGAGAGCTCCGGACTCGATCAGCTCCCGCGCCTCGCCCGGCAGCTCCATGCCGCCCTCTGCCCGGTCGCTCAGTCCTTGTCGTCCTCGTCGTCGTGTTGGCGGCGGCGCTTCGACGAGGAGCCGCCCAGGCTGGGGGCGATGGTCTGCTCGGCCTTGCCGAGGATCACGTTCGTGAAGCGCTCGTTGAACCCGGCGAGGAACGCGAGCGTCCCGTAGAAGAAGAACGTCTCGCTCTCCGATTTCTCCGACAGGTCGATGCTCAGGAGGCCGCTCTTCACCACGAAGAACAGCATCACGCCGAAAACCGCACCGATGAAGGGACGGAAGCTGCCGAGGCGGCGGATCGTCGAGCGGCCGACCTCGTAGTCCACGCGGAACGAGTTCGAGCTCATGCGCATCAGCACGCTCATGAACGCCCCCAGCGTGCCGGTGACGAAGCAGACGAAGAACGTCTGCGCGGCGCGCGTCTGCGGCTCGTCGAACTCTCCAGACTGCCAAAGCAGCACAGCGAGCCCGACCCCCAGCAGCGCGGAGGCGGTCGCGCCGATGACCATTCCCCAGAAGTAGACGATCCGCGCCGCCTTGGACGCAGCCCGCGTGTAATAGCGCTCGATCTCGATCAGTTCGTCCTTCTGGGACTGCACGACCTCCCTGAGCGCCGCCTTGTCCGCCCGCACGCCGGACCGCTCGATAAACCCGACGAGGTGGCTCTCCACGGCGTAGAGCCACTGCATGGCGATCCGCTCCGAGCTGCCGCGAAGCACCTCCGAGACCTTGATCGCAAGCGTGTCGCAGTGGTGCAGGAGCTCGGCGATCGGCCCCTCGCGCGCGAGCCAGTCGGTCACTCGGTGGAGCCGGATCGACTCGTCGTGGTCGGTCAGGAACCGTGTGACCCTGCCATTCGGCTTCAGCGTCAGCGCGACCGCCGAGGGCCGCCTGGTCGCCCAGTAGGCGTGCATCAAGTCGCCTTCCTCCGCCTGGAACGCCTGCAGGGACGTGCGGTAACGCTCTTCTTCGGGGCCGTCCTTGCACCCCGCGCGCTCCCAGGCGTAGTGGGCGCGGACGAGCTCGGGAAAGGAGACCGACCCGGCCTGCACTGTGGTGACGACCTCGTCGGCACGGGCGCCGTCGGTCGCCTGCTCCACCCCCACGCTCTGTGCCGTTGCGTCCACCATGGTCTCTCTCGAGCCCCGGGCCGCAGAACCGGCGTCTCAACCGATCGTAGGCTGATTTTCAACGGGCTTCAAGGCTGATCTCGGCCGGCAGCTCGTCCGGCTCCTCGTCTCCCTCGAGCTCGAGGCGCGTTCGTGCGTCGAAGTACACATAGGACGTGGTCAGCGCCACGAACGGCACCGCCAGCGCATAGACCACTCCGGCGACGAAGTTGAGGAACGCCGGCGGGGCGCTCGTGGCGAGGATCAGAACCGCTCCGAGCAGCGGCCCCGCGGCGAGCACGAGGACGGCGCCGATACCGACGAGCGAGGCGACGCGGAGCCAGCGGCCGCGGACTAGCTCGCCGCTGCGGCGGAGGGCCTCGAGGGCCGAGCGCTCCTCCAGCTCGACCACCTGGGCGAGAAGCGACCAGCGGACGGCGAGCCAGATCGCGACCGGGACCAGGATCCCGGTGCCGGCGAGCGCGCCCCCGACCCCCACGGCCACCGCGATCGCGCCGAGCACGGGACGGATGCTGTCGAGCGCGAGGCGGTAGGCCCGGATCGGCCCGACCGGGCGCCCGGCGTCGATCTCGACCAGCGCGCAGGCGGTCGCCGCCTGGACGAGGCCCAGCCCGAGCAGCGTCAGCGTCGTCCCGATCACGAACAGGAGCAAGAGCAGCGCTCCGGCCGTCTCGCCGTCAGCCTCGATCCCGATCAGGCCGAGCCCGCCGAAGAGCAGCGTCTGAAGCAGAGCGATCAGCACCGAGATCGGGATCAGGAGGAGCCCGATCCCGAGGAAGAGCGGGGCGCGCCCGACGTACATCCGCCCGGCTGCGGCGAGGGTCTGGCCCCACGTGCGGCGGCGCGCGACGCTGAGCGGGGCGGTTGGCCGCCAGGCGGTCCGCGCCGCCGCGAAGAGGGCGAGCGCGAGCAGTGCCGCGAGCCCGAGCAGGACGAGCGCCGGGTCCTGAAGCCAGCGGATCAGGCCCATCGAGCCGGCGGCGACCCCGGCGCAGAAGAAGTCGGTGGCGCCCGTGCCCAGGGCGCCGCCCGTCGGGACCCCGTAGCTCCGGTCGCGCCACCCCTCGGACGCGCTGATGGGCTCGGCCCACTGCCGTTTCATGTTCGGCCCGGTCGGGCCGTTGAAGAAGGCCTCCTGGAGCTCGCCCCACCGGCCCTCGAACACGATCCAGGGGAAGGCGGCCCGCGCAGCGGCCTCGTCGCTCGGGATCGTTCGCACCGCCGGGTCGAGATCGACGTGGGGACCGCGGGTGTCGTCGCAGCCGACCCCCTGCTCCCCGGAGCTGCCGATGAAGAGCGCCTCGTCGAAGAAGTTCGCATGCGAGCCGGCGGCCGGGTAGACGACCGGGCGCCGCCCGTCCACCAGCTCCAGCTTCTCGTCGTCCCACTCGGCGACCTCGGCTCCCTGGTGCTGGCTGTAGCCGATCGAGACCGGCTCCTCCGCGAGCGCCTCCCGGGCGTCGCCCGCGTCGAAGACGAGCTGGACCACCTCCCAGTCGCCCTCGTGGAGGTTGTTCCAGTCGTTGTAGGCGTAGAAGAGCCAGTACTGGAGCGCGAGCTTGCCCGAGCGGCCGGCCTCCGTCGCAACGTGGGCGTAGACGGTGGGGGCGCTTCCCGCGGTGATGCGACGGGCCCAGCGCTCGTAGTCGCAGCCCGGGTCGAGCGCGTCTCCGGGGAAGTCGAGGTGGTACTCGTACCGGCCGACGAGGTCGCCGGCGCTGGGCCCGACCTCGATCAGGTCGAACGGGTTCCACGGCCCCCGGAAGGCCACGGTCGGCTCGTCGAAGAGGACTTCGACGTCGATCGGCTCGTACGGCTCGCCCGGCCCGCACTCCTCGACCTGCTCGACGAGCCGCACGACCGGCGCGTACCGCTCGGCGAGCGCCTCCTCGTCGGCGAGGGCCGCCGCCGCGTCCGACACGAGCACGAGCGCGGCCAGCGCGACCAGGGCGGGAACGAGGGATCGCGCGCGGCGAGGCACCGAGCGCGATTCTCTCAGGGAGGCCCTACGGCGTCCGGTTGCGGCTCACTCCAGCGCCGCCGCGATCGCAAGCATCACGATCGAGGCGACTGCGAGGAGGGCCATGAGCGGGAGCATGAACCGGATCCACTTGTCGTACCGGACCCCGGCGAGCGCAAGGCCCGCCATCACGACGGCGCTCGTCGGCGTGATGAACCTGGCGATCCCCGCGCCCCAGCTCCACGCCGTGACGACGAGCGGACGTCCGACCTCCGCGAAGTCGCCGAGCGGGGCCAGCAGCGGCATCGCGAGCGTGGCGTGGCCGGACGACGAGGGGATGATGAATGCGATTCCCGTGTTGATCACGAGCACGAGCGAGGTGAAGCCGACCGTGGACGTGCCGCTGACCGCGTCCTCCATCCAGCTCAGGATCGTGTCGATCGTCTGCGTGTTGTTGAGGATCACCGTAACGCCGCGCCGCACTAGAGTGGTGCCCGTGTCGGAGCCGCCCCGCCCGGCCTTCGCCTCGCCCGCCGATCTGCCGCCGCCCTCCGGCTACAGCCACGTCGTCTCGATTCCGGCCGGGCGGCTCGTGTGGACGTCGGGCCAGGTGCCGCTCGAGGCCGGGGGCGGCATCGCCGAGGGCTGGGAGGCGCAGGCGCGGACGGCGTTCGCGAACGTCGGCCGCGCGCTGGCGGCGGCGGGAGCGACCTGGACGGACGTCGTCAAGCTGACGATCTACGTCGTCGACGTCTCGCAGCTCGAGACGATCCGCGCGGTCCGGGACGAGTTCGTCGACACCGCCTCGCCGCCGACGAGCTCGCTCGTGCAGGTCGCCGGGCTCTTCCGCCCCGACGTCCTGATCGAAGTCGAGGCCGTCGCGCACCTGCCGGCCGCGTAGAAGCCCGAGGCTGGTGATGTTCGATCCCATATGAGAGGATCGCCCGCGGCGGGTCGCACGAGTCAAGGGGGAGAAGAGGCATGACGCGCTCGAATCGGCGCCGCACGCGACGCTCGGGAAGCTTTGCCACGGCCGGGCTCGTGCTCGGCGTCGTTCTGACAGTCGCAATCTCCGCGGCGGCGGTGCCAGCGCAGAGTGCCGCGCCGGCCCAGTCCACGAAGCACCTGCGCGCACTGAAGGACACCCTGGGGACCAAGCACGCCTGGGCGAAGGCCGCGAAGCCGCGGCGCGCGGCCGGACAGAGGATGGTCGTCCACGCGCGGCGCTTCCGCTCGCTCTCCCTGAACACGGCGCGGCTCAGGTCCGTGCTGGCGCTGGCGCCGCGCGAGCGCACAACCGCGGCCCGCAAGAACCCTCTCGTCATCTCGCTTCCGGCGCCGAACGGGGCCTTCCACCGCTTCGCCGTCCAGCAGTCGGCGATCATGGCGCCGGGGCTCGCCAGGAAGCATCCCGAGATCAGGACCTACCGCGGGATCGGGCTCACCGACCCGACCGCGACGATCCACGCCGACCTGAGCCCGCTCGGGTTCCACGCCTCCGTCCGGTCGGCGCACGGCGCCTGGTACATCGACCCGTTCTTCGCGGGCCGCAACCAGAAGGCCCACGCGAGCTACTACGGCCGCGATGCGAAGGACACGAACGGGCCGTTCGTCGAGCGTGACGCCGAGTCCGCGGAGCTCTCCGTCGACAAGGGCTATTACCACGCGGCCGACACTGTCGATCTCCACGGACACGGCTTCGCGGAGAACGCCGCGGTCACGGTCACGATCTCGAGCCCCGACGACGCCTTCGCGCCGCGCACGCTCCAGGCAACGTCCGACGAGCTCGGCGGCTTCGAGCTCAAGTTCATCGCGGACCCGGACGGGAACCTCGACACGCACATCGTCGAGGCGAGCGACGGAAACGCCTCGGCGTCGACGAGCTACCAGGTCGTCTCGGACGAGGACTCGACCAAGGACCCGCCGACCGGGCCCGAGCTTCGGACCTACCGCCTGGCGATGATCACCGACCCGGGCTACTCCGCGTTCTTCGGCGGCCCGGCGAACGTGACCGCGGCCAAGGTCGCGCTCATGAACCGCGTCAACCAGATCTACGAGGACGACCTCACGATCCGCCTCCAGCTGATCGCAAGCAACGACCTCCTGAACCTGAACACCTGGACCGACGCGATCGGTCCCAACGGGCCCTGCGGCGCCGCCGGCTGCTTCACGCAGTCCCAGGTGACCGGATGCTCGGGCCTCGGGCGAAACCGCATCGTAATCGGCCAGATCGTGGGCGCGAGCAACTACGACATCGGCCATCTCGCCCTCGGCCAGCCCGGCGGCGGCATCGCCAACCTCGGCGTCGTCGGCCGGCAGAACAAGGCGGGCGGCTGCACGGGCCTGCCGACCCCGGTCGGCGACTTCTACGCCGTCGACTACGTCGCCCACGAGATGGGCCACCAGTTCGCGGGCAACCACACGTTCAACGGCAACCAGCTGAACTGCTCCGGCGGGAACCGCTCCGCCGCCCACTCCGTCGAGCCGGGCAGCGGCCAGTCGGTCATGGCGTACGCGGGCATCTGCCTCACGGACGACCTGCAGCCGCACAGCGACCCGTACTTCTCGCAGCGCAGCCAGCAGGAGATCACGACGTACGTCGCCTCGACGCAGGCCGCGATCAACGAGACCCACACCGTCTCGCTCCGGCACTTCGGCGGCGGGAACGAGGTGCAGGTCGTCACCTTCGGGCCCGGCTACTCGGCCGCGAACGCCGTCGCCCCCCTCACGTCGACCATCAACGCGGTGCCGGGCGCGACCTCGCGCGGCGGCGCGCAGCAGGAGGGGACGACGGTCACGATCGCGACCACGACGCCGCACTCGCTCCAGCCCGGCGACGTCGTCACGATCTCGGGCGTCGCCGAGGCCGGCTACAACGGCACGTTCACGCTCACCGCCGTCCCGACCACCCGCTCCTTCCAGTACGAGAACCCGGTCACCGGGCTCGGAATTTCCGGCGGAGGCACGGTCACGCCGGCCGTGCCGGGGGCGAGCTCCTCCGGGACGACGGCGACGATCCGGACGACGGTGGCGCACAACCGGTCGGTCGGTGACGTCGTGACGATCACGACGGGCGGCGGCTACGCCGGGACCTTCGCGATCACCGCCGTCCCCTCGCCGCGCACGTTCCAGTACGAGCTGCCGGCACCGGGCGGCCTTGCGAACGCCGGCGGCGGCACCGTGACGTACTTCTCGCCGTTCCGCGTCCGCATCGGCGGCAACGACTCGGAGCTGATCGGCGGCACCGGCCTGCCGTACAACAACGCGAACCTGACGAGCGCGATCAACGCCATCCCCGGCTTCGCCGGGACGGCGACGGTGACCGGCGCAGCTTCGACCGGCTTCACGATCACGTACACGGGCGCCTCCGCCGGGACCGACGTCCCGAACATCGAGCTCGTCGGCCCCACCTGCGGCGGCTGCTTCTCCTCGGTCGAGGAGACGAACCACGGCGGCGCGTTCGACTCGTTCAGGCTGAACTACGGCGGCAACGTCTCCGACCCGATCGTGAACGGCACGAACTACACGGCCGCCGGCATCGCAGCGGCGCTGACGCCGCTCCTGCCCGCCGGCGGCACCGTCACGGTCGCGGGATTCGGCGGCGGCGCCGTGCTGAACACGGGCTTCCAGGTCACCTACACCGGGACGCTCGCCGCGACGAACCTCCCGGTGCTGCTCGGCGTGCAGGACTTCACGCCCGGCGCCTCCGGCTTCGTCGGCGAGACGGACAAGGGCGGCGCGGTCGACAACGGCGGCAACGTCACGGCGACCGGCAACAACTACGCGGCCGTGTCGGTTCCGGCGGGCTTCACGATCCCGCTCCGGACGCCGTTCGCGCTCACGGGCAGCGCCGTCGACCCGGAGGGCGACCCGCTCGTCTACTCCTGGGAGCAGAACGACCGCGGGGGCACGGCGGGAACCTCGCTCCTGAACAACGTCAAGACGAACGGCCCGCTCTTCGCGATGCATCCGAAGTCGGCCCAGGTGAGCGCGGCCGACACGCTGCTCTACAACTCGCCGGGCGAGAACCACCTGACGACGAGCCCGACGAGGGTCTTCCCCGACCTCGAGCAGATCCTCGCGAACAACACGAACGCCGATACCGGCACCTGCCCGCAGGGGCCGATCGCGCCGCAGGTGCCGTTCCCGGTCCGCGAGTGCTACTCGGAGTTCCTGCCCACCGCGGACTACATCGGCTTCGCCGGCGTCAACCTCGGGCCGCCGCCGGAGCTGCACTTCCGGTTCACCGCGCGCGACCTCCGGATGGGCGGCGGCGGGAACAGCGCCGCCGACCTGACGCTGCAGCTGGCGCCGACGGCCGGGCCGTTCCTCGTCACCGAGCCGAACACGGCTGTGACATACCCCGGCGGCTCGACGCAGACCGTCACCTGGGACAAGGCCAACACGGACCTTCCGCCGGTCGGCACGACCGACGTGAAGATCAGCCTCTCGACGGACGGCGGCCACACGTACCCGCACGTTCTCGCCGAGACGACGGCGAACGACGGCTCGGAAGCCGTCACGATCCCGCACGTCGCGACGAGCGACGCCCGGGTGAAGGTCGAAGCGGTCGGCAACGTGTTCTTCGACGTCTCGAACGCGAACTTCACGATCACCGACACGCTGAAGCCGGCCATCTCCGCGTCCCAGACGCCGGCGCCGAACGCCGCCGGCTGGAACCGGAGCGACGTGACGGTCACGCTGACCGCCACGGACGACTCCGGCGGGTCGGGCGTCGCGAGCATCACGTACTCCGCGACCGGCGGGCAGCCGATCGCCGAGACGACCGTGAACGGCTCGACGACGGACGTCGTGATCAGCGGCGAGGGCGTGACCACCCTGAGCTTCTTCGCAACCGACAACGCGGGCAACACGAGCGACGTCGGGACCCACACGGTGAAGCTCGACAAGACGGCGCCCGAGGCCTACCTCCGGTTCGACACGGGGACGAAGGACGTCGCCGTGTTCGGCCGCGACGGCCTCTCGGGAATCTCGGCGGGAGCCTTCACTCCGTCCCAGGTCCAGCGCATACCGACCGGCGACAGGAAGCTGCGGGCGGAGCGGCGCACGTTCGACCTGGCGGACGCTGCGGGCAACACGCTGCAGCTCGTCCATTCGGCGGCGCTGACGAAGGACGACGCCGTCGCCGGGATCCACACGCTCCAGTACAACGGCGGCGCGGTGCTGCGTCCGTCCTACAACGTGCTCTTCTTCGACTGGAAGCTGAAGAAGAACGGCACGTTCGACCGGCTCGAGCAACAGTTCTTCGTCGGCTCGCCGCTGCAGTTTGCCGACGCCGAGTGGCGGTCGAAGGACAACCGGACGCGGATCACGAGCTTCGCGGGAGGTCAGCAGCAGCAGACGACGGTGCCGGGCATGTTCCTGCTCCGGCTCGCGACCGACCGCGGGGCGCTCGCGATCGAGACCACGCCGTAGCTCGAGAAACGGAGAGGGGCCTGCCTCGGCAGGCCCCTCTCACGCCTTCGCCAGTGGGAGGGTGAAGGCGACCCGGGCCCCGCCGGATGTGCGGTTCTCCGCCCAGATTGTTCCTCCGTGCGCCTGCACGAGCCCTCGGGCGATCGCGAGACCGAGGCCGGCGCCGCCGCTCGAGCGGGCGCGCGAGTCGTCCTCTCGCCAGAAGCGCTCGAACATGCGCTCCGCGGCTCCCGGCGCCAGCCCGGTGCCCGTGTCCTCGACGGCCACGAGCACGTGATCCCCGTTCGGCTGGACGACGACCGAGACGGCACCGTCGCTCGGCGTGTGCCGAAGCGCGTTCGTCAGCAGGTTCAGCAGCACGCGCTCGACCTTCTCGGGCGCGATGCTAACCGGACGGTCGGCGGCGTCGAGGCGCGCCTCGAGGCGGACGTTGCGGGCGCTGGCCTCGGCCTGCAGCGCGCGCAGGCAGCTCGAGACGAGCTCACCGAGTGGCGCCGGGCGCAGGTCGAGCGTGAGGACGCCGGCGTCGATCCGCGCGAGCTCGAAGAGATCCTCCACGAGCACCGAGAGGGTCTCCAGCTGTTCCCGGATCGCTGGGAGATACTCGTCGGGCTCGGCCAGGCCGTCCTCCAGCGCCTCCACCATCCCGCGAAGCGAGGCGAGCGGCGTGCGCAGGTCGTGGCTCGCCCAGGCAACGAGCTGCCGGCGGGCGTCGAAGAGCTGCTCGATGTTCGTCGCCATCTCGTTGAACGACGCGCTCAGCTCGAGCAGCTCACGCGGGCCCGACTCGGAGGCGCGCGCGCTCAGCTCGCCCCGCGCCAGCCTGGCGGACGCCGCCCGCAGGCGCTCGAGCGGCCGGAGGATCCACCGCGACAGGAGCAACGCGCCGGCAACTGCGGCGAGCGCCGACGCGGTCGCGACGGCGAGGATCTGCGCGTCGTGCATGTCGAACATCACGAGGCCCGACGCGACGACGACTCCGAGGGGCAGGCACACGGCGAGGAGCGCGAGGGCTCCGAGCTGCAGCCGCAGGGTCGGCAGCACACGGACGATCGCGGCCGCCACGACGGCTGCGGCGAGCATCCCGACGGCGAGCGCGACGACGAACGCGTTCACGCGCGGAAGCGGTAGCCGACGCCCCACACGGTCTCGATCATGTGCGGTCGCGACGCGTCGTCCTCGAGCTTCTCCCGGAGGCGACGGACGTGGACCGTGACCGTGCCGGTGTCCAGGGCGGCGGAGTAGCCCCAGACACGGGCCATCAGCTGGTCGCGGGAGAAGACGCGGTTCGGGTTGGAGGCCAGGAACCACAGCAGCTCGAACTCCCTGGCGGTCAGCGTGAGGACGTCGCCGTTGCGCCGCACCTCGTGGCCGGCCGCGTCGATGACGAGCGGTCCGACGGCGATGCGCTCGCGGAGCTGCGGCGAGGGACGGGCGCGCCGGAGGACGGTGCGGACGCGGCTCGCCAGCTCCCTCGGCGAGAAGGGCTTCGTGACGTAGTCGTCCGCGCCGAGCTCCAGGCCGACGATCCGGTCCGCCTCGTCGCCCCTGGCCGTGAGCAGGATCACGGCGAGCTCGGACTGCGAGCGGATCCACCGGCAGAGCGCGAGACCGTCGGTCTCGCCGGGGAGCATCACGTCGAGGACGACGAGGCTCGGTGCGTCCCGCTCGATGATCCTGCGCGCCTCGTCCCCGTCAGCGGCTGCGAGGATCCGGTGACCGTCGCGCTCGAGGTAGCGGGTGACGACGTCGCGGACGATCGGCTCGTCGTCGACGACGAGGACGGTTGCCATGGAAGACAGTCTGCCCGCGCGTTTTCTCGCACGACGGCGGCGGGCGTTACGGGTTCCTTAATTCGCTCTCGGCGGGCAACTCGGGAACGGCTGCGGGAGGCGATTCCGCGCCTCGGCCTCCGGAGCGAGTTCTCCGAATCGTAAGCGCCCTGGATACGCCTCGAAACTAGGTTCACCGGGTCCGATCGAAAGGAGGGACCCATGAGATTCAGGAGCGTCCTGGCCGTCATGGCCGCCCTGATCGCCGTGACGCTGTCGGCGGCGCAGGCGGTCTACGCCGACGGCGGTCGCGGCCACCGCGACGACGATGACGGCGACCGTCGCGGCAGCGCGGTCTTCGTCCAGACGAACGAGCTCGACGGCAACCGGATCCTCGTCTTCGACCGCGCGTCGAGCGGCCGGCTGAGCCCCGCCGGCTCGTTCAGCACGGGCGGGAACGGCGGGAACGTTGCACCCGGCACGGCGTCGGACCGGCTCGGCTCCCAGGGCTCGCTGGTCTACGACGAGAAGCACCGCCTGCTCTTCGCGGTGAACGCGGGAAGCGACACGCTTGCGGTCTTCCGCGTGCGCGGAAACCGGCTCAAGCTCAAGGAGGTGCTCCCGTCCGGGGGCGACTTCCCGGCCAGCGTCGCCGTCCACGACAACCTCGTCTACGTGCTGAATGCCGGCGGGGCCGGCATCGTGCAGGGGTTCGTGATCCACGGCAATCGCGTCCGCCCGCTCGAAGGCTCCGCGCGATCGCTCGGCCTTGCCAACACGGACCCGCCGAACTTCCTCACGTCGCCCGGGCAGGTCGGGTTCACGCCGAGCGGGCGCGAGCTGATCGTGACGACGAAGGCGAGCAAGAGCACGATCGAGGTGTTCCACGTCGGGCGCGACGGCCGGCTCTCCGAGAGCCCGGTCGTGAATCCGTCCGCGACACCGGTGCCGTTCGCGTTCACGTTCGATCAGTCCGGCCGGCTCGTGATGGGCGAGGCCGCGATGAGCGCGGTCACGACCTACGACCTCAATCGCGACGGGACCCTGGCCAACCCGCAGTCGCTGAGCGACAACCAGGTCGCCCTCTGCTGGATCGTCCGGGCCCGCGGCTTCTTCTACGTGTCGAACACGGGCAGCAACACGCTGAGCGGCTACCGGATCGACGGCAACGGAACGCCGTCGCTCGTCGGGGCGACCGGCATCGTCGCGACCACGGGCGAGGGGCCGATCGACATGACGACCGCGGCCGGAGGGCGCTTCCTCTACGCGCAGACCGGCGCGGCCGGGACCGTCGAGGAGTTCAGCGTCAACGGCGACGGCACTCTCACCAGGCTCGGCGTCGTCACCGGACTGCCCGTCGGGCAGGAGGGAATCGCCGCGAGCTGACGGTGCGGTCGGGAGGGCCTACGCGGCCTGGGCCCTCCCCCCGTCGGTCCTACGACTCGGCCAGGACCCGCGGCCGGTCGGCGGTCGCGTTCTCCATCGCCCACGTCAGCGCCAAGTCGGCGACCTCCTCCCAGCCCGGCGCGCCGGGGAAGTGCGGCCGGCCGGGGAACTCCTTGAACTCGGTCACCGCGGCGGACTCCCTGTACTTCTCCGCGTTGTGGCGGGCCGACTTCGGCGGGATGACGTGGTCGTGCTCGAAGGCGATCGAGAGCAGCGGCGCGCGCGAGTCGTTGCGGAAGTTGACGGCCATCGGGGAGCGGCGCTGCAGGTTCGCGAACGCGCCCTGGCGCAGCACGCGGCTCGATCCGGGAACGTGGTAGCGGCGGCGGATCGCATCCGACTCCTCCCGGCTCAGCGTGTTCGCGAACGCGTAGTGGAACTGCTTCGAGTTGAGCGGCACGGCGTTCGTGCGGTTGAACGGATTCCGGAGGATCGGCGAGGAAGACCTGATCGTCGAGAGCGGCAGGTCGAAGACGCCCTTGACCGTCGCCGGGGCAATGCCGACGCCTGCGGCGCCGAGCCCGCGGTCGAGCAGGAGCTGCACGAACGCTCCGCCGAACGAGTGGCCGACGATGATCGGCGGGGTGTCGAGCGAGCGGATGATCCGCTCGTAGTGGTCGACGATCCGGCCGACCTCCTGCTGCGCGATCGGCGAGGGATCGCGGTTGAGCGCCTCGACCTCGGCTTCCATGCCGGGCCAGGCCGGCGCGAGCACCTTGTAGCCGCGCGCCTCGTAGCGGGAAGCCCAGTTCTCCCAGCTGCGCGGGGTCATCCAGAGCCCGTGGACGAAGAGGATGGTGTCGGGTGTGGCCGCCATCGAGTGCTCCTTTGTCGGTTTCGTTGCGCTCGACGCTACGGCGCGGCCGCCGTGGCCGCTTCAGTCGGATGACTGCAATGCGGTCGCCAGCTGGCCGCGAGAGGTGATTCCGAGTTTCGGGAACATCCGGTACAGGTGGGAGCCGACCGTCCTGTGCGAGAGGTAGAGCTTCTGGCCGATCTCGCGGTTCGTCAGGCCCTCGGCGGCCATCTGCGCGATCTGCCGTTCCTGCGGTGAGAGCTCGTCCCACGCGTCCGGCGTCCGCGTGCGGCTCGTCTCGCCCGAGGCGCGGAGCTCCTGGCAGGCGCGCTCGGCGAGCGCGGTGAACCTGAGCGCGTCGAAGATCTCCTTCGCGGCGCGCAACGGCGCGCGCGACTCCGCGACCCGCCGCTGCCGGCGCAGCCAGGCGCCGTAGGCCAGCAGCAGACGCCCCCGGTAGCACGGCCAGTTGGCGAGACCTGTGCCGAGGCCCGCCTGGTAGGCGTCCTGGGCACCCTCGTCGTCGGCGAGGATCGCCCTCGCGTAGGCGAGCTCGGCGACCAGGAGCGAGCCCGGCGTCGCCGCCACGAGGGACTCCAACTGGGCGAGGAAGCCCTCGGCGCTCTCGCGGTTGCCGGTGTGGGCGGCCGCCTCGACCAGGTCCGAGAGCGCCCACGCGCCGACGAACGGGTGATAGGCGACGTCGGCGGGATCGAAGATCCTCCGCAGGTGGTCGAGGCCGTCGTCGTACAGCTGGTGCGCGACGGCACCACGACCGCGCACGAACTGGACGAGGGCGAGCATCGGATTCGCGCCCATCGGCAAGAGCTCCGCTTCGGCTTCGCGGGCGAGCTGCTCCGCCGTCTCCAGATCTCCGCGCTCGGCATGGACCGTGGCCTGTGCGAGCCGCGTCGACAGCGCCCAGCGGGGCTGACGAGTCTCGCGCGCGAGACTCGTCGCCTCGTCGGCGGCCGACATCGCGAGACCCTCCCTGGCCAGGTGAACGGCGGCCCAGGCCTGGCCGGTGAGCGCCTGCGCGAGCAGGCCGAGCCGACCCTGGGCACGAAGGCCATCGACAGCCGAGTCGAAGAAACCGAGGCCGACGTCGAAGGCCCAGACCGCGTTCGCGGCCGCACCGAGGATGGATAGCTCGGCCGGGTCGGTTCCGTCCTCGGGGGAGCGCCGCGCGAGCCGCTCGAGCACAGGCGCTCCCTGGCGAACCGGGTCCGCTAGGGCGAGAACCCCGAGCATCGTCGCGTCGTTCTCGGCGACCGGAATCCGCTCGGCGACCTCGACGACGCGGTCTCTCGTCGCCTGATCGGGATTGCCCCAGTAGCACCTGAGGGCGACCATCTCCAGCGCGCGCAACGCCCGCTCGGGCTCTCCCGCATCGGTCATCTGGTCGGCGAGCTCGGCGAAGGACGACACCCTCGACGCCCCGGACCAGCCGCCGTCCTCGAACATCTCGACGAGGAACGACAGGCGGGCCCGCTCCTCCCGCCCGAGGTCGAGCGGCTTCGCCTCGGCGAGGAGCTCGATGCTGCGATCGAGACGCCCGAGCTCGAACTCCATCTCGGCGGCGCGCAGCAGCAGCCCGCCGCGGCCGGCCTCGTCGGCGGTCAGCTTCGCTGCCCGCTCGAGCGCCGCCGCCGCCGTCGCGGGCGCGCCGCGGCGCCGCGCCCTGGCGGCCGCCTCTTCCAGCTCCAACGCCACCTGCTCGTCGGGGCCGGAGGCGGCAGCGGCGCGGTGCCAGACGCTCCGGTCGGGATCCGAGGCGAGCTGCCGCGCCAGCGCCGCGTGCGCGGCCCGCCGCTCTGCAGCGCTCGCCGACTGGTAGACCGCCGATCGCACGAGCGGGTGGCGGAAGCGAAGCCGGTCACCCCTCGCCTCGACCAGCCCCGCCGAGACCGCGGGCGCGAGCGCGTCGACGCTCGTGCCCGCCGCGCCGAGGACCTCGCTCAGGACGCCGCCGTCGTCCGCCGCCGCCGCGACGAGCACCTCCCGCGCGGCCGGTGGGAGCTCCGAGACCCGCACTGCGAACGCGCGCTCGAGCCGGGCCGTCAGCGGCAGCGGATCGGGAAGCAGCTCCCGCCCGTGCAGCTGCTCGTACGCGAGCGCGCCGGGAAGCTCTTCCAGGGCAAGCGGGTTTCCGCGCGCGTCCTCCAGCAGCCGCCGCCGGACCTCCGGGGCGAGATCGGGCGCGCCGGCGTCGAGGAGCGAGGCCGCGTCGGGCTCCGCCAGCCCATCCAGCCGCAGGTCGTCCAGCCCGGCCTCCACTCTGGAGCTCTCCTCGCGCGTCCCCATCAGCAGGACGATCGGCTCGGCCTCGAGTCGCCGCCCGACGAACGCGAGGACGTCGCAGGTCGGGTCGTCCAGCCAGTGCGTGTCCTCGACGACGAGCAGGAGCGGCGTCTCCGCGGCCTGGTCCGACAGCAGCTCGAGCGCACCGAGCGCGATCAGGAAGACGTCCGGAGCGGCGCCCTCGACCATCCCGAACGCCGCAAGCAGGGCAGCCCGCTGTGGCGGCGGGAGCTCGTCGGCACCGCCGAGCAGCGGGCGGAGCAGCTGGTGGAGGCCCGCAAAGGGCAGGTGCGCCTCCGACTGTACGCCCGTGGTCGTCAGGACGAGCAGACCGAGAGCCCGGGCCCGCTCGGCCGCGTGCTCGAGGAGCGCCGACTTCCCGATGCCGGGCTCGCCGCGCAGGAGCAGCGCGCCGCCCCGGTCGCCGACGCCGTCGACCAGCTCGTCGAGGGCGCGGAGCTGTTGCTCCCGCCCCACCAGACCGATCGCTGAGGTCGCAGACATCGCCGGAATTGTCCCCTGCGTTGAGAAGGAACGAAAGCTCGGGAACGCCATTCCCGCGGCCGGCCTCAGTCGAATGACCGATTCCGGCGCGGACGCCGTCTGCTGAGATGGCTTCGTGCACTTCGGCGCCGAAGAGAGCCTCGTCCTCCTTGCGCTCCTGACGGCCGGCGCGGCGCTGCTCGCCCTGGCACAGGTCGTCCGGATCCCGTATCCGATCCTGCTCGTCCTTGGCGGCCTCGTCGTCGGCTTCGTGCCCGGCATGCCGGCGATCGAGCTGCCTCCGGACCTCGTGCTGATCGCGTTCCTGCCGCCGCTCCTCTACGGCGCCGCGTTCTTCACGTCGCTGCGCGAGCTGCGCGCGAACATGGTTCCCATCTCGCTGCTCGCCGTCGGGCTCGTCCTGGCGACGACGTTCGCCGTCGCGGTCGCCGCCCACGCCGTCATCCCGGGCCTCTCGTGGCCCGCTGCCTTCGTGCTCGGCGCGATCGTCTCCCCGACGGACCCGACCGCAGCCACGGCGATCGCCCAGCGCCTCGGGCTGCCACGCCGGCTCGTCGCCCTCGTGGAGGGTGAGAGCCTCGTGAACGACGGGACTGCGCTCGTCGCCTACCGCGTCGCGGTCGTGGCCGTCGTCTCGGGGAGCTTCTCGCTCGCTGCGTCGTCGGGGAGCTTCGTGCTCAACGTCGTCGGTGGGATCCTCGTCGGCCTGGCGGCCGGGGTCGTGCTCCGCCAGGTCCGGCGCCGCCTCGACAACCCGCCGGTCGAGATCACGATCTCGATCCTGAGCGGCTACTTCGCGTATCTCCCGGCGCACGCGCTCGGCGTGTCCGGGATCCTCGCCGCCGTCACCGTCGGCGTCTACATGGGCTGGCATACGCCGGAGCTCACGACCTCGCAGACCCGCCTTCAGGGGCAGGCGGTCTGGGAGATCCTCTTCCTGGTCCTGAATGCGCTCCTCTTCGCGCTGATCGGGCTCCAGCTGCCGTCGATCCTCGACTCGCTCGCGGAGCGGTCGACGAGCGAGCTGCTCGGGTACGCCGCGCTCGTCACCGCCATCGTGGTCGCCGTTCGCTTCGCGTGGGTCCTCGTCGGCGCCTACATGCCCCGGATGATGCGGACGGGCGACGACCCGCCCTGGAAAGGGGCCGTCGTCCTGGCTTGGTCGGGGATGCGCGGCGCCGTCTCGCTCGCCGCAGCCCTGGCCCTGCCGCTGACGACCGACGCCGGGTCGCCGTTCCCGAACCGCGACCTGATCGTGTTCCTGACGTTCGCCGTCATCCTCGCCAGCCTCGTCGTGCAAGGGCTGACGCTGCCGGCGCTGATTCGCTGGCTCGACCTCGAGGACGACGGGCTCGCGGAGAAGGAGGAGGCAAAGGCCCGGATCCGCGCCGCCGAGGCCGCCCTCGCCCGGCTGGAGGAGCTGATGGACGAGGACTGGGTGAACGCGGACACCGTCGAGCGGCTGCGCGGCCTCTACAGCTTCCGGCGCGACCGCTTCCGATCCCGCTTCGATCCCGAGAGCGACGGGGCGATCGAGGACCGGTCGGTCAACTACCAGCGCCTGCGCCGCGAGCTGCTCGACGCCGAGCTGGCGGCGGTGCGCCGGCTCCGGCGGGAGGGCTTAATCGACGACGAGGTCATGCGCCGCGTCCAGCGCGACCTCGACCTCGAGGACGCGCGGCTCGACGCGTAGCGAGCGGGCCGACTCAGGCCCGAGCGTCGCCGGGCCGTCGCCGGGCTTGTGAGCGCCGACGGCAGCGCCTAAGGTCACGCGGGCCAGGAGCCTCACGATGCCGATCAAAGAAATCTCCCTCTCCCTCGGCCTTCCGTTCGGGCTCGGCAGCGTGAGCGGCAAGTGGGAGCCGAGCGAGGAGGAGCGGGACGCGGCCTGGGAGATGTACGTCGAGCTCATCACCCGAGTCTCGATCGAGGAGCTCGCGCCCGGCCAGGGACTCCTGCGGGAGGCCCTCAGCTCCCTCTACAGCCTGTTCGGGACGACGCGCGAGATCCTCCGGAAGTACGGCCCCGGCGTGGCCACACCTACCCGAGGGTCGGACCTCTCGTTCGGGATCATCGCCGTCACCGTGCTGAACAGGGCGCTTCGCCCGTTCCTGACCAAGTGGCACCCGGAGCTGGCGCACTACGAGTCGCTGCGACCGCCCGACGTCTCCCCGCCCGACCACGAGCGTCGCTGGGAGCGGGCGAACGAGCTTCGGGACGAGCTGAACGAGCTGCGGACCGCGTTGCGAAAGTACGCCTTCTACCTAGGGCAGGTGGCCGATGTGCCACCGCTCGTCGAGGAGAGCTAGAGGGTTGATGTGAAATGCGGCCGCAGTCGGGGGCGCTCCAGACCAAGCCGGGCAGTGCGGTCGTTCGCGGCGCGTAGCAGCGCTACGTGTCGCGGGCGAACGCGCTGATCCGGCGCCGTGTCTGGGGCGTCATCCGGCCCGGCGGAATTTCACATCAGGCCTCTAGTCGGCGTTCGCCTGCAGGTAGTGCTGGTACAGGCTCGCGTCGGCAGTCGCGAGCGGGCCCCCGTAGTTGTCCAGTAGGTGGTTGGCGCGGATCGTCGCCCCGCGCCCGTCCAGCACCGATAGCCCCACGCCCCCGTTCCGCAGGATCCAGTTCTCCTGCACGACGGGATCGCAGTCGGTGCCGACGAGCACCCCCACGCCGACATTCTGGAAGACCTGGTTCCCGTGCAGCGTGCCGAGACCGCCCTGAACGACCACGACGCCGTTCTGCGGGTGGTCGTGAATCTTGTTCGAGACCAGCGTCGGGTTGCCGCCCTCCTGGATCCAGACGCCGGCCCGGCTGTTTCCGTAGATGTCGTTCTCCTCGATCTGGCCGGTCCCGCCCTTGCTGACGAAGATGCCCGTGTCCGCGCCGTCGTAAATGGCGTTGCGGCGCACGACCGGCGAGCCTCCCAGCACGATCGCGATCCCGTCGGACGCATTCGAGAAGATCCAGTTCTCGACGATCGTCCCGCGACCGCTGTCCGCGACCATGATGCCGGGACCGCGGCCGCCGTAGATCCGGTTTCGGACGATCATCGGGTCGGCTTCGGCTGTGATGCTGATGCCCGCCACCGCGTTCCCGTGGATCATGTTGTCCTCGAAGGTGCCGGCGGCGTTGGAGACGAGAACGCCGTGACCTTCGTTGTCCCGGATGTCGTTCGCCCGGACCACGGGCGTCGCGCCGTCAACCCACACGCCGCCTCCGGCATTGCCGAAGATCTCGTTGCCGACCACGGTTCCAAGCCCGCCTTCTCGCACGAACACCCCGACGTCCTTGCCATCGTGGATCTGGTTGTCGTGAACGGTCGGGTCGGCCCCCGCGCTGATCACGACGCCCGCGCCCTCGTTGCCGAAGATGTCGTTCGAGTCGAGCTCTCCGCCGGCTCCTTCCTCGACGTAGACGCCGGCGTGGCCGCCGTCCCTGATCCGGTTGCCCCGCACGGCGGGATTGCCTCCGACCTGGATGTAGACACCCGGCCCGCCGTTGGCCCACACCTCGTTGTCCTCCAGAACGCCGGTCCCGCCTTCCCGGACGATGACGCCCGAGCTCGGGTGGTCGTGAATCCGGTTGCGATGGACGGATGGCCCGGCTCCGTCGGAGATCCACACTCCGCCCTCCTGGTTCCCGAAGATGTCGTTGTCCTCGATCGTGCCCCCGCCGTCGTCGTGGACGTACACGCCCACATTCGAACCCCCGCTGATGCGGTTGCGCCGAACCACCGGCGTCGAGCCCGCGTCGATCGCGATACCGACTGTCGTGCTCCCGGAGATCTCGTTCCCCTCGAGCGTCCCGGCGCTGCCGCCGGTGATCACGACTCCGGCCTCGCGCCCGTCGTGGAACTGGTTGTTCCGAGCAACGAAGGAGGCGCCCTCCGAGACGTAGAGCCCCGCGGTCGCGTTCTCGAAGATCTCGTTGTCCTCGATGAGCGGCTCTCCTCCCCCGCCGAGGACGAGGATCGCCGCGTCCTGGCACCCGTGGATCCGGTTGGCCCGGACGACGGGGCTCTTCGAGGTCTGCATCCCGATCCCGGGCGCGACGGTGTCCGCGATCTCGTTCTCGGAGTAGGTCCCGCGCGCGTCGTCGACGATCTCGATGCCGTTCTCGCTGCCTCCGCGGATGAGACACCGGCGGACCTGCGGATCCCCGGCGTTGCACGCGAGGATTCCGCTTCCTTCGCTCTCGATCGTGCAGTCCTCGATCTCGGGACGGCCCGCGCGAACCTCGACCGCGGCCACTTCGCCGGAGCCCGTCCGCCGGATCGTGACGTTGGCGATGCTGCCGGTCGCCGACTCGCAGACGATGGCCGGCGCGTCCTCCGCCGTGATCACCGCGTCTCGCCTGCCCTCCCCGCGGATGTGGAGCGGCCGGTCGAGCGTGACGCCCCCCTCGTGGAGGCCGGGCTTGAGGACGATCTCGCTCCCGGCCGGGGCATTCGCCACCGCATCGGCGAACGCGGCGTAGTCGCCACCCTCGCCCACGGCGATCGGCGCGGCGCGACCGGCGCCCACCTGCTCGGCCACGTCCTCTGCGTGGCGCTTGACGCCGTCCTCGGCCCGTTCCGCCGCCTCCTCGGCGCTTGCCGGCTCGCACGGCGCCTTCCCTTTGCCGGTGCCGGCCGACGAGGCCGACTGCTGGACGGGAGCGACCGGCACGCCGACCTCTGCGGCGCCGATCCGCTTCAGCGCCTCGACGAGGCGGTCCGCGAGCTCCTCGACCTGCCGTTCCCGCGCCTGCGGGTTGACCATGCGCTTGCGGACCTTCCGCAGGTCGACCATCTGGTGGCGCTGGAGCGCCCGGGCGAGCTCGTCGCCCGCTTCCACGAGGGCCTCGAACTGCTCGCAGTCCATGAAGTAGATCGGAAGGATCAGATCGTCCCGGCCGAGGCTGCGCTCGTGGTCGAGGAACCACTGCAGCTCCTGGCGGGTCCAGGGCCGGACGAAGTACCGCGTCGTGATGATCGGCATGAAGAGCTTGACCGAGTCGACGGACTCCCTGATCCGCTTCTCCCAGTCCTCGCCCCAGCCGATGTCCTCGGTGTCCTTGAAGAACTCGATGTCCTCGAGCAGCCGCGCATTGACCAGCCGCCTGAGCTCCTTGTGGAACCAGTTGGTGATCCGCTTCTTGTTGTTCTCGTTGTCCGCCTGGACGTAGCTGATGAACACCGCGGCGCGGTGGGCGCGGTCAGTGCCGGTCTCGGTCATCCCCCCTCCTTCCCACCGCTCGTGGTGCCGCTACTCCTGCACCTGGATCCGGTAGCCGGAGAGCCCGCGGTGCGCGTTCACGACCAACCGGAACGGCCCGGTCCAGCGCGGCGTGATCGCACAGTACGCGTTCGCCGCGGTCGAGACGTCCTGGTCGATCAGGTTCCCGTTCTCGTCGTAGACGTGCAGGTCGAAGTCGACGCTCGGCTCGAACGGCTCGACGTAGACCGCATAGGTGTGGCCGCTCGTCAACACGACGTCGAAGTACTCCGATCCCCCCGGACCTATGACTCCGCTTCCCACGAGAGGCATCGCCTTCTCCTTCCTCTGTCGCCGGCCGGCACCGCCTTGTGGCCCGGAAGCACCGGCCGGAGGGCTCAGAGGCGGCTGAAGAAGCTGCCGAATGCGCCGCAGAGACAGCCGGTCGCAACACAGGCGCCTCGCGACAACGATAGGCCGATGCCCAGGAAATGTGAAGGCCGGGCTTGGATCCGAGCGGCTCAGGCCCGCTCGACGCCGACCGTGACCTGACCGGCCGCCAGGTCGGCGGCCACGTCGGTCGCGACGACCGTCGAGCCGCCGCTCTGCCCGAAGATCCCGTCGGAGGAGTTCGACGTGTCCGCCGGGCCGCGGCTCGAGTAGGGATCGAGGGCGTAGACGCGGTCGAGCGTGGCATCGTCGAAGAACAGCTGCCCCGTCCAGGTCTGCCCGCCCTGGATCACCTTCAGGTGGATGTGGACCGCGCGGCCCGTGTACCAGCCCGGGAAGACCGTTCGGAAGGACGCGTCACCGCTTGCGTCGGTGAGCTGGACGCCGCGCAGGAACGTCCCGTCGTCGCCCTGGACGCCGGAGTAGACGCCCTCGGCGTCGCAGTGCCAGACGTCGACCGCAGCGTCCTCGATCGGCTCACACGAGTCGGCGTCCACGACCTTGACGTCGAGGTCGTACGGCAGGCCGGGCCGGCCCTCCGTGATGTCGCTCCGCATGAGGTCGAGGTCGAGGTAGTACGGGCCCTCGGTCAGCTCGGGTGTGAGCACGCAGTCAGGGCTCGTCGTGGTGGCCGTCGTCTCGGTCGTCGTCGTCGCCCCGGCCGAGCTGTCGGCCGAGTCGTCGTCCGCGCAGCCCGGGATCACGACTGCGAGGCCGAGTCCGCCGAGCCATCCGAGCGCGCGCCGCCGGGTGAGTGTCCGCTCCATGGCCGACAGGGTTGCAGCCCTCCCTGAGAAATGTCTATGAATCGGGTGAGGCTCCAGCTCCGGGCCAGAAGCGCGCGGTCGAAGAAGCCGACCAGCGCCACCACGAGGGGCTCGCCGAGCTCTGCGCCCACCCTCGGGTTACGGAGCGCAGAGAAGAACGACGACGCCGCCCCGGCGCCTGACGATACTCCGCGAACGGAGGCGGTACCAGGTCTAGCGGCGGCAGCTGCAGTCCAGCACGAGGCGGCCGCACGAGGGGCAGCGGGCCCGCCGGCGGCGCCACTCGAGGGCGCGTTTGCCAAGGCCGGCCTGCGCGTGGAAAACCACCGAGACGAGCACCGCCCGCGCCTGGCGCGGCCTACCATCCAGGCGTGCATCTGACCGACCAGGATCGCCTGCGCGCGCTGCTCGACGCCGGCATCGCCGTGTCGTCCGAGCTCTCCCTCGACGCGGTCCTGCAGCGGATCGTGGAGGCGGCAGCGGGCCTGACCGGCGCGCGCTACGCCGCCCTGGGCGTGATCGACTCGACGCGGCGGGAGCTGGAGCAGTTCGTCGTCACCGGGATCGACGAGGAGACGAAGGCGGCGATCGGCGACCTGCCTCGCGGGCGGGGGATCCTGGGCGTCCTCATCCGAGACGCGACGCCGCTCATGCTGGAGGAGATCGCCTCCGACCCGCGCTCGGTCGGCTTCCCGCCCCACCATCCGCCGATGAAGACCTTCCTCGGCGCCCCGATCCTGCTGCGCGGCGTCGCCTACGGGAACCTGTACCTGACCGAGAAAGAGGGCGGCAGCC
>DASVEW010000073.1:0-16863 GCA_036380355.1 Gaiellaceae bacterium | reverse complement strand
CTGAATTCCCTGCGCGCCCGTCGCGCCGGTTGCGCCAGTCGCGCCGACGGGTCCCTGCGGGCCGGCCGGGCCCTGTGCGCCGTCTGCGCCGGCTGCGCCCGTTGCGCCGGTCTCACCCTGAATGCCTTGTGCGCCCTGCGCGCCCGTTGCGCCGGTCTCACCCTGAATGCCCTGTGCACCCGTGGCGCCGGTGGCGCCCTGTGGGCCGGCGGGGCCCTGTGCGCCGTCCGCGCCCGCTGCGCCCGTGGCGCCAGTCGCACCGGTCTCGCCCTGGATTCCCTGTGCGCCCTGCGCGCCGGTTGCGCCGGTTGCGCCGACGGGTCCCTGCGGGCCGGCCGGGCCCTGAGCACCAGTCGCGCCTGTGGCGCCGGTGTCGCCCTGGATGCCTTGTGCGCCCTGCGCACCGGTTGCGCCGGTCTCGCCCTGGACGCCCTGGGCACCCGTGGCGCCGGTGTCGCCCTGCGCGCCGTCCGCGCCCGCTGCGCCCGTGGCGCCAGTCGCGCCGGTCTCGCCCTGGAGTCCCTGTGCGCCCTGCGCGCCGGTTGCTCCGACCGGGCCCTGCGGCCCCGCCGGGCCCTGAGCGCCCGTCGCGCCGGTGGCGCCGGTCTCGCCCTGAATGCCTTGTGCGCCCTGCGCGCCCGTTGCGCCGGTCTCGCCCTGGATCCCCTGAATGCCCTGTGCGCCCGTCGCGCCGGTCTCGCCCTGGATGCCCTGCGCGCCCGTGGCGCCGGTTGCGCCGATCGGTCCCTGCGGGCCAGCCGGGCCCTGAATTCCCTGTGCGCCCTGCGCACCGGTCGCGCCGGTCTCGCCCTGAATGCCTTGTGCGCCGGTCGCGCCGGTCTCGCCCTGGATGCCCTGTGCGCCCTGAGCACCGGTCACGCCGGTGTCTCCCTTGTCACCCTTCGCACCCGTGGGGCCCATCGGCCCCTGGAGGCCCTGCGCCCCGGTCGCGCCGGTGGCTCCGTCCTCGCCGTCGTCGCCCTTCGGGCCCTGGGGCCCGGCCGGGCCCTGCGCACCCGTTGCGCCGGCGATCCCCTGGGGACCGGTGGCGCCGTTCGCCGGGCCGGGAGGGCCGGCGGGTCCGGGAGGACCGGGCGGGCCCGCCGCGCCGGCCTCGCCCTGCGAGCCGTTCGACCCTGCCGCGCCGGGAGCACCCGGAACGCCGGCCGGGCCCGTGTCACCCTTGGGTCCCACGGGCCCGTCTGCGCCGGGCTGTGCGCTGTCGCGCGTCGAGGAAACTTGGTTGGACGGAGAGCCGGTGTTGCCGCCGTCGAGACTGACGACGTCGATCCCCCTCGAATCGTCGCCGGCGTCGCTCGTGCCGGAGGACGCCGCATCGTCCTCCACACGGTTGCCGCCTTGGCGTGCCGAACCGTCGCCGCGACGGTCGCCCGAGCCCGTGCTCCGATTCTCCGCAGGGAGCACGACCTCGGTGAGCGGGCCGGAGGCGCGGTCGCCGGAGCGCTTGCCGTCGTTCGCGCCGCCGCCGGCGATCACGACTGCTCCCACGACCGACGCCGTCACCACTGTGGCTCCGACGCCGCCGATGATCCGAAGAAGATGTCCTGTCATCTCATTCACCGCCTCTCCGTCCGGGGGAGGCAGTCATGTCTTCGTACGCGGCGGCGAGGAAGGCGCAGGATTTCGGTATGAAAATCGTCTGGATGCCCGCGGGATCCCCCCTTCGGGGTAGGAGAGCCGAGGTTTCGGGCATCCGTGGCCGCTCGTACGCTCTGTAGACCGTGAGCGGGCAGCGCATCCTCGTGGTGGACGACGACGCCGACATCCGCGGTCTCGTGCGCGAGTTGCTGGAGCGGCGCGGGTTCTCCGTCGCCGAGGCGATGGACGGGAAACAGGCGTTGCAGGAGCTCTACGCCGTGCGGCCGGACCTCGTGATCCTCGACGTCGGGATGCCGGGCATGGACGGCTGGACGACGCTGGAGCGGATTCGCGAGCTGAGCGAGGTGCCCGTCGTGATGCTCACGGCCCGCTCGGCCGAGCTCGAGAAGACGCGCGGACTGCGCGCCGGTGCCGACGACTACGTCACGAAGCCGTTCGGGCGCCAGGAGCTCCTCGCGAGGATCGAGCGCTTGCTCCAGCGGTCGGGCGGCCGCGAGACGGCTGCCACGGAGTCCTACTCGGATCCGTTCCTGACCATCGACTTCGCCCAGCGGGAGGTGACGGCCCAGGGCCGGCCCGTGGAGCTGACGCCGCTCGAGTTCAAGCTGCTCGCCGCCTTCGTCCGCAACCCGAACCAGGTGCTCTCCCAGGATCAGCTCCTCGAGCTCGTCTGGGGCGGGACCGACGCGTCCCGCGAGCAGGTGAAGCTGTATGTCGGCTACCTGCGGCGGAAGCTCTCGCCCCATGCTCCCGAGCAGGCGCCGATCGAGACCCGCCGCGGGTTCGGCTACGCGTACCGACCGCGCCGCGCAGCCGGTTGACGGTTTCGGTCACACCAGTGCCGGGTAAAGTCGCGCTTACTGCCGTAAAGCGCGTCTGGGAGGCAACAGCATGAAGCACCACCGGACCTGGATCGCCGTTCTGGCGATCCTCCTCGGTCTCGCCGCAGCGCCTGCATACGCGGACGACGACGACGACGGCGGCTCGCCGGCCGTCGCCACGCTCACCGGGGAGAACTTCCTCGCGTCAGAGTTCCCCCAGAGCATCGGCTCGCTCGTCGTCGAGGGAACCTGCGACCTGTTGGGCACGTCGACCTTCACGTTCACGGCGACGGGCCAGGCGACCGGGCCGTATCCCGGGACGTTCACCGAGAGCGGGACCGCGGTGGTCGGTTCGTTCATGGCCCTCTCGTTCGAGTCGACCTTCGAGATCGACTCGCCGGCCGGGACGGTGACCGGCACCAAGTTGCTCGTCGACTTCACACAGACGTCCATCGGCTTGTGTGGGACGGCGGCGTTCCCGATGGCCGACGCGAGCGCCATGCGCCTGGAGGCGACGCTGTCCTACACCGCGAACATCGTGACGCCCACGGCCAGCGCCACGGACAGCGGGACGGCCTTCGTCAACATGGGCGACACGCAGGTGCGCGGAGTTCCCGACGCCGGCGGCTTCGTCTTCTCGGAGAACTTCACCTCGACCTCGAGCGACGCCCCGTGCGAGGACGACGACGATGACGACGATGACGACGGCGGCGACGACGACGAGTGCGACGACGACGAGGACGACGACGACGACGACTAGGAAACGGCCAGGCGCGACCGGGGCCGGCGTTCGAGCACCAGCGAGGCGGTCTTCGCGAGCAGCTCGCGGGGGCTGAACGGCTTCTTCATGTACGCGTCGGCCCCGGCCTCGATCGCCTTGGCGGCCTGGCTCTCCTCCGTGAATGCCGTGACGATCACGATCGGGACGTCCTTGGTCGACTCCTCGGCGCGGAGGCGCCGGGTGACCTCGCAGCCGTCGATCCCCGGCATCATCAGGTCGAGTACGACGAGGTGCGGGACGCGTGCCAGCGCCGCCTCGAAGGCGCTGAGGCCGTCCGTCGCCGCCACGACCTCGTAGCCGTCCCGCTCGAGCGTGAGTGAGATCAGCATCAGGATGTCCGGGTCGTCGTCTGCGATCAGGACGAGCGGCTTGCGGCTCATGCGGCGACCTCTTCGGGGACCGCGGAGCCGAGCGGGAGCGTCACCCGCACGGTGGTGCCGGCGCCCTCGGTGCTCTCGATCCTGATCGAGCCCTCGTGGCGCTCGACGATCGTCTTCGCGATCGTGAGGCCGAGCCCGGTGCCGGGGATCGCCCGCTCGGTCGCGTTCGAGCTCCGGAAGAAGCGCTCGAAGAGGCGCTCCTGGTCGTCCGCCGGGATCCCGACACCGGTGTCCGCAACCGCCACCACGGCGTCGTTGCCGGAGCGCGTGACACTCACGGACACACGGCCCGACCGAGGCGTGAACTTCAGGGCGTTCGAGATCAGGTTGTCCAAAACCTGCGCGATACGCGAGCGGTCGCCCAGCATCGAAGGGGTCTCCTCGAGCCTGGCAACGAGCTCGATCTGCTTCTCGTCCGCGGTCGGCTTCGCGGCCTCGAGGCACTCGGCGAGCACCTCGTGCAGGTCGACTTCCTCGAGGTCGAGCGCGAGCTTCCCCGCCTCGACCTGCGCCATGAAGAGGAGGTCGCCGACGAGCTGCATGAGGCGCTTCGAGTTTCGCTCGACGACGGTGAGGAAGCGTTCCTGCTCCGGGGCGAGGTCGCCGGCGCCGCCGTCGAGGAGGAGCTCCAGGTAGCCGTGGATCGACGTCAGCGGCGTGCGAAGCTCGTGCGACACGAGCGCGATGAACTCGTCCTTGAGACGGTCGAGCTCGCGCAGGCGCTCGTTCTGCTCGGCGAGCGCCCGCTGGGCGGCCTCGGAGTCCGCGCGCGCCACGCGCTCCTTCGCGAGCAGCGCCTCGAGCTGCGACTGCTGGCGCTTGAGATGCGTCACGTCGCGTGCGATCACGGCAGCGCCGGTCACGGTGCCCGTGTCGTCGCGGATCGGCGAGACGGTCAGCGAGACGGCGACCTCTGTGCCGTCCTTGCGAAGGCCGCGCGTCTCGTGGTCCTCGACGCCCGCGCCGGCGTTGATCTCCCGCGCCACGGTCGCGAGCTCGTCCATCCGGTCGGGTGGGACGAGCACGGCCATCGGCTGCCCGACGATCTCGACTGCCGACCAGCCGAAGAGCCGCTCGGCGCCGGGGTTCCAGGTCACGATCGTGCCGTCGGACGAGGTGCGGGTGATCGCGTCGTCCGACGCCTCGACGATGGCGGCCAGCTGCCCGACGCTCTCCTGCGCCACGTTGCGCTCGGTGAGTGCGTGCTCGAGGTCGCGCGCCTGATCCGCGAGCTGCCGGTTCCGCGAATGGAGCTGGCGCGTCGTCCGCCGCAGGATCGGGATCAGCGCCGCCCAGAGGACGAGCAGCGCGAGCCCGAGGATGACGGCTGAGTGCTGGAAGGCCTCACGGATCTGGAGGTCGATCGCGCGGTAGTCCTGGGAGATCGAGAGCGCGCCGATCGGCCGCGCGGTCGCGCCGGCGCGAACGGGGACGACGGTTCGAAGCACCTTGGTGCGGCCGGCCGACGTTTCCAGCCAGCGGACCGACCGGTCGGGCCGGCCCTGGAGGGCCGAGGCGAGCGTGTCGCTCGGCCGGTCGGTGCCGATCAACGATCGGTTCGTCGAGTAGGTGACGAGACCGCGGGCGTTGTAGAGCGTTGCCTGGACGACGCCGGCGAGGAAGACGCGATCCCGGAACACGCGGTCGAGCGCCGCACGGCGCTTCGCCGCGACCGGCCGCCGGAAGTCCGCCCGCGTGAGGTGCTGCCTGAGGCTCGCCTCGGCGACCGCCTGTGACTGCGTCTCGACCCGCTGCTCGGCCCTGGTCGTGATGTCCCGCTCGAGGACGTAGAGCATGGCGATCCCGGCCACGAGCAGGACGACGCCGGTATAGGCCGCGAAGCGCAGCACGAGGCGAGGCGGCCGCTCGGCGGCCGGCACGCGCGTCCGAATGAGGGCAGACGAAGAGGATTCCATGGCGCTTCATCCCTCTATCGGGCGATCTCGGGCGGTACATAAGTGTCGTCTTCGTACAATTCGGTCGGATGGCGACCACCGAGGATCGGCCCGCCGCGCTCGACGGGATCGCCGAGTGGCGCCGACAGCTCTACGAGGCCTCGCCCGAACGGCAGGGCGAGCTGTTCTCCACGATCTCGGGCCTCGACGTCGACCCGCTCTACACTGCCGACTCGGTCGAGATCGACGACGAGCGCGACCTCGGCTATCCCGGCGTGTTTCCGTTCACGCGGGGCGTCTATCCCTCGATGTACCGAGGCAAGCTCTGGACGATGCGGCAGTTCGCCGGCTTCGGCACGGCCGAGGAGACGAACGAGCGGTTCCGCTACCTGCTCGAGCACGGCCAGACCGGGCTCTCTACGGCCTTCGACATGCCGTCGCTCATGGGCTACGACTCCGACCACCCGCGCTCGCTCGGCGAGGTCGGCCGCGAGGGCGTGGCGATCGACTCGCTCGAGGACATGGAGACGCTGTTCGCCGGCATCCCGCTCCGCGAGGTCTCCACCTCGATGACGATCAACAGCACGGCGCCGATCGCGCTCGCGTTCTACGCGTGCGTCGCCGAGGAGCAGGGCGTCCCGCGCTCGGAGCTCCGGGGGACGATCCAGACCGACATCCTCAAGGAGTACATCGCGCAGAAGGAGTGGATCTACCCGCCCGAGCCGTCCATGCGGCTCGTGACGGACATGGTCGAGTTCTGCTCGCGGGAGATGCCGAAGTGGCATCCGATCTCGATCTCCGGCTACCACATCCGCGAGGCCGGCTCGAACGCGGTCCAGGAGCTCGCGTTCACGCTCATGAACGGCTTCACCTACGTCGAGGCGGCGATGGAGCGGGGTCTCGACGTCGACGACTTCGCGCCGCGGCTCTCGTTCTTCTTCAACGCGCACCTCGACTTCTTCGAGGAGATCGCGAAGTACCGGGCCGCGAGGCGGATCTGGGCCAAGGAGATGCGCGAGCGGTACGGGGCCAAGAACCCGCGCTCGTGGCTCATGCGCTTCCACACGCAGACCGCCGGCGTCTCGCTGACCGCGCAGCAGCCGCAGGTCAACATCGTGCGAACAGCGCTCGAGGCGCTGTCCGCGGTGCTGGGCGGCACGCAGTCACTGCACACGAATTCGTACGACGAGGCGCTCGCGTTGCCGACCGAGGACGCCGTCCGGCTCGCGCTCCGCACCCAGCAGGTGATCGCGCACGAGACCGGGGTCGTGAACACGATCGACCCGCTCGGCGGCTCGTACTTCGTCGAGGACCTGACGAACCGGCTCGAGGCGGAGGCGTACGAGTACTTCGAGCGGATCCGGGCCCTCGGCGGCGTGGTGCCCGCGATCAAGGAGAACTTCTTCCAGCGCGAGATCGCCGACGCGTCCTTCCGCTACCAGTCCGAGGTCGAGGCGAAGCAGCGGATCATCGTCGGCGTCAACCGCTACCAGCAGCAGGAGGACGGCGAGATCGAGATCCTGCGCATCGACCCGGCGCTCGAGGACGAGCAGATCGCCCGCGTGCAGGCGCTCCGCGCGCGCCGGGACTCCGCCGCGGCCGAGTCCGCGCTCCGGCGGCTCAAGCAGGGTGCCGAAGGCGACGAGAACCTGATGCCGCTGATCGTCGACGCCGCCCGCGCGTACGTGACGATGGGGGAGATGTGCGACGCGCTCCGCGAGGTGTGGGGGGTGTGGCGAGAGACGCCGGTCTTTTAGACCGTCGTCTCTCCCCTCTCGCCGAAAGTCTCACGACTTTCGGCGACCGTAGGAAGCCGGGCGCCGCTGACGCGACGCGCGGCCGAGTGCGCGTTCTGCAGATACCCCGCCCGTTTCGCGCAACGGCATCTCGAGAAGCAAGGCGTCGTGTGCTTGCTGGGCCGCGCGGCGCGGAGCGCCGCCCGGCGTCATGACGTCGGTGAAAGTCGTGAGACTTTCACCGAAGCGAGGCGCTTAACGCCACCGCAACGCGCCCCTAACCGACCGGCGCCGATGCTCGTCTAACCTGTGACGATCGTGGAAGGCGGCCTCCTCAATTCGAGAACGCTCAACCGTGCGCTCCCGTGGATCGCGGGCGCCGTGTTGCTGCTCGGGGTGCTCGCGTTCTGGCAGACCCAGACGAGAACCGACAGCACGCCCGAGACGTTCTCGAACGAGCCGGCGAAGAACGTCGCTGCGGACAAGACCGTTCCGCTGCCGCCCGAGGCGCGCCAGATCGCCGTCCAGTTCATCAAGACGGCGGTCGTCCGCAAGAACCTCCGGGAGGCCTGGGCCATCTCGGGCCCCGGCATCAAGCAGGACCTGACGCTCAAGCAGTGGATGACGGGCTCGATCCCGGTCGTCCCGTATCCCGAGGCCGCGGTGGCGAATTCCCCGGTCAAGGTCGACTGGTCGTACCCGAACGACGTCTCGCTGCAGGTCGTCATGGAGCCGAAGGCCGGGTCCAAGGTGAAGCCACAGGTGTTCTACATCGGGCTGAAGAAGTACGGGTCCGGGGGCTCCGCGAAGTGGCTCGTGGACTACTGGGCCCCGTACGCGCCGCCTCCGGTTCCGTCGACGATCCAGTAAGGGCGAGACCAGGCGGGAGCCGATGCTGGCGGGCGTGAGAGGTGTCTTCTTCTCACCTCGCATGCGGAGGCGGCTGGCGTGGAGCGCGGCAGCCCTCGCGATCGTCGGCGGGGCAGTGGCCGCCGGGGTGCTGTGGCCGAACACCGTCGAGCGCCCGCCGAGCACGTTCTCGGGCCAGCAGGCGTACGTCTACGACGAGCCCGATGCCGTCGAGCTGAGCCGGATCGAGCGGGCGAAGGCGCTGTCCACGGCCGCGAACTTCGTCACGCACGCCGTCGCCCGCCGCAGGGTCGACCTCGCCTACGACCTGACCGCTCCCAGTCTCCGCGGAGGGCTGACGCGGGCGCAGTGGAATCGCGGGACGATCCCCGTCGTCCCCTTCCCGGTGGACGAGGCGCGCTGGAAGATCGAGTACTCGTACCGCGACGCTCTCGGGCTCCAGGTGCTGCTGCTGCCGACGGCGAAGTCGAAGCTCCGGCCGGCCGTGTTCGTGATGGAACTGCTCCCCAAGGGGCGCGGAAAGTCCCACGGCTGGCAGGTCGCGTCGTGGGCGCCGACCGGCATGACGGGCGGCGGCGCGCCGGCGGTGCGCTCGCCTGGTGCGGGCGGTGTGCCCAACCTCGGTGCGACGCTCCAGAGAGGCGAGGCGCGCCTCGACGCCAAGTGGCTGTTCGCGCCGTTTGCCCTCTTTGCGCTCGTGCCGCTGGTGGTCGGGGGGTTCTACTTCAGGAGCTGGCGCCGCGGCCGGCAGGCCGAGGCAGCGTACCGCGCGTCTCGCTAAAGACCCGAGATCTAGATCTCGGTCTCGTAGCCGTCGTGGACCTGCTCGAACTCGGGGTCGAGCGGGCGCTCCTTCGGCCGGTGGGTGAGGAGGAGGCGCTTGGCGCCGGCAGCGTCGAATGCGGCCTTCGCCTCGTCTGCGGCGAGGTGTCCGCGCAGCCCGCCCTCGGGGTTCGGATCGAGCAGCGTCGCCTCGCAGAGGAAGAGGTCGGCGTCGCGAGCCAGCTCCGCGAGCTCCTCGCTGGGGCCGCTGTCACCGGAGTAGGCCATCGTCTTGCCGTTGCACGAGACGCGGAAGCCGTAGGCGCGCAGGTCGTAGTGGAGCACCCGGCGCGGCGTGATCGTGAAGCCGGCCGTGTCGAAGTCCTCGCCCTCCTCGTACTCCTTCACGGTGAAGGCCTTGTGGAACATGTCGGGCGTGCCGAGCCGTTGCCCGATCTCGGCGAGGAGCTTCTCGCCGCCGGGTGGGACCCAGAGCTCGGGCCTGGGATGCTCGCTGGCGGGGCCGAACCAGAGCGCCCAGACCCACGGGACGACGTCGCCCCAGTGGTCGAGGTGGAAGTGCGTGAGGCAGATGGCGTCGACACGCGGCCAGTCCTCCAGCTCGCGGAGCTTCGCGAGGACGCCTGCGCCGCAGTCGAGGAGGACGCGGCCGGGGGGCCCCTCGACGAGGTAACCGGACTGTGCCCCGCCGGGATTGGGCCACGCCGGCGAGCAGCCGATCACCGTTAACCTCATTTCCATAGTCTGGCCTATACCCGGACGCGGATCCGGCACTTCGTCTTCCGCCTGAACGCGTTCCTATACTCACGAGCGGGATGGCCGGGAAGATTCGAGTCGTGATCGCGAAGCCGGGCCTCGACGGCCACGACCGCGGGGCGAAGATCATCGCGCGGGCGCTCCGCGACGCGGGCATGGAGGTGATCTACACCGGCCTCCACCAGACGCCGGAGCAGATCGTCGAGACGGCGATCCAGGAGGACGCCGACGCCGTCGGGATCTCGATCCTGTCCGGCGCGCACATGACGCTGGTGCCGAAGATCGTGGACGGGCTGCGGGAGAACGGCCTCGAGGACGTGCTCGTGGTCGTCGGCGGCACGATCCCGCGCGAGGACACCGAGGAGCTGAAGCGTAAGGGCGTCGCCGAGGTCTTCACGCCCGGGGCGCCGACGAGCGAGATCGTCGAGTTCCTGCGCGAGAAGGTGCCCGTCAGCTGATCGAGGCCCGCCACGAGGGGCCGGTCGCGGTCGTCACCGTCGACCGCCCGGACGCGATGAACGCGCTCGACCTCGAGACGCTGACGTCGTTGCGGGACTCTCTGGCCAAGCTGGCGAGGGACGTCGACACGCGCGTCGTCGTGCTAACCGGCGCAGGCGACCGCGCCTTCATCGCCGGGGCCGACATCAAGTACATGAGCGGGCTCGACGTCGAGGAGGCGCGCGCGTGGGGTGCCCTTGGTCACGAGGCGGGCTGGCTGCTCGAGACGATGCGCCAGCCGACGATCGCGGCGATCAACGGCTTCGCGCTCGGCGGCGGCTGCGAGCTCGCGCTCGCCTGCGACCTTCGCTACGCGTCGTCGAAGGCGAAGCTCGGCCAGCCGGAGGTCAATCTCGGGATCATCCCGGGTTGGGGAGGGACGCAGCGGCTCGCGCGGGCGACGACGATCGGCTTCGCGAAGGAGCTGATCCTCACCGGCCGCACGGTGGACGCCGAGAATGCTCGCGAGCGAGGGCTCGTCAACGCCGTCTACGAGCCGGAGGATCTGCTCCCTCGGGTGATGGAGCTCGCGCTCCAGCTCTCGACGAAGAGCCCGCTCGCGCTCGAGGCGGCGAAGGAGGCGCTGAACCGCGCACTCGCCGGAGACCACGCGGAGAACCTCCGTCGTGAGGGCGACCGCTTCGGCGAGCTCTTCGCGAGCGAGGACGCCAGGGAGGGTCTGACCGCGTTCGCCGAAAAGCGCGAGCCGATGTTTACGGGCCGGTAGCCGCGAGGCGGCGTTTCCCGGCGCGGCTCGCTCCAGAATCTGAGTGCCGGCGTATCAAGGGGTCTGACCCCACGCGAGCCGTGCAGGCCGCCTGGCTGGCGGGCGCAGGGCCCGGGGTCTGACCCCGGGGCGCCTAGCGGCTCAACAGAACGCGCTCGGCGGTGATCGCGCCCGGTTTGCCCAGTTGCGCGTCGAGCGTGTTCGGAAAGATCTCCGTCCAGACCGTCGCCCGCTCGTTGCCGGCGAGCCGGCCCGCGACCGTCTGGATCACGGTGAACGGCGAGATCGCGAGCGAGACCGGGCGACTGATCCCGTTCAGCTTCAGGCCCGTCGTCCGGACTCCGAGGCTGTTGACGTTGACCTTGAGCGCCTGCGCCTGCTGCGCGAGGACGCTGCCCTTGAGCCACAGCGCCGTCTGGCCCTTGCGCGGGGCGGCGAAGAGGAGCCGCCAGGCGCGGTTGAGGTGCGTGAATGGGTTGATGGACGCGCCGCCCGCCGGATGCATCTCGAAATGGAGGTGTGGCTCGATGCCGTTCGCGTCGCCCGAGTCGCCGACGAAGCCGATCGGCTCGCCGGCCGCGACCTTCGTCCCGCTCTTGAGGCCGGGCGCGAATGAGACGCCGGGCTTGCAGCCGCCGCGGTTGTCGTTCGTCGCTCCGAGGTCGTTGTTGAGGTGGACGTAGAGGTACGTCGTCCCGCTGTCGCCGTGGAGGTAGAGCATGCACCCGGCGCGCGCGGAGCCGAAGTGGTACTTGACCCGGCCCGACTCGGCCGCGATCGCGAGCGCCTTGCGTGGCGCCACGATGTCGATCCCGTCGTGGCGGCCCTGTGGGCGCGGGTCGCCGTAGTCGTTGCCGTAGCGGAACTTGCCGAGCACGGGGAAGATCAGCCGCTTCCCGGCCTGCTGCTGCGTTCCGCCGACCACCGCCTTCGCCTTCTTCGGCACGTAGCCGGAGTCGGGAATCGCCGCCGCCGGACCGGCCGTGAGGCCGGCGATGGCAAGCAGGAGGACTACTCGGGCTGTCGTCCGGTGGCGTCTCATTGCTGGGACCTCAGCGCTCCGGTTCGCGCTCGAAGGGCGAGACCCTAGCAGAGCTTTCGGCCGCGTCCCTCCCCGGCTTGAGGCCAGTGTCGCGTCAGTAGAGTCTCGGGCCGTGAAGATCGCGGTCTGCGTCAAGCACGTGCCGGAGCAGGCACGCAGGATCGATCCGGAGACGATGCGGCTCGATCGTTCGGGCGAGGGCGCGATCAATCCGTTCGACGTCCACGCGGTCGAGGAGGCGCTCCGGATCAAGGAGGCCCACGGCGGGGAGGTCCTGATCGTCACCATGGGCCCCACGGGCGCGCAGGACTCCGTCCGCAAGGCGCTCGCCATGGGTGCAGACGAGGCGCTGATGATCACGGACGACGGCGCGGCAGGGTCCGATCTCGTCGCAACGACGAACGCGCTGGCTGCGGCGCTGGAGCAGGAGGGCGCCGACCTGATCGTCTTCGGCCAGCAGTCGAGCGACTCCGACGGCGCCGTGCTCTGGGCGGCCGTCGCGGACCGGCTCCGGCTCCCGGTGATCTCGCAGGTGGCCGACCTCGACGTCTCTGAGGGGACGGTGCGCGGCAAGCGCCAGACGGAGTTCGGCTACGACGTGATCGAGGCGCCGATGCCGGCGGTTCTGGCCGTATCGGATGCCATCAACGAGCCGCGGTACCCGTCGCTGAAGGGGATCATGGGCGCGCGGTCGAAGCCGCAGCGGAGCGTGTCGCTGTCCGAGCTGGGCGTGGACGCGGGCGAGTCGGGCTCCAAGACGACCGTCCAGGCGCTGAACGACCCGCCGCCGCGCGGTGACACGGTGAAGATCGAGGACGACGGCAGCGCCGCGGAGAAGATCGTCGAGTTCATCGCCGACAGGAAGCTCCTGTGAGCACCCTCGTCTTCCTGGAGCATCACGACAACGAGCTCTTGAAGCCGTCGCTCGGCGTGCTGTCCAAGGCGGCCACGCTCGACGAGGACGTGACCGGCGTCGTCCTCGGCTCCGGTGTCAAGGAGATCGCCCCGGAGGCCGGCAAGTTCGGAGCGGCCAAGGTGCTGGTCGTCGACAAGCCGGAGCTCGAGGCGCCGCTGCCGCAGCCGCGCGTGGACGCCCTCGCGTCGATCGTCGAGGCCGGCGGCTACGACACCGTCCTCTTCGCGGCCTCCGTCCTGTCCGCCGACGTCGCGGCCGGACTGTCCGCCCGCCTCCAGGCCGGGCTGAACTGGGATCTCACGGACCTCGTCCTGCAGGACGGCGAGCTCGTCGGCAAGCGACCGGCGCTCGGCGACTCGGTCTTCGTCGACGTCGGTTGGCGCTCGGAGCCGCGCCTGGCGCTGATCCGGGCCGGGACGTTCGACCCCGATTCTGAGACACGTAGCGTTGAGGCCCAGGTGGAGGAGGTCGACACGCAGTTCGAGGACTTCTCGACGGCGGCGACGATGGTGGAGCGGGCGCACGCCGAGAGCGAGGGGCCGTCGATCGAGGACGCCGACGTGATCGTCGCGGGCGGCCGCGGGCTCGGCGCGCCGGAGAACTTCAAGCTCGTAGAGGAGCTCGCGCAGGCGCTCGGGGGAGCCGTCGCGGCGACGCGCGCCGTCGTCGACGCGGGCTGGTACCCGTACTCGACGCAGGTCGGTCAGACCGGCAAGACGGTGTCGCCGAAGCTCTACATCGCGTGCGGCATCTCCGGGGCGATCCAGCACAAGGTCGGGATGCAGTCGTCAGGCGTGGTCGTGGCGATCAACAAGGATCCGAACGCGCCCATCTTCGAATTCTCCGACCTCGGCGTCGTCGGAGACCTGAACGAGGTCGTCCCGAAGCTGACCGAGCTCGTCCGCCAGCGCCGCGGATGAGGCCCGCCACGCTACGCGTCCTGGGATCACGCGCAAGAAGCGCTTCTTCGTCCTGACCGATGAGCCGCGCGAGTCCCGCAGATTTCCCTCCACCCTTCGACCCGCGCGAGTACGTCGCGCCGCCGACCGACCCGCCGGAAGAGCGGATCGACGTGGGCGTCCTGATCGTCGGGGCCGGGCCGGCGGGGCTCGCGTGCGCGATCCGGCTCGGCCAGCTGCTCGAGGAGTCCCCCGAGACAGCCGAGCGGCTCGGCGAGGTCCCGGTCGCCGTGCTGGAGAAGGGCAAGGCCGTCGGCGCGCACATCCTCTCCGGAGCCGTCGTGAACCCTCGAGCGCTGCGCCGGCTCTTCCGCGACCGGGCCCGCGTCGAGGACATGCCGTTCTACGGCCCGGTCGAGCACGAGGCCGTCTACTACCTCACGAAGAGCTCGGCGCTTCGCATCCCGACGCCGCCGACCATGAAGAACGACGGCAACTACGTCGCGTCGCTGTCGCAGCTCACGCGCTGGCTCGGCGAGCAGGCCGAGGCGGGCGGCGCGTTCATCCTCCCCGAGACTGCGGCGGAGAAGCTGCTCGTCGAGGGCGGCCGGGTGGTCGGTGTTCGCAGCGGCGACAAGGGACGGGGCCGGAACGGCGAGCCGCTCGCGAACTTCGAGCCGGGCTCCGACGTGACCGCGAAGGTGACCGTCCTCTCCGAGGGGACACAGGGCCACCTGACCGGCGTCGCGATGGACCGGTTCGGCCTCGCCGGCGAGAACCCGCAGGTCTGGGCGCTCGGCGTCAAGGAAGTCTGGAAGGTCGCGAAGCCGCTGGACCGCGTCATCCACACGATGGGCTGGCCGCTGCGCGGCGGTCGCAGGTACCGGGAGTTCGGCGGCTCCTTCATCTATCCCATGGGCGAGGACATGGTCACGCTCGGGATGGTCGTCGGCCTCGACTACCGCGACATCGAGGTCTCGCCGCACGACCTGCTCCAGGAGTTGAAGACGCACAAGCTGGTCCGGCGGATCCTCGAAGGCGGCGAGCGGGTCGGCTGGGGCGCGAAGACGATCCCGGAGGGCGGCTTCGTGGCCGTCCCGCGACGGATGCACGCGCCCGGACTGCTGATTACCGGCGACGGTGCGGGGTTCGTCAACGTGCCGGCGCTGAAGGGCATCCACTACGCGATCGAGTCCGGGCGGCTCGCCGCGGAGACGGCCTTCGCGGCGCTCCAGCGCGGACGGACGCCGTGGACCCCCGGCGCGCTCGCCTCGTACGACCAGGCGATCCGAGACACGTTCATCTGGGACGACCTGAAGCGTGTCCGCAACATGCGGCAGGCGTTCGGCAAGGGCTTCTGGCTCGGCGGCGCGATGGCCGGCGCGATGACCGCGAGCTTCGGGCGCTTCCCGCCCGGCAACAAGAAGACGGAGCGCGACGCCGAGCAGGAGCTGATCCGCGCCGACCGGGCGACCCAGTACCCGAAGCCGGACGGCAAGCTCACCTTCGACAAGCTCTCGTCGGTCTTCCTCTCCGGGAACAAGACGCGCGACGACGCGCCGAACCACATCCGCCTCGACACGGACGTCCCGGAGGAGGTCGCGCGGATGTGGGAGCACATGTGCCCGGCGCAGGTCTACGAGGCGAAGGAAGGCGGCGGCGTCGAGGTCACGCCGTCCAACTGCGTCCAGTGCGGCGCCATCACCGCGAAGGGCGGCCGCCTGACGCCTCCCGAGGGCGGCGCCGGCCCCGAGTATCGGCTTACCTAGCCATGTCCGGTGCCAGGCACCGGACATGGCCGGCGGAGGCAGTTTCCGCGCTGCCGGCGACAGCCGAACCGTCCCTTCGGGTCGCGTCCGGTGCCAGGCACCGGACGTGTCAGAAGTGATCACGCGCGACGACGTCCTGGCCGCTCGGGAGGCGATCGCCGGGCGGCTGCACCGGACGCCGGTGTTCAGCTCGGCGACGCTCGGGCCGCGCGTCTTCCTCAAGGCCGAGCTGTTCCAGCGCACCGGGTCGTTCAAGCCTCGGGGCGTCCTCAACTCGCTGAGCCGGCTGTCCGAGGAGCAGCGCGGCCGTGGCGTGATCGCAGCGTCGGCCGGAAACCACGCGCAGGCGGTTGCCTACTGCGCCGGGCTCGAGGGCCTCGACGCGCTCCTCGTGATGTGGAAGACCGCCAGCGCGGCGAAGGTCGCGGCCACCCGCGGCTACGGCGCCCAGGTCGATCTCGACGCCGAGGGCCCATCGGTCGTCTTCGACCGCCTGGAGGACCTCAGGCGGGAGACCGGCCGCACGCTCATCCACCCGTTCGACAGCGTGCACACGGTCGCCGGTCAGGGCACCGTCGGGCTCGAGATCGCCGAGGACGTGCCCGACGCGGACGTGGTGGTCGTTCCGATCGGGGGCGGCGGCCTGATCGCGGGGATCGCCACGGCGCTGCCGGACGTGCGGGTCGTCGGCGTCGAGCCCGCCGTGTCGAATGCCCTGAGCGCGGCCCTCGAGGCCGGCAAGCCGGTGCCCGTGGACGCGCGCTCCATCGCCGACGGACTGAACGCACCCTTCGCCGGCGAGCTCCCGCTCCGCATCGTCGAGGAGCGCGGAATCGAGGTCGTCCTGGTCGAGGAAGAGGAGATCGAGGGCGCGACCCGCTTCCTCTACGAGCGCGCGAAGCTCGCGTGCGAGCCGGCCGGTGCGGTCGGTGTTGCGGCCCTCCTGGCCGGGAAGATCGGGGACGGCCCGACCGCCGCTGTTGTCTCGGGAGGAAACGTGGCCACCCAAACCGCCTCTGCTATTCTGGCCCGGCGATGAAGACCGGAATCCATCCCGAGTACGTCACCACGCACGTTCGCTGCTCCTGCGGCAACGAGTTCGAGACGCGCTCGACGCAGGCGGAGATCCACGTCGACGTGTGCTCCGCGTGCCACCCGTTCTACACGGGCAAGCAGAAGCTGATGGACTCGGGCGGCCGCGTCGAGCGCTTCCAGCGCCGGCTGGAAAAGGCCGGCGGCGCCCGCCGCGGGTAACCGGTTGGCCAACAACATCGGGGGCCAGGCAGTCCTGGAGGGCGTGATGATGCGCAGCCCTTCGATGTGGGCCGTCGCCGTGCGCAAGCCCGACGGCCAGATCGCCGAGGTCGTCA
>DASVEW010000072.1:0-6659 GCA_036380355.1 Gaiellaceae bacterium | reverse complement strand
GACACTTCGGGAGATGGCCGAATGGAGCGGGATCGAGGCCGTCGTGGACGTGCCCGAGCCGGACACCGTTCGCTTCGTGCTCGCCGGCGACCACGTCCCGGACTTCGCCGAGGAGGTGGGCGCCGTCTAGATGTGCGGCCTCTTCGGCATCCGGGCGCCGGAGCGGGACGTCGCCCGCGTCGCCTACTTCGGGCTGTTCGCGCTGCAGCACCGGGGCCAGGAGTCGGCGGGAATCGCCGTGTCGGACCGGGGACGGCTGACCGTCGTCCGCGACATGGGGCTCGTCGCCCAGGTGTTCTCCGAGCAGACGCTGCACGGGCTCGACGGCCAGCTCGCGATCGGCCACACGCGCTACTCGACCACCGGGTCGACGCGCTGGGCGAACGCCCAGCCGCTCGTCCACCACGGCCGGGCCCGCACGGTCGCGCTCGGCCACAACGGCAACCTGACGAACGCCGAGGAGCTGCGCGAAGAGCTGGAGGCGGACGGTGTGAAGCTCGGATCGAGCTCCGACTCCGAGGTGATCGCGGCCCTGATCGCGAACGACCCCTCGCCGCTCCCCGAAGCCGTCGCGCACACGGTCGAGCGCGTCGACGGCGCGACCACCGTCGTCGCACTGACGGAAGGGAAGCTGATTGGCTTCCGCGACCCGCAAGGGTTCCGTCCGCTCGTCCTCGGCAGCCTCGGCGGAGACTGGGTGCTGGCGTCCGAGAGCTGCGCGCTCGACCTCGTCGGCGCCGAGGCTGTTCGGGAGGTCGGCGCCGGTGAGCTCGTCGTGGTCGGCGAGGACGTCGAGACGCAGCAGATCGCGCATCCATCCGAGAGCCTCTGTCTCTTCGAATTCATCTACCTGGCGCGGCCGGACTCCCGGCTCGAGGGCGTCGAGGTGCACCAGGCACGCGTGCGGATGGGCGAGACGCTCGCCGGAGAGGCCCCCGCGGAAGCCGATCTCGTCATGCCCGTGCCCGACTCGGGGACGCCGGCCGCCATCGGCTTCGCCCGCGCCTCCGGGATCCCGTTCAACGAGGGCCTGATCAAGAACCGCTACGTCGGGCGCACCTTCATCCAGCCGGACCAGAAGCTCCGCGAGCAGGGGATCAAGCTGAAGTTCAACCCGCTGGACGAGGTGGCCGGCAAGCGGGTCGTCGTGGTGGACGACTCGATCGTCCGCGGCACGACCATGCGCCAGCTCGTGGCGATGCTCTTCGAGGGGGGCGCGACCGAGGTCCACGTGCGGATCTCGTCGCCGCCGATCGTGGCGCCCTGCTTCTACGGAATCGACTTCGGCGACGACCGCCAGCTGGTCGCGTCGGACCAGACCGTGGAGGAGACGAGGCGCGACCTCGGAGCGACGTCCCTCGCCCACCTCTCGCTCGACGGCGTGCAGGCAGCCACACGCCGCCCCGACAACGAGCTCTGCCGCGCCTGCTTCACGCGCAAGTATCCGACCCGCGTTCCCGCGGGCCGGACACTGGCGAAGCTCAGGTTCGAGCCTGCTGGAGTCTGACTACTACTGCTCGAGCACGCGGCTCGCCTTCGCGATGCCGCGCGAGAGGATGTACGCGACCGTCGTGAACAGGAAGAACTGGAACCACGACGAGGCGTCGAGGACGTCGGACGCCCACGCGACGATCCAGGCCACGATCAGCGCCACCAGGTAAAGCGCGAACTCGGCGTTGCCGGGGATCGGCAGCCGAGCGACGTCGATCGTCATGCCCCCCGATCGCGAGGGTGGCGGCGTCGCCTGCTGCTGTGTCGGCTGGTCCGGTGTGGACATGCTGGTGCTCCTTTCGACCAGAACTGGGTGGGCAGAAGTTCAGCGGGCCGATTCGAGCTCCTCCCCGCGCCCGTAGCGGACGGCCCGCCGTACGGCACGCGGATCGAGGCCTTCCTCCAGCAACCGCTGTCGCAACTCCCCTTCCCGCGCGAGCTTCAGGAACAACCACGCGAGCGCCCCGATGGTGACCACGGAGCCCTCGACCATCATGATGGTGCCCGCGAGGCCCTGATCCTGCAGCGCGCCGATCCCGAAGTGCTCCTCTCCGTGGTCGTACACGTCGTAGATCACCTCGCCGGACCAGACGAAGACGTTGCCGAGCACCGTCTCCAGCAGCCGGACGACCGCGACGTAACCGAACTTCCAGCCGGTGCCGAACCACTCCGGGCCCGGGAGCACCTCCACGACCGCCGCCCACATCAGGACGCCGGTACCGAAGAAGAAGAGATGCTCGAGCGCGTGCACCGCGCCGTGCTCGACGGCCGCCTCGTAGAGCGGCGGGAGGTGCCAGACGTAGAGGCTGACGGCCCACAGCGGCAGGGCGACCAGGGGGTGGGCGAGCACGCGCAGCCGCGAGAGCAGCGGAACGGCGAGGATCGGCCGGAGCAGCGGCCCGGTCAGCCCGATCACGAACGCCAGCGCCGCGAGGTCTACCAGAACGACGTGCTGGAGCATGTGGACGAAGAAGAGCTCGTCCTCGAGCGGCAGCAGCTGAGCGGCCGCCGCTAGCACGAGCCCCAGCCCGAAGCTCGCCTGCCGCCAGCCGGGGACGGGCGAGCTGCGCCGTGCCAGCGTCCGCGCCCGGCGCCAGTACATGACCGCGACGACGGCGAGCGGCAGCAGTGCGGTCAGATTCGTCATGGGACCTCATTACACTCGCCCGCAGGTGGAGGGACGCACGTACGCGGCCGCCGGTGTCTCGCTCGCGACTGCAGATTCGGTCGTCGAGCGGCTTCGGGCGGCCGTCGAATCCACCGGGGCGGACGGCTTCGGCGCCTTCGCCGGCCTCTACCCGCTGGACGAGCGCCGGCTGCTCGCCGCGTCGACCGACGGGGTCGGCACGAAGCTGATCCTCGCCCGCGAGCGAGGCGCGCTGCGCGCTTGCGGCGCCGACCTCGCAGCCCACTGCATCAACGACGTCCTGACGACCGGAGCCGAGCCACTGTTCCTGCTCGACTACGTCGCCGCCAACCGGATCTCGCTCGAGGAGGTCGCCGAACTCGTCGAGGGGGCGGCTTCGGTGTGCCGGGCGGCCGGCGTCGCGCTCCTCGGCGGCGAGACTGCGGAGCTGCCGGGGATCTACCGCGAAGACGAGCTTGACTTCGCCGGCACCTGCGTCGGCGTGGTCGAGCGCGAGCGCCTCGTCGACGGCTCCCGCATCGAGGCGGGCGACGTCGTGGTCGGCTTCCCGTCGGCGGGGGTCCATGCGAACGGCTTCACGCTCGTCCGGCGCGTGCTCGAGGAGGAGGGCTACGCCGGCGACGACCTCCTCGCGCCGACGCGGCTCTACCTCGACGACGTCCGGGCGCTGGCAGACGTCCACGGGCTGGCGCACGTCACGGGCGGCGGGATCCAGGGCAACCTCGCGCGGGTGGTCCCCGACGGTCTCCGGGCCGAGATCGACTGGGAGAGCTGGGAGCGGCCGCCGGTGTTCCACTGGCTCGCACGCCACGTCGAGGAGGTCGAGCTGCGGCGCGTCTTCAACCTCGGGGTCGGCTACTGCGCCGTCGTGCCGGAGGCGGCCGGGCACCAGGTGATCGGACGGATCGTCCCCGCATGATCGGCGTCCTGGTCTCGGGCGAGGGCACGAACCTCCAGGCTCTGCTCGACGCCGGCCTGCCCGTCGCTTGTGTTGCATCGAACAAACCGGAAGCGCCCGCGCTGAAGCGGGCGAGGCGGGCGGGTGTTGCAACACAAGCCTTTGCGCTGGAGGAGTTCGCGACGCGGGAGGAACGCGACGACGCGATGGGCCGCTGGCTCGAGGAGCAGGGCGCGACGCTCGTCGTCTGCGCCGGGTACATGCATCTGCTCCGCAAGCCGTTCCTCGACCGCTTCGCCGGCAGGATCGTCAACACGCACTGCGCGCCCCTCCCCGACTTTCCCGGCGCGCACCCGATCGAGGACGTGCTCGCCGCGGGCGTGTCCCGGACCGCGGCGACCGTCCACTACGTCGATGAGGGTGTCGACACCGGCGCCGTGATCGTCGCGGAGCCGGTGCCGGTCCTGAAGGGCGACACCGTGGAGACGCTGCGCGCGCGTGTCCAGGAGGTGGAGCACAGGCTCCTCCCCGAGACCGTTCGCAGCCTGCTCGAGTGATCCGCCGCGCCCTTCTGTCTGCCTGGGACAAGTCCGGACTGGTCGAGTTCGCGCAGGGCCTCCAGGAGCTCGGCGTCGACCTCGTCGCGAGCGGCGGGACGGCGGAGCATCTCGCCGAGAGCGGGATCCACGCCACGCCGGTCGAGGAGCTCACGGAGATCCCGGAGATGCTCGGCGGGCGCGTGAAGACGCTGCACCCGCGGATCCACGCGGCGATTCTGGCGCGGCGGGACCACCCCGACGACCTGGCGGCCCTCGACGAGCACGGGATCGAGCCGTTCGACCTCGTCTGCGTCGGCTTCTACCCCTTCACGCAGATCGCGTCGCGCCACGGCGTGACCGAGACGGACGCCGTCGAGATGATCGACATCGGTGGGCCGTCGATGCTGCGCGCGGCCGCGAAGAACTTCGCGCACGTCGCACCCGTGTGCTCGCCGAAGCGCTACCCAGAGATCCTCGAGGAGCTGCGGACGACGGGCCGTCTGTCGCCGGACACGCGCCGCCGGCTCGCCGCCGAGGCGTTCGCCACGACCGCCGCCTACGAGACGGCGATCGCGAGCTGGTTCACGGGCCGCGAGGCGTTCCCCGAGCGCTTCATCCCCAGCTTCGCGAAGGTCGCCGACCTCTCCTACGGCGAGAACCCGCACCAGCGGGCGGCGTACTACGCGGAGGAGGGAGCGCGCCGGCACCTGCTCTCCAGGATCGACCAGCTGCACGGCAAGCAGCTCTCGTTCAACAACCTCAACGACCTCTCGGCGGCGCGGCGGCTGCTGGGCGAGTTCCAGCTGCCGGCGGCGGTCGTCGTCAAGCACGCGAATCCCGCTGGTGTGGCCGTGGCGCGCTCGCTCGAGGACGCCTTCCGCCGGGCGCACGACGCCGACCCGGTGTCCGCCTACGGGATGGTGCTCGCGCTCAACCGGCCGGTGTCGGTCGAGCTCGGCCGCGAGCTGGCCGAGCGTTTTATCGAGCTGGTGATCGCGCCCGAGTACGAGGACGAGGCGCTCGAGGCGCTCCGGACGAAGCCCGCGACGCGGATCCTGCTCGACCGCGAGCGGCGCCGTGGCGACCTCGGCGAGCGCGACTACAAGCGGGTGATCGGCGGGCTCCTCGTGCAGGACGGCGACCGCGAGATCGACGACCGCAGCGGGATGGAGCTTGTCTGCGGTGAGGCGAGCGAGAGGGTCTGGGGCGACCTCCTGTTCGCCTGGCGCGTCGCGAAGCATGTCTCGTCGAACGCGATCGTGCTCGCGAAGGACCTGCAGACGCTCGGGATCGGCGGCGGGCAGACGAGCCGCGTCGACTCGGTGCGGATCGCGGTCGAGAAGGCGCGGGAGCACGGGCACGATCTCTCCGGCGCCGTGCTCGCCTCGGACGCCTTCATCCCGTTCGCCGACGGCCCCGAGGTCGCGCTCGAGGCAGGCGTCGCGGCGATCATCCAGCCGGGCGGCGCGAAGCGGGACGAGGAAGTCGTTGCCGCCGTAGAGGCCGCGGGCGGCGCGATGGTCTTCACCCACCGCCGCCACTTCCGGCACTGATGCGTGACGCTTCCGTTCTGGGGTCTGACCCCACGCGGGCCGCGCCACGGTTTCTGGGTGGAGCGAATACCGCTGGGCAAGCCGTTCCCGCCGTCGTGCCATGACGGGGTCTGACCCCACGCACGAGCGCTTCATACGCGAGGCCCTGGCCGAGGCGGAGGCGGCCGGCGAGGCCGGGCAGCTGCCGATCGGCGCCGTGCTCGTCCTCGACGGCGAGATCGTCGCCCGCGGACGGAACCGCTACCTCGAACGGCGAACGCAACTCGCCCACGCCGAGCTCGAAGCGCTCCTCGTGGGCGGCGAGGCGGCCTGGGCCCGCCACGACGACTGCGTCCTCTACTCCACCGTCGAGCCGTGCCCGATGTGCCTCGGCGCGGTCGTCATGGCTGACGTGCCGCACGTCGTCTTCGCGGCCCACGACGCCAACGCCGGCATCCACCATCTGGGCGACAACGCCTACGTCGCCCGGCACATCCGGACCTACGAGGGCGGCATCCTCGAGCGGGAGTCACTCGACCTGATCGCCCGCCACGACCCCAGGCTCCTGGCCTACATCCAGGGCTAGGCTTCTCCCGATGCCCCGCGAGTACCCGACTGCGCTCGAGCTCGTCGGGAGGACGCCGATCGTGCGCCTCCAGAAGCTCGCGCCGCCCGGTGGGCCGCAGCTCCTCGCCAAGCTCGAGTACCTGAACCCCGGCGGCTCCGTGAAGGACCGCATCGGCCTCCCGCTGATCGAGGCCGCCGAGCGCGACGGCCACCTCAAGCCGGGCGGGACGATCGTCGAGCCCACGTCGGGCAACACCGGCACCGGTCTCGCGATCGTGGCGGCGCTGCGCGGTTACCGCTGCATCTTCACGATGCCCGACAAGATGAGCCAGGAGAAGATCTCGATGCTCCGCGCTTACGGTGCCGAGGTCGTGATCACACCGACCGCGGTCGAGCACGACTCGCCCGAGAGCTACTACTCCGTCTCCGACCGGCTCGCCGAGGAGATTCCGGGCGGCTTCAAGCCCGACCAGTACTCGAACATG
>DASVEW010000071.1:0-11198 GCA_036380355.1 Gaiellaceae bacterium | reverse complement strand
GACGCGCCACTTCAGCGGCTTCGAACGACCCACCCGCCGTCGACGAGGTCGAGCATCTGATCTCTTCATAGCAGCGGCGTTCGACGGCCACCCCTCGGTCCCTGCTCAATTTGAGATCACTTCCAGACACCGCGACCTGTCAAGCCGCAAGTGTGCCGAAGGTGGGACGATTTCTCCCCAGGCGGCGCGCTGACGGCTGCACGACGTTCGCCCGTTCCCGGAAGCGCCGACGAGCGGGCTTTGCCCGGTCGTTCACCGACGCGACGGGGTCAAGGAAGCGCCGCTGCGGCGCGAATGCCGCGCTCGGGCGAAGCCCGAGCCCCGCTCCGTACGGTGGCTCGAAGTCGAGAGACCTCGAGCCAGATGCGAGGAACCGGCAAAGCCGGTTCCGACGCGAAAAAGATGAACCCCCGGGCTGCGGCCCCGGGGGTTCGTATCTCTAGCGGCGAGCCCACCTCGTTTGGCGACGGCCCGGAGGCCTTGACTCTGCGGCCCAGCCAACTCCTCCGAGCCACCGTCGCCGTATCTGGCGCGCCTCCCGAACACCTCGGCCTTTGTGTGGCCTCGCTGCTCGGTGGACTGACTATACGGCCGCCCCCGCATCTAGTCAAGTACCTCGGTCAAGTGATTTTGTTATAGGCTTGGTTGACTCGTTTTCCCCCGTAGCCATGACCCATTCGGGGGATCGACGGGATGGAGGGATTGTCGTATGGTCAAGTGGTCGCACGTAGCCGCCCAGGAGTTGACCCGCTAGTGAACCGCGTCGTCCAGAGCAAGCCGCAGCGCCTCGGCCGCCTTCCGAACGGAGGCCTGGGCGAGCGACTGCGCACGCTCAGGGTCAACGCGGGCCTCACGCAGACGGACCTCGCGGGCGAGCGCTTCTCGAAGGAGTACGTCTCGCAGATCGAGCGCGGCAAGACCCGCCCGACGCAGGACACGATCGAGTGGCTCGCCGAGCGGCTGAACGTCGATCCGGGCTTTCTCGCCAGCGGCGTCGCCGCCGACGAGCGCGGCCGGATCGAGGCGTCGCTGACGAGGGCGGAGGCGCTCAGCGAGAACCACGACTACCCCGAGGCGCTCGAGGAGTTCACGCGCATCTACCCGACGATCGCCGGCATCGCCGCGGTCGAGCTGCAGATGCGCTCGCTCTCCGGGGAAGCCTGGGTCCGGATGCGCATGGGCCAGGTGAAGGAAGCCATCGAGCTCCTCACGCGCGCGCGCACCATGGCCGAGGACGCGATGTTCTCGGACATCGACCGGGCGGAGATCCTGTTCCGACTCGGCGCCTGCCGCGTCGAGCTGGCGAGCATCCAGACGGCGATCAGCCTCTTCAACGAGGCGCTCGCGCTGGCCGAGAACTCCGAGCTTCCGTGCGACCGCCTTCGCGCCGACATCTTTGGGTGGCGCTCGCGGTGCTACCGCCGCCAGCGGGACTACGAGGCGGCTCGCGAGGATCTCGAGCGCGCGCTCGAGCTCGCCGAGGCGTTGGACGATCCGCGCTCGGTCGCCCGCGTGTACTTCCACGCCTCGCTCGTCGCCGAGCGGCAGGGCCAGTGGGTGCTCGCGCGCAAGTACGCCGAGCAGGCGAAGTCGCAGTTCGAGGAGATCGCGGACCGCGCCGCCGTCGGCAAGCTGCTGAACAACCTCGGCGGCCTGAGCTTCCTGCTCGGCAAGCCCGACGAGGCCGTCGAGCAGCTGAACGAATCGTTCCGCGTCCTCCTCGAGTACGGCAGCGAGGCAGATGCCGCTCGTGCGGTCTCGTCGCTCGCCCAGGTGAACCTCCGCACCGGCCAGGTCGAGCCGGCGGAGGAGCAGGCGCGCCAGGCCCTGAAGCTCCTCGGCGACCGCGTCGACGTCGTCGACGAGATCGGGAATGCGCAGCTCGTGCTCGGGCGCTCGCTCCTCGAGCAGGGCCGCCTCGACGAGGCCGCGAAGGCCTTCGACGAGGCAGAGCGCAGCTTCGACCAGCTTTCCTCCGTCAGCCATCGGGCGTCCGCGTGGATCGCCAAGGGCGACCTTGCGGCGCGGCGCGGTCAGGACCAGGTGGCCGCGCAGCTCTACCGGCGCGCTGCTGAAGCGCTCCAGGACTTCAGGTTCTAGGAAAGGAGGTGATCGCACTGAAGACTCGGTTCAAGATCTCGCTCCTCGTCGCCCTGACGACCCTCGCTGCCGTGAGCGGTGGAGGCTTCTTCGACAACTGGCTGAGGTTCTAGTCGCCGGTTGACGCTGCCAAGCACCGGCGGCCCCGAGGGAGGCACTGTCCGTCAGGGGTTCGATTCGCGGACAGTCGCCCGAAACACCTTTCAGACGCGCGAACGAGGAAACCGGATTCCGCGGGGGGAGCCGGCTTCTTCGCGAAGTGCGCGGCGCGCGATTCGCTCGTTTCGCTGAAAGTCTCACGACTTTCAGCGACCCTCGATAGCCGGACGTCGCTTTCGCGACCGCGCGGCGGCGGCGCGTAGCGGCAAGAATCCGCTCGTGGGAGAGCGGTTGAGGCGGGCGCTCGAAGTGGGGCGGGTGGCGCGGAGGACGCGGCTGCTGCGCGTGCTTCGCGAGATCGGGGTCGCAGGCGAGCGGCCGGCCACCCCCGAAGCGGCGCGCGAGTTTCGCCGCGCGCTAGAAGAGCTGGGGACGACCTACGTCAAGCTGGGCCAGCTTCTCTCGTCGCGGCCGGACCTCATGCCGGACGTCTACATCGACGAGCTGACGCGGCTCGTCGACGAGGTCCCGCCCGTCCCCTTCTCGGAGCTCGAGCCCGTGATCGGGCGCTCGATCGGCACGAGCGCCTTCGCTCGCATCGACCCGGAGCCGCTGGCCGCGGCGTCGATCGCCCAGATCCACAAGGCGCTGCTGACGGACGGACGCGAGGTCGTCGTGAAGATCCGCCGGCCCGGTGTGCTCGAGCAGGCGCTCGTCGACCTCGACCTGCTCAGGTCGGCGGCCGACTTCCTCGAGCGCCGGTCCGCAAGGGCGCGGATCCTCCAGCTTTCGGCGCTCGCCGAGGAGGTCGACGTTCACCTCCGGGCCGAGCTCGACTTCACCGAGGAGGCGAACAACACGGAGCTCGTCGGGCGCTTCCTCGCCGGCCACGCCGACCTCGTCGTCCCGAAGGTGATCCACCCGTACGTCACCGAGGAGGTGCTCGTCCTCGAGCACATCGAGGGCAAGCGGGTCGCGGACGACCACGGCCTCGACGAGGAGCGTGCCGCACATCTTGCGCGCGAGTTCTTCCGGGCCTACGTGCGCCAGGTCGCCGCTGAGGGCGTGTACCACGCCGACCCGCACCGGGGCAATGTGCTGCTGACGCCGGACGGGCGGCTGGCCCTGCTCGACTTCGGCCTGCTCGGCCGGCTCGACGACGACACGCGATCGACGATCGCCCAGCTGCTCCTGGCGATCGCGCAGAACCGGGGTGACGACGTCGCCGCGCTGATCCTCGCCCTCTCGCAGACGACGCTGGAGTCCGACGAGCCGGCGTTCGTCGCCGAGCTCCGGCGCAAGCTCCCCCGTTACCACTGGCGGCCGCTCTCCGGGATCCGCGCCGGCGAGGCGCTGGCCGACCTTCAGCGGATGTCCGTCAAGCACGCCATCCGGCTGCCGACGAGCTTCGCCCTGGTCGGCAAGACGCTCGCCCAGGCCGACTCGATCGCGCGGGTCCTCGATCCGTCGCTGGATCCCGTCGAGCTGCTACGGGCGGACGCGCTCGAGCTGATGCTGCGCGAGGGGGAGAAGCGGCTGGAGCCGACCGAGCTGGCGAGCTACGCGTTCACGCAACTGGCGCCGCTGGCGCGGCTGCCCCGCCGGATCGGGCAGGTCACCGACCGGCTCGAGGAGGGGACGCTGCGCATCGGGATCACCCCGGCGAACCTCGAGGAGCTCGAGGCGGTGATGCGCTCGGCGGCGAACCGGATCGGCGCCGCGGTCATCGTCGCCGGGCTCCTGCTCGCCTCCGCGTGGATGGCCCGCGTGAACGACGGGATCGCCGTGGTCGGCTTCGCCGTCGCCTCGGCGCTCGGCCTGTACATGCTCTGGAAGATCTTGCGCACTCCGGGGTCTTTGTAGGAGAGGGGGTTTGGTCGTCGAAATGCGGTTCGATTACCAAGCTCCTCCTCTCCCCTGACACGGCGGACGGCGGCCTCGGCCGCCGTCGCCCTTTGAGCGGTGGAATAGGGGCCGGCCGGTCGGCGTTGACCCGGGCAAGCAGGCCGGGCAGCATTCCAGCGAGGGGAGTCCCAGGCTTCTGGAGACCGCGGACGTCAAACTGACCGATCTCGCCTCGTGCGGCGGCTGCGCGGCGAAGTACTCGGCTGCCCGGCTCGAGGAGCTGCTGCGCGGCTTCGTTCCCGTCGACTCGGAGGATCTGCTCGTCGGGCTCGCGCCGGCGGACGACGCCGCCGTCTATCGGCTCGACGACGACCGGGCGATCATCTTCACGCTCGACTTCTTCCCGCCGGTCGTCGACGACCCCTACGACTACGGCGCGATCGCTGCGACGAACGCGCTCAACGACGTCTTCGCGATGGGCGGGACGCCGCTCCTGGCGCTCTCGATCGCCGCCTTCCCGGAGTCGCTGCCCAGCGAGATGCTCGCCGCGATCTTTGCCGCGGCCGACGAGCGGGTGCGCGCCGCCGGAGGCATCCTCGCGGGAGGGCACACGATCCGCGACGAGGAGCCGAAGTACGGCCTCGCCGTCGTGGGCACGGTCCGGCCCGACGCGATCTGGCCAAAGAGCGGGGCGCGGCCCGGCGACACGCTCTTCCTCACGAAGCCGCTCGGCACCGGCCTGATCATGACGGGCTACAAGCGCGGCGTCGCCGGCACGCAGCCGCTCGAGCGTGCCGTCCGGTGGATGCGCACGCTGAACATGGACGCTGCGTCCGTCCTGCGCCGTGTGGAGCCGAACGCGGTCACGGACGTCACCGGCTTCGGCCTGTTCGGGCACGCGCACGAGGTCGCCGAGCGGAGCGGCGTGAGGCTCCGGCTCGAGTCCGCGCGCTTCCCGGCGATCGACGGCGCGCTGGACCTCGCGCGCTCGGGCATCCTTACGAGCGGAGATCCCCGGAACCGCGAGTTCGCGGGGCCGCACCTCGAGCTGAACGCCGCCTCCGACGCGCTCGTCGCGCTCGGCTATGACCCACAGACGGCGGGCGGGCTGCTCGTGTCCGTGGCGGCCGAGCGGAGTGCCGTGCTCGAGGCGGAGTTCGACGCGCGGAGGCTGTTCCTCAGGCGCGTCGGCCGGGTGGAGGAGGGCGCAGGGGTCGTCGTGGAATGACCCGCGCGGCGCGGGGGATGATCCACGGCAGGTTCCAACCGTTCCACAACGGCCACCTCGAGTACCTGCGGGGGGCCGCGGAGCGCTCCGACGAGCTGTTCGTGGGGATCACGAACCCGGATCCGTCGCGCATCCGGCCCGAGTCGAGCGATCCCCTCCGGCACCTCCCCGAGTCGAACCCCTGGAGCTACGCCGAGCGGCTGCTGATGGTCAAGGCGGCCGCGGTCGACCTCGGTCTCGACCTGGCGCGCTTCCACGTCATCCCCTTCCCGGTGAACGAGCCGGAGCTCTGGCCGGCCTACGTGCCCGAGGGAGTGACCCAGTACATCCGCCTCTTTTCGAAGTGGGGCGGGACGAAGGTGGAGCGGATGCGCGAGGCGGGCTACGACGTGGTGGTGCTGGACGAGGGAGCGGACAAGGAGATCTCCGGTGAGAGCGTGCGGGAAGCGCTTCGCGCCGGCGTCGAGTGGGAGTCACTCGTGCCGCCGGGGGTCGCGAGGGTCATCCGCTCTCTGGATCGCGTTCCGGTCTAAACCGGCCACGTCCGCGATCGGCGACACGACCCGGACTTTGTGTTGCATCACTCACGCCCATTCGCCGCTCCCTCGAGCGTGTGATGCAACACAAACGGGTTGTTCGTGTCGCCCCGGGCGGACCTGGCTAGGTTCCGCGCGATGTATCCGATCGTCCTCGTCCTGCTCGACGGGCTGGGAGACCGCGCGCACGCGACTCTCGGCGGCCGCACCGCCAACGAGGCCGCTACGACCCCGAACCTCGACGCGCTTGCCGCCGGCGGCTCGGCCGGCGTGCTTCACGCGGTCGGGCCGGGACGCGCGCCGTCGAGCGAGGTCGCGCACTGGTCGATGCTCGGCTATCGGCCGGAGGAGTTCCCGGGCCGCGCCGTGTTCGAGGCGCTCGGCGCCGGCCAGGGAGTCGACCCCGCGGACGTCCTCGCCTTCGCGGCGCTGCGCCCGGCCGAGGAGCGGGACGGCCGGCTCTGGCTGACCGGCCGTCCCAGACGCGGCGAGGACGACGAGGATGCGCGCAAGCTGCTGGAGCGCTGCGCGGAGATCGAGGTGGACCGCCTCCGCTTCACGCTCTCCAACCTCGGGCGTGGGGAAGCGGTCCTGCGCGTGTCGGGCGGCGCCGACGAGCGGGTGACGGACTCGGACGCCTTCTTCCGCGACCGCCATCCGGTCCTCCGGCCGCAGCCCGTGGTCGCCGAGGCAGAGCGGACGGCGCGAGCGGCCGAGGCGTGGACGCGCGAGGTCCTGCACCGCCTCGAGGGAGAGCGCTTCAACGTGATCACGCTGAAGTGGTGGGGCCGCGCGCGTAAGGCGCCGACGTTCGCGGAGCGGCACGGCGTCTCAGGCACCTTCATCGCGGGTTCCCGCTTCCTCCACGGCCTGGCCCGCACAGTCGGGCTCGAGCCGCTGGAGGCGGACGAGACCGACGACCCGACCGCCGACCTCGAGCAGCGACTGAACCTGATCAGGGAACGCCTGGACGCCGGCGACACGTTCGTCTTCTCGCACCAGAAGGCCGCAGACGAGGCCGGCCACACGAAGGATCCGGCGGTCAAGCAGCGGACGATCGAGGCGCTCGACGCAGCCCTCGCGGACCTGCCCACCGATCGCGCGATCGTCTGCGTCACCGGCGACCACGCAACGCCCGCCTATCCCGAGGTGATCCACTCGGGCGATCCCGTCCCACTGCTTCTCTCAGGCCCCGGCGTCCGCGCCGACCGGGTCACGTCCTTCGGCGAGCTCCCGTGCGCGGCCGGCATCCTCGGGCAGCTCCGCGGGCCCGACCTGATGCCGGTGCTGCTGAACGCCGCCGACCGGCCGCTCTTCCTCGGCTCGCGGCCGACGCCCTTCGACGGCGCCGACGGCTACCCGTCGATCCTGGAGCCGCTCCGCCCGTGAGGGTCGTCGAGGGGCGCATCCCGTTCCGCGGGTTCGGGACCTGGTACCGGGACATCGGTCCGGACGACGCCGTCCCGCTCGTCTGCCTCCACGGTGGGCCTGGCTCGACGCACCACTACTTCGAGCCCCTGCAGCGGCTGGCGGAGGAGGGCCGCCGCCTCGTGGTCTACGACCAGCTCGGCTGTGGGAGCTCCGACCGGCCCGACGACCCCGATCTCTGGACGGTCGAGCTCTTCGTCGACGAGCTCCGGACGCTGCGCGAGTGGCTCGGGCTCGACCGGATCCACCTGCTCGGCACCTCGTGGGGCTCGATGCTCGCGATCGAGTACGTGCTGACCCGGCCGTCCGGCCTCCTCAGCCTCACGCTCAACTCGCCGCCGACCTCGACGGAGACGTGGACCGCCGAGGCCGCGCGGCTCCGCGACGAGCTTCCGGAGCACCACCGGCGGGCGATCGCAGAGCACGAGGCGGCCGGCACGCTCGATCACCCCGACTACCGGGCGGCGGAGGACGAGTTCTGGCGCCGCCACATCCTCCTCGTCGATCCGCCGCCGGACTTCGTCGAGCGCGGGAAGGCCGAGAAGGGCACACCGGTCTACCGTGCCCTCTGGGGCGCGAGCGAGTGGAATGCGAACGGCAGGCTCCGCGACTGGGACGTCCGCGACCGCCTGCACGAGATCCGCGTGCCGACGCTCGTCACCTCGGGCCGCTACGACGAGTGCACGCCCGCGCTCGCCGAGGAGGCCCAGCGCGGCATCCCGCGCGCGGAGCGCGTGCTCTTCGAGGAGAGCTCCCACATGGCGTTCGTGGAGGAGCCGGAGCAGTTCCGCGCCGTCCTCACGGACTTCCTCGACCGGGCGGAATCGGCGTGACGCCGAGGCGGATCCGGTGGCTGGCGACGGCCACCGTCGTGTCGCTCTACGTGATCGTGATCACCGGCTCGCTCGTCCGGCTCACCGGCTCGGGGCTCGGCTGCGAGGGCTGGCCCGGCTGCGAGGAAGGCGCGTTCTTCCCGGAGGAGGACTCGCACGCCTTCATCGAGTTCGGGAACCGCGTGTTCGGGATCTTCCCGATCACGTTCTCGATCCTCTTGGCGTGGGCGGCGCGACGGCTGCCGCGCTGGACGTTCTGGACTGCGGTCACGGTTGCGCTGCTCACCGTCGCGGAAGCACCGCTCGGTCTGGCCACGATCCGCTACGACCTGCCGCCGGAGATGGTGATGGTGCACTTCCTGGTTGCGCTGCTCGCGCTCGCCGGCGCGATCGTCGTCCTCGTCGAGGCTCTCCGTGCCGAGCTGGGTGCGGCATCGATCGAGTTCCCGCGGGAGCTGCGGATCGGCGGCATCCTCCTGGCTGTTGCCTGCCTGGGGCTCGTCGTGACCGGAACCCTCGTGACCGGCGCTGGACCTCACTCCGGCGACCCCGACGTGATCCACCGCCTCTGGAACCTCCCCGACGCGCTCTACCTCCACGTCCGCATCACCGCGGTCTTCGGCTGCGTGTTCCTGTTCGTGCTCGGCTATCTCGTGGCGCGCCGCTCGCTGTCGCCGCGCCTGTTCCGGCTCTCGCTACTCCTGCTCGCCGTCCTGATCGTGCAGATGGCGGTGGGCGAGCTCCAGTGGCGGCTCGAGCTGCCCTACGGGATCGTCGCCGTCCACGTCGGGCTCGCCGCCGCTGTCTGGACGCTGACGGTCGCGCTCGCCGCGCTGCTCTGGCGGCCGCCGGCCTGGCTCTCAGCGCGGCAGGGGTAAGGTGGACCGATGGCAGACGAGCTTCGCATCGCCGAGAAGCCGGTGCTCGACCGGCCGGTCCTGATCGCGGCGTTCCGCGGCTGGAACGACGGCGGACAGGGCGCCTCGCTCGCCGGCGGCTATCTGGCGAAGCTCTGGGATGCGGAGCAGATCGCGGACGTCGACCCCGAGGAGTTCTTCGACTTTCAGGCGACGAGGCCGCACGTCAAGCTCGTCGAGGGGATGACGCGGCACATCGACTGGCCGGAGACCGTCTTCTACCGCGCCCGCGCCGAGGGACTGGAGCGCGACATCGTGCTCCTGCTCGGCATCGAGCCGAACCTCAGGTGGCGCGCCTTCACCGAGATGATCACCGGCTTCGCGGAGGAGCTCGGCGTCGAGCTCGTCGTCACCCTGGGCTCGCTGCTCGCCGACATCCCGCACTCGAGGCCGAGCCCGGTGACGGGTAGCGCGAGCGACGAGGAGCTCGTGGAGCGCCTGGGCCTCCAGGCTTCGCGCTACGAGGGGCCGACGGGGATCGTCGGCGTCCTCCACGACGCGTGCAAGCAGCGCGGCCTGCCGTCGGCGAGCCTCTGGGCCGCCGTGCCGCACTACGTCTCACTGACACCGAGCCCTCGCGCCGCACTGGCGCTGTGCGAGCGGCTGGGCGACATGCTCGGGATCGAGATCGACGTCGAGGAGCTCCGCGAGGCCTCGGAGGGCTACGCCGAGCAGGTGAGCCGGGCCGTCGCGGCGGACGCGGACACCCAGGCGTACGTCGAGGACCTGGAGCGCCGCGCCGACGAGTTCGACGAGGAGGACATTCCCTCGGGAGAGGCGCTCGCGGCGGAGCTCACACGCTTTCTCCGCGAGCGGGACCGCAACAACGGCGAACCGCCGGCCGCGACGGATCAGTAGCTAGGACGCTTCGGCGGCAGCCGGCTCTTCCGCCGGCTTGTCTTCCGGCTCGCCGCCGTTCTGGCTCTGCTGGGCTTCCTGCTGCTGCGCCTTCGCGCCTCTCTTCTTCCGGCGGCGGCGGCGGCGCGAGCGGCCCTGGAGCTTCGGCTGCGGCAGGTTCTCCGCGAGGGCGGCCGCGACCTCCTCGACCGTACCCAGGCTCTCGCGGGCCGACTCGATCAGCCGGCTGGCACGAGGCGTGTACCCCTCGGCCGAGGCCAGCAGCGCCGTGCCCACCTCGGGCGGCAGGTCGCGGGCGGTGTTGACGAGCTTCGCGGCGTTCTCCTCGTGCCGATGGCCCCTGGAGTTCGCGAGCGCGCCCAGGAGGCGCTTCGCCTCCGGGTACTCGGCGCTCGCGCGCCGGTCCTGGATCTTCCGCGTCGCGCGGGCCAGGCGCCACGTCCAGCGCCAGAGGATCTGCTCGGGCGCGTCCGCCTTGCCGTCGGCGAGGCCTCGAAGCAGCACGCGGACGCCCTGCGCCCGGTCCTTCTCCCACGTGGGCGCCTGGGTGACGAGCGTGACGAGGTCGTCGAAGCTCGCGCGGTCGACGCCCATCGAGACCCGGTCGGCCAGGGCCGTCATGCGCAGCCGGCGATTCGGGTTCTCGGCGGCGCAGGTGAAGAGGAACTGCTCGAGCGCGGCTTTCGTCGTGCCGGCTTCGGTCAGTTTCCTGACGAAGTCCACGCGTTCCTCGAAGCGGACCTGACGACCGGCGATCTGGGCCCAGAAGCGCTGCTCGTCCTCGTCGAGGTAGCGCGGGTCGATCCGCTGCCACTCGCGGGCGATCACGCCGAGGCGGCGCTTGACGTCGGGCGTGACCGGCACGAGCCACGGCGCCGGCGACAGCTTGCGGCGCGCCCGGCGCTGCGGCCGGCGGCGCGGAGCAGGTGTGACGCGGGCCCCCTCGCGGTAGAAGTCGGCGTCGAGCAGGCTGTGCAGCGAGACCACGCGCTCGTTGTGCGTTGCGCCTTTCGGGACGAAGTCGACCACGACGCCGGCCTCCTTGCGCGGATGCATCCGCATGATCCGGCCGATCCGCTGCTGGTACACGCGGCGGCTCGCCGTCGGCGCGAGGTGCATGCAGACCGTCGCGCGCGGCGAGTTCCAGCCCTCGGCCAGCAACATCGCGTTGATGAGGATGTCGATCTCGCCCCGCTCGTAGGCAGCGAGGATCTCCGCGAGCTTCACCGGCGGCGTGCGGCCGCTCACCGCCTCCGCCTTGAGCCCGGCGGCACGGAACTCGCGCGCGAGGTTGTAGGCGTGCTCGACGCCGGCCGCGTAGACGATGCCCGGCGTGGAGTCGAACCGGTCGCGG
>DASVEW010000070.1:0-22040 GCA_036380355.1 Gaiellaceae bacterium | reverse complement strand
GAGGCGATCCTCAACGACTTCGTCCGCATCGGCGCTGAGTCGCGCACGTCGACCGCGGTGGTCGACCCGACCGCGGGCACGTACACGGAGATCAACGAGTGGGGCCCGCACGTCAAGCCTGAGGAGCTGGAGCTGGTGATGGAGAAGCTCCGCTACCTCTCGCGCGGCGCGGACATGGTCGTCTTCGCCGGAACGCTGCCGCGCGGCGTCGACGAGGGCTTCTACGCCGAGGCGATCCGCGAGCTCGACCGGCGCGGGATCCGGGCGGTGCTCGACGCCGAGGGCCAGCCCCTGCGGCTGGGAACGGAGGCGGAGCCGTTCCTCGTCACCCCGAACGAGCGCGAGGCCGAGGGCCTCGTCGGGCAGGAGTTCCACGATCCCCAGGACTTTGTCCAGGCGCTGGAGCACATCTCCGACCTCGGGGCGAGGAACGTGCTGATCACGCTGACCTCCGGGTGCTACGCGCTGCTTCGGGAGGAGCGCGACGTCGAGCGCTTCCACGCCGCAGTCGCCGAGGTGGCGACTGTCTCGCCGGCGGGGTCGGGCGACGTGCTCCTCGCGGGCTACATCGCCGCGCGGCTCGACGAGCATCCGCTGGAGGAGGCGGTGCGCCGGGCCGTCGCCGCCGGGGCTGCCGCAGTCCAGGAGGTCGGCGCAGGCCGCTTCGAGCCGCGGGAGCTGACGAGGCTTGCGGAAGGTGTCAAGGTGGAGAAGCTAGAGCCGGTCGTGTCCGAGCTCTGAGTTAGCATCGACCGCCTTCCTGTAGAGAGGGGTGAGGCCGGTGGAAGTCGAGATCGGGAGGGGGAAGAAGGCGCGGCAGGCCTACGGCTTCGACGACATCGCGATCGTGCCGAGCCGGCGGACGCGCGATCCGCAGGACGTCGACATCGGCTGGAAGCTCGGCCCGCACCTGCTCGAGCTGCCGCTGCTCGGCTCGGCGATGGACGGCGTGGTCTCTCCGGAGACGGCGATCAAGCTCGGAGAGCTCGGCGGGCTCGGCGTAATCAACCTCGAGGGGATCTTCACGCGCTACGAGGACGCGGACATCCAGCTCGCCAAGATCGCGAAGGCGCCCAAGGAGAAGGCGACGGCGCTGATGCAGAAGATCTACGCGCAGCCGGTGGAGCCGCGGCTGATCGCGCGCCGCATCGAGGAGATCAAGTCGAGGGGCGTGCTCGCCGCGGGGTCGCTGACGCCGCAGCGGGTACGGGACCACTACGAGATCGCGCTCGCGGCCGGCTTGGACATCCTCGTCATCCAGGGGACGGTCGTCTCGGCCGAGCACGTGTCGTCGAACGGCGTGGCGCTGAACCTGAAGGAGTTCATCGCCGACATCCCGATCCCCGTGATCGTCGGCGGGTGCGCGTCGTACCAGACGGCGCTGCACCTGATGCGAACTGGTGCCGCGGCCGTGCTGGTCGGGGTCGGGCCGGGAGCCGCCTGCACGACGCGGGGCGTCCTCGGCGTCGGGGTCCCCCAGGCGACGGCGATCTCCGACGCCAGCGCGGCCCGGATCCAGCACCTGCTCGAGACCGGCAACTACGTGAACGTGATCGCGGACGGCGGCATGCGAACCGGCGGCGACATCGCCAAGGCGATCGCCTGCGGCGCGGACGCCGTGATGGTCGGCTCGCCGCTCGCGCGTGCCAAGGAGGCGCCCGGCCTCGGCTACCACTGGGGGATGGCCACCTTCCACCCGACGCTTCCGCGGGGGGCCCGGGTCCAGGTCGACCAGCCGGCGACGCTGGAGGAGATCGTCATCGGCCCGGCGACCGAGAACGACGGGACGCTGAACCTGATGGGGGCCCTCCGCACGGCCATGGCCACCTGCGGCTACGAGTCGATTCACGACTTCCAGAAGGCGGAGATCATGCTGGCGCCGGCGATCAAGACCGAGGGCAAGGGGCTCCAGCAGTCGCAGCGGATCGGGATGGGCTGATGGCGGAGGTCTTGCCCTTCGAGCGCCCGGAGGATCGAGCCGAGGACCGCCCGGTCCTCGTGGTCGACCTCGGCGGCCAGTACTCCCAGCTGATCGCGCGGCGCGTGCGCGAGTGCCGCGTCTACTCGGAGCTCGTCTCCCACAGGACGCCGGCGCAGGCGCTGCGGGCGCGGAACCCGCGCGCGATCGTGCTGAGCGGCGGGCCGGCGTCGGTCTACGCGGAGGACGCGCCCGACGTGGATCCGGGCCTGTGGGAGCTCGGCGTGCCGATCCTGGGCATCTGCTACGGCATGCAGCTGATGGCGCGCGACCTCGGCGGCAAGGTCGAACGGACCGGAGCGTCGGAGTTCGGGCGGACCGACCTACAGGCGGCCGGCGGCGCGCTCCTCGAGCAGACGCCGGAGCAGCAGGTCGTCTGGATGAGCCACCGCGACTCGGTGACGGCGGCCCCGGAGGGCGCCGAGGTGACGGCCTCCTCGCCCTCGACGCCGATCGCGGCCTTCGAGGCTCCCGAGCGAGGGCTCTACGGCGTCCAGTTCCATCCCGAGGTCGTGCACACGGCGTTCGGAAACGAGGTGCTGAAGAACTTCCTCTACGGCGTCGCCGAGGCGCCGCCGACGTGGACGGCGGCGGCCGTGATCGAGGAGCAGGTGGAGCGGATCCGCGCCCAGGTCGGCTCGGAGCGCGTGCTGTGCGCGCTCTCGGGCGGCGTCGACTCCGCCGTCGCCGCGCTGCTCGTGCACAAGGCCGTCGGCGACCAGCTGACGTGCGTCTTCGTCGACCACGGCCTCCTGCGCAAGGACGAGGCGACGCAGGTCGTCGAGACCTTCCGCGGCCACTTCCAGGTCCCACTCGTCCACGTCCAGGCGGAGGAACGGTTCCTCGAGCGGCTCGAGGGCGTCGACGACCCCGAGGAGAAGCGGAAGCGCGTCGGCGAGGAGTTCATCCGCGTCTTCGAGGAGGAGGCAAGGCGTCTCGGGAGGATCCGGCACCTCGTCCAGGGGACGCTCTACTCGGACGTGATCGAGTCGGGCGGCACGGACGGCGTCGCCGCGATGATCAAGTCGCATCACAACGTGGGCGGCCTGCCGGAGGAGGTCGACTTCGACCTCGTGGAGCCGCTGCGGCTCCTGTTCAAGGACGAGGTGCGGCGCGTGGGCGAGGAGCTCGGCCTTCCGGAGCGGATGGTCTGGCGGCAGCCGTTCCCCGGCCCCGGGCTCGCGATCCGGATCATCGGCGAGGTCACGCGCGAGCGGCTCGAGATCCTGCGCGAGGCCGACGCGATCCTGCAGCAGGAGGTGCGGCGCGCGGGGCTCTACCGCGACCTCTGGCAGTCGTTCGCGGTCCTGCCGGCGATCCGCTCGGTGGGTGTCCAGGGCGACGAACGGACGTACGCGTATCCGATCGTGATCCGCGCGGTCACGTCCGAGGACGCGATGACCGCCGACTGGGCCCGGCTGCCCTACGACCTGCTCGAGACGATCTCGGGCCGGATCATCAACGAGATCCCGGGCGTGAACCGCGTCGCGCTCGACATCTCCTCGAAGCCGCCCAGCACCATCGAGTGGGAGTAGCCCGCTCCGGCCGAGTCCCGCCCGGCCGCTGTGGAGAACGCTTCGCTCCACCGGCCGCCCGCCGGGCCGCTTGGGGTCAGACCCCAGAACGGACCGCAGGCGTTCTGTCCACGGGGACCCGTCCCAACCGGACTACCTGACGTTTCTCGTGCCCCGCGCTCGGGAAGACCGGCTCGCGTCGTGGTTCACAGGCTGATCGGGTTCTGGGTCCTGCGGCGGGCGATCCGGATCCTGACCGCCGACGACCCGCGTCCATTGCGCGAGCGGCTGACGCGCGAGGCGAAGCGGATCCTGGTCGGCGCCGCGATCACGCTCGCACTCCTCGTCGTCGCCGTGATCGCCGGCATCGCCGTGCTGATCGCGCTCGCGACCTAACGTCCGGCGTATGATCGACTGCCGTGAGCCGCACCGTTCGCTCCCCCGACGGTAGGACCTGGACGCTCGAACGCATATCCCGGGGCAAATCGTTCTCGGAGAGAAGGCAGGAGCCGTTCTTCTGGCCGACGGTGATCGCCACAGCGATCATGCTGGTCCTCATCGGCCGCCTCATCTCGCTCGACACAGGCTGGATCACGTGGGCGCTGATCGTCCCGCTGTTCGTCATCTGGCTGCTCGAGCGCGGGCTCAACTTTGCGCGGCCGAACATCCGGGCGCACACCGAGGGCCCGCCCGCCGAGACCCGCACGTGGCGCACGACGCACCGCATCGGCCTCGGTCGGATCGAGGACCGGATCGCGAACGAGATCGAGAACGGACGCCTGGAAGCGGAGCCGCCCGGCGCCGTCCTCATCGGAATCTGACGCAGGCGCCGCTGTGGAGTTTCGCGACGTCCTGACCCGGCGCCGCAGCGTCCGCACGTACGCGGACCGGCCGGTCACGCGCGAAATCCTCGAACGGATCGCGAACTCGGCGGTCGTCTGGGCGCCGAGTGCCGGGTTCTCGCAGGGCCTCCGCATCGTCGTCGTCACCGACGCGGAAACTCGCACGACGATCGCAACCGCCGCGAAGGAGGACGAGCTCGCCGCCCAGGGCCGCCCGCGCTGGAAGGCCGCGGCGCCCGTCCACATGGTCGTCCTGACCCGCGAAGACGACTACCACGACCGCTACCGGTCACCCGACAAGCTGAAGATCACCGGCGGGCGCGAGATCGACTGGCCGGCGCCGTACTGGTACGTCGACGCAGGCGCGGCCACCATGACCCTGATGCTGGCGGCGATCGACGAGGGCCTGGATACCGCGATCTTCGGCGTCACCGACCTGCCCGCCCTCCAGGAGGCGTTGGGACTGCCCGACGACGTCCGCTTCGTTGCCGTCGTGACGATGGGCTACCCGGCCGGCGGCGCAGACGAGCCGAGCAGCGACGCGAGCGTCTTCACGAGACGGCGCAAAGCGCGCGAGGACGTCGTTCGCTGGGAGCGCTGGTGAGGCTCGACCACTGCGTCATAGCCGTTTCCGACTGGGAGCGCTCGAACGCCTTCTACCGCGACGTGCTCGGCGCGCAGATCGTCGAGCGTGACGAGTGGTTCGGCTTCTACCTCTTCGACGACTGGCAGCTGAACGTGCACGGCCCCGGCTTCGAGGGGCTCAACGCGCGTCTGCCCGTGCAACCCGGCAACAGCGATCTCTGCTTCCGCTGGGAGGGCCCGATCGAGGGGGCGATCGAGCATCTCGAGCGGCTCGGTGTGCCGATCGAGGCCGGGCCCCGGTCCGCCGAGTTCCCACGTGGCCGGGTCACGAGCATCTACTTCCGGGACCCGGACGGCAGCCTGCTCGAGTTCATCTCGTCCGAGTGAGACCGTTCGTCGACGCGCTCGCCGGCACGCGGATCGGCAGGACGTTCAACCAGTACGCGGACTCGGAGCTGCGCCGCGCGCGGCTGGTCGACTACCTCGAGTGCCGGCGCGACGCGCGCTTCGTGCTCGTCGGCGAGGCGGCCGGCTACCGCGGTGCGCGCGTGAGCGGGATTCCCTTCACGTCCGAGCGCCAGCTGACGGGCGCCGGGCCCGCGGAGGCCACGGCGACGATCGTCCACCGCACGCTCGCCGAGCTCGGGATCGCCGAGGACGTGCTCCTCTGGAACGTCGTTCCGACCCACGCGGGAACGGCAGGGACGAACCGTCGGCCGACCGGCGCCGAAGTACGTGACGGCATGCCGTTCCTGCTGGAGATCCTGCGCGGCCGCACCCCGATCGCGGTCGGGCGAGTGGCCCACGCCGTGCTGGGCGGGCGGTACGTCCGTCACCCGTCGCACGGCGGCACCGCCGAGTTCCGCGCCGGGCTCCTGCTATCCATCAGGCGATGAATCGGTTGCTGATCGTTGCCGTCGCCCTCGTCCTCGCGGGGGGCCTGTACTTCGTGCTTCGGCCCGACGACACTGACGAGCCGTCCGCGGGCCCGCCCGCGACGACACAGTCGACCACGACGGCGACGGCACCGACCACGACGGCCGAGCAGCCGCCGCCCCCGCCGGGACCGCCGCCGCCCGCCCGGGTCCGGATCACGATCAGAGACGGCCTGCCCGTCGGCGGGGTCCGCCGGGTGACCGTCGCGAGGGGGCGCCGCGTGATCCTCCAGGTGACCTCCGACGTCACGGACCACGTGCACCTGCACGGCTACGACATCATGCGAGACGTCGGCCCGGGGCAGCCGGCGCAGATCTCCTTCCGCGCGACCATCGTGGGCACCGTCGAGGCCGAGCTCGAGGACCGCCACGTCCAGATCGCCACGATCACCACGAAGCCGTGAGTGCCGCGCTCCCGCTTCTCCACGGGATCGGCCAGATCCAGGACCTCCCGATCCCGCGGTGGATGTTCTACTACGCCGCCTCGCTGACGCTGATCCTCTCCTTCGTCGCGCTCGGCGTCCTCTGGAAGGAGCCTCGGCTGACCGGACGAGAGGCGGGAAGGCCGCTCGGCGATAGGTGGCAGCGCCTGATCCTCTGGCCCGGGTGGAGGATCCTGCTCGGAGGGATCTCGGCCGGCCTCCTCGTCGTCGTCTGGCTCGCCGCGCTCGTCGGGAGGCCGGACGCCGGCGACAACATCGCGCCCGTCTTCATCTGGGTCGTCTTCTGGCTCGGGCTCGTGCCGCTCGTCGTGATCTTCGGGAACCTTTGGAGCGTCCTCAACCCCTGGCGTGCCGTTGCCGACGCGGTCGCGTGGCTCTGGGCGCGCCTCGGCCGGGAGTGGGAGCCCGCGGCCGCCTACCCCGCGTGGCTCGGCCGCTGGCCGGCCGCCCTGCTCCTCCTCGCGTTCGCCACGCTCGAGCTCGCCTGGCCGCGATCGGCGGAGCCGCGCACGCTCGCGCTCGCCGTCGTCATCTACAGCTGGGTCACCTGGGCGGGGATGCTCGTCTACGGCCGTCGCGCGTGGCTCGAGAACGGCGAGGCGTTCGCCGTCTACTTCGGCCTCCTCTCCCGGATCTCGGCGTTCGCCGTCCGTGAGGAGAACGGGCAGCGCCGCGTCGTCGTCCGTCCACCGCTTTCCGGCCTCGCGTCCGGCGACTCCCACCCCGGCACCGTCGCCTTCGTGGCGGTGATGCTCGGCTCCGTCGCCTTCGACGGGCTCAGCCGTGCGACGTGGTGGCAGGACCAGCTGTACGAGCTGGAGGCGCGCTACATCGTCGACTCGCCGACGAAGGCCGATTTCGTCGCGCTCGGCTTCAACTTCCTCGGCCTCGTTGCCGCCGTGGTCGCGATCGGCGTGCTCTACACGCTCGCCGTCTACACCGCGAAGCAGGTCGGCGACACGGACGTCGATCTCGCCGGGGCCTTCATCGGCAGCCTGATCCCGATCGCGCTCGCGTACCTCGTCGCGCACTACTTCACGCTGCTCGTGGATGCGGGGCAGGACGCCATCTACCTCGCCTCGGATCCGTTCGGCAAGGGCTGGGACCTCTTCGGGACGGCGGACTTCCGGCCGGCGGAGAACGTCTTCTCGCCGAACACGATCTGGTACGTCCAGGTCGGCGTGCTCGTCGTCGGTCACGTGCTCGGACTGGTCCTCGCGCACGAGCGGGCGGTCGCGCTCTTCTCGTCTGCCAGAACGGCGATCCGCACCCAGTACGCGATGCTTGCGCTGATGGTCCTCTACACCTGCACCGGCCTGTGGCTGCTGTCCTCTGGCTAGTGCCGCTCTTCGCCCACGGCGGCGTTCCCGGCGCGATCGTCGAGGTGCTGGCGGCGCTCCTGATCGTGGCGATCGCGGTCGCCGTCTGGGTGGGGAACAAGAAGGACGGGGAGCGCGAAGAGCCGTGATTTCGGCATCGTTGCTACCATCGTGCGTCGGCGGGCCGGGGGTCCGCCGCTCTTCCGTATGGGCAAAACGTGGAATGCAAAGCCGGGCGAGGTCGATCGCCGCTGGTACGTCGTCGACGCCGAGGGCCAGACTCTCGGGCGTCTCGCCACGCGCATCGCGGACACGCTCCGCGGCAAGCACAAGGCGCAGTACACGCCCCACGTCGACACCGGCGACTTCGTGATCGTCGTGAACGCCGAGAAGATCGCCGTCACCGGCAAGAAGCTCGACGAGAAGCTTTACCACCGGCACTCCGGCTATCCCGGCGGGCTGCGGACGCGCACGCTGCGCGAGCAGCTCGAGCGGCGCCCGACCGAAGTGCTCCGGAAGGCGGTCAAGGGCATGCTCCCGCGCAACCGGCTCAGCCGCGCCCAGATCACGAAGCTCAAGATCTACGCCGGCCCCGAGCATCCCCACGAGGCCCAGGACCCGAAGCCGCTGCCCGAGGAGGCGAGCGCGTGAGCGCTCCCGCGCAGTACCAGGGCACCGGCAAGCGGAAGACCTCGATCGCGCGCGTGATCCTGCGCCCGGGCGACGGCTCGACCTGGATCAACGGCCGCACGATCGAGGAGTACTTCCCGCGCGCGACGCACCGCACCGCGCTGCTGGCCCCGCTCAAGATCGCCGGCGCCGAGGGGACGTACGACCTTCGCGTTCGCGTCGAGGGCGGCGGCCCGACCGGCCAGGCGGAGGCGATCCGCCACGGGCTCGCCCGGGCGCTCGTCGAGGCCGACCCCGAGCTCCGGACGGTCCTCAAGCGCGAGGGCTTCCTGACGCGCGACGCGCGTATCGTCGAGCGCAAGAAGGCCGGCCTCCACAAGGCTCGCAAGGCGCCTCAGTTCTCGAAGCGCTAGCGCGCTTCTCGCTTTCGCGCAAAGTCTCACGACTTTGCGCGACAGTACGAAGCCGGGCGGCGCTTCGCGCCGCGCGGCCCAGCAGCGTCGTTAGGGCCGCTCCTCCTCATGGCTGAGCGGCAGAACGGGCGGAGCCCGTTCTGCGGCCGCTGTCTTCTGGTTAGGTTCGCGCCCGATGCGTCGCTATTTCGGCACGGACGGGGTTCGCGGGGTCGTCGGCGAGGGGCTGACGCCCGAGCTCGTCGAGCGGCTCGGCCGCGCCGCCGCGCTCTGGTCCGGCGGCGGACGCGTCTTCGTCGGGCGCGACACGCGCGGGTCCGGGCCGATGCTGGAAGAAGCGTTCGCCGAGGGAGTCGCGTCGGCGGGCGGGAACGCGGTGCTCGGCGGGATCCTCCCGACGCCGGCGGTGGCACTCCTCGCACTCGATCTCGGCGCCGTCGTCTCCGCCTCGCACAACCCGCCGGAGTACAACGGGATCAAGCTCTTCGACGGCGCCGGCCGGAAGCTGACCGACGCGGCGGAGGAGGAGATCGAGGCGCTGCTCGACGAGCCGGCGCGGTCCGTGCGTGGCTCGATCGACCGCATCGGCATCGCGGCCGACAGCTACATCGAGCACGTCCTCGAGCGGTTCGGATCGTCGCTCGACGGGCTGAAGATCGCGGCCGACTGCGCCAACGGCGCCTACTCGGGGATCGCACCGGGAGCGTTCGAGCGGCTGGGCGCGGACGTCGTCGCCTTCGCCGACAAGCCCGACGGGACGAACATCAACGTCGGCTGCGGCGCCACCGACCTCGCGCTGTTGCAACACAAGGTCGTCACGAGCGGCGCGGACCTCGGAGTGGCCTTCGACGGCGACGGCGACCGCATGCTCGCGGTCGACGCGGCCGGCGAGACGGTCGACGGCGACCAGATCCTCGCCATCCTCGCGCTCCACCTCGACGTCGACGTCGTAGTCGTCACGGTGATGACGAACCTCGGGTTCCACCGGCTGATGGCCGACAACGGGATTCGCGTCGTGGCGACCGACGTGGGCGACCGCTATGTCCTCGAGGCGCTACGGCGTGAGAACGCGATCCTGGGCGGGGAGCAGTCGGGCCACCTGATCTGCCTCGACGGCCACGTAACGGGGGACGGCCTCGCGGCCGCGCTGCTCCTCTGCCGCGCCCTCGAGGGCCGCTCCCTGGCCGACGCCGCATCCGTCATGCCGCGGTTCGCCCAAGCGAAGGAGAACCTGCCCGTGCAGGTGGGCCAGCTTCCCGACGAGCTCCTGGGCCAGGTTCAGGCGCTCAACCACGAGCTGAACGGAGGAGCCCGCGTGCTCGTCCGCCCATCGGGGACCGAACCTTTGGTCAGGATTCTCGCGGAGGCCGAAAACGAGCGAGAAGCGGCCTCTCTCTGTGCTAGAGTCACGGCTCTCGTTCGTCGAGAGCTCGGCTAAACGACCGCGAAGCAGGGGTCGCCGGAAGCCGGGCTCTTGTGCGTTTTTCGGGGGGTAGTGTTCGGCGCCCAGTGAAGGAGGTCCCGAGTGTGCGGCATCATCGGATACGTCGGGCCGAGAGCGGCGAAGCCCCTTCTCATCCAGGGTCTGGAGCGCCTGGAATACCGCGGCTACGACTCCGCCGGAATCGCCCTCCTGGAGGATGACGGTCTCGAGTACGTCCGAGCGGTCGGCAACCTCCAGTTCCTGAAGCGGGCTGCCTCGACGAACGGCTCGCATTCGAGCACCGGCCTCGGCCACACCCGCTGGGCGACGCACGGCGCGGTGACGGAGGGGAACGCACATCCCCTCACCGCCTGCGACGACGGCCAGCTGGCAATCGTCCTCAACGGGATCGTGGAGAACTACCGCGAGCTGAAGGCGAGGCTGGGGGAGGATGGTCACTCGTTCAGCTCCGAGACCGACGCGGAGACGGTGGCGCACCTCATCGAGTCGATGTACGACGGCGACCTGACCGACGCCGTCGTGAAGACCTTCCGTGAGCTCGAGGGCCACTTCACGTTCGTCGTCATCCACCGCGACCACCCGCGCCTGCTGGTCGGCGCGCGGCATCAGACCCCGCTCGTCGTCGGCCTCGGCGAACGCGAGAACTTCCTCGCCTCCAACGCCGCGGCGTTCCTCGGCGAGACGCGGACCGTGCTCTTCCCGGACGACGGCGACATCGTCTCGATCACGCCCGAGGACGTGAGCTTCGTCCGCAGCGACGGCAAGCCGGTCGCCCACGAGCCGCTCGAGCTCGACTGGGACGACGAGAGCGCCGAGAAGGGCGGCTACGAGACCTTCATGCTCAAGGAGATCTACGACCAACCCGAGTCGATCGCCGAGACGATCGGCGACCGCACGCGACACGGCAAGCTCGTCCTCGAGGGTCTGGGCATGGACGACCGCCAGCTCCGCGACCTCCGCCGGATCGTCATCCTGGCCTGCGGCACGGCGTACCACGCAGGCGTCGTCGGCCGCTACGTGCTCGAGGAGTGGGCCCGAATCCCCGTCGAGCCCGACATCGCCTCCGAGTGGATCTACCGGAACCCGGTGATCGACGAGAACACGCTCGTGATCGGGATCTCGCAGTCGGGCGAGACCCGCGACACCGTCAACGCGATGCGGCTGGCCCGCGAGAAGGGCGCTCACACGGTGGCGATCACGAACATGATGGGCTCGCAGATCACGCGGGAGGTCGACTCGACGCTCTTCACGCGGTGCGGCCTCGAGACCTCCGTCGCCGCGTCGAAGACGTTCACGGCGCAGATCTCGCTGCTCTACCTCGTCGGCCTGAAGCTCGCCGAGATGCGCGGGACCCTGCCGCCCGACGAGATTTCCTACATCGTCGACCAGGTCTACACGCTGCCCGCCAAGATCGCCGCGTTCCTCGACGGCGACCACCCCGTCGAGGAGATCGCGCAGCGCTTCTACCAGCAGGACTTCTTCCTCTACCTCGGCCGCCACATCGGGCTCCCCGTCGCCCTCGAGGGCGCGCTGAAGCTGAAGGAGATCTCGTACATCCCGACCGAGGGGTACTCGGCGGGCGAGATGAAGCACGGACCGATCGCGCTGCTCGACGAGGGGACGCCGGTCGTCGTCGTGGCGACCAACATCCACGTCTACGACAAGATCGTCTCCAACATCCAGGAGACGCGGGCGCGGGGCGCGCACGTCATCGCGATCGCGACGGACGGGAACGAGGACATCCAGCACCACGCCGACGACGTCATCTACGTGCCGCGCACGCCGGCGTTCCTCCAGGCGGCGCTCGCGGTCGTGCCCTTGCAGCTACTCGCTTATCGAATCGCGCGCTTGCGAGGCCTGAACGTCGACCAGCCGCGGAACCTCGCGAAGACTGTGACCGTCGAATAGCCGCGGAACGGGCTTTGCCCGTTCCGCTCTGGCGTCCTCTGGAGAAGGACGCCGTCGAGAGCCTCTTGGCCGCGCACCTGCGCAGCAGGTGCCCGGCTTCCCACAGTCGGAGAAAGTCGTGAGACTTTCTCCGAGCCCCCTTTCGAGGGACGCCGCCGGAGGCGGCGTCCGAGAAAGTGGGGCTGATGGCTGCGGTATTCACCGGGCGGCAGCTGCTGCTGGCCGCTTCCGGCGCGTCGTACGCCCTCGTCTTCTTCGCGTTCCTGCTGTACGAGCGGCCGGGGCTCGGGCTCGCGCACTTCTTCTACCTGTCGATCGCGACGACCGCGATCGCCACCGGGCCGCGGATCGGCGCGCTCGCCGGGCTCGGGGCGACCGGTCTCTACGTCGCGGCGATCCTGCTGAACCCGACGATCCCGTCGAGCCACGTGCCCACGGCGAGCACGGCGATCCGGTGCGTCACCTTCGTCTCGATCGGATTCGTCATCGGCTACTTCGCGGGGCGCAACCGGGTCATCCTTGCCGAGCTCAGGATCCTCGCCGAGCGCGACCTCCTCACGGGTCTCCCGAACACACGGGCGTTCGAGGAGGCGATCACGAAGCGGCTCGAGGCAGGCCGGCCGTTCGCGCTCCTCCTCGCCGACATGGACGCTCTGAAGGAGCTGAACCAGGAGGCCGGGCCGTCGGCGGGCAACGAGGCGCTGCGCCGCGCCGCCGACCGGCTCTCGAAGTCGCTGTCCCCCGAGGACGAGGTCGCGCGGGTGGGTAGCGACGAGTTCGCCGTGCTCGCGTCCTGCCAGACGCTGGACGAGGCGTCCGAGCTCAGCGCGCGGCTCGAGTGGATCCTCTCCTCCCAGGGAACGAAGGCGACGTTCGGATGGGCGGTCCACCCGCAGGAAGGCGAGAATGCCCTCGCCGTCTACCGTGCCGCCAGCGAGCGCCTCTACGCGCGCAAGGTGATGCGCGGCTACCTGCGGGGCCGAGGCCCCTCGGAATCGCCGAAAGTCTCACGACTTTCGGCGACCTCTTAGAGCCGAGCGCCGGCTGCGCCGGCGCGCGGCGGCTATGCGCCCGGTGCTTCCTCGCCTCCGAGAGCCGCGCAGGCGGAACGGGCACAGCCCGTTCCGCGGCGAAATCAGTCTTCCGGCCGGCGGCGGAGTTGTTTCGTCTCGCTGCGGCGGCGCTTCTGCTCGAGGCGCCGGGCCCTTGCAGCCGCCGTGGGTTTCGTGGGACGGCGCGGCCGCTTCACGCGGAGGGCCTCGCGGAGGTTCTCCACCAGCCGTTCGACCGCCAGCTCGCGGTTGCGCAGCTGGCTCCGCTCGTCCTGGGCGACCGCGCGCAGCACCGGCCCCGCCTTGCGCACGACCCGCGCCTTCTGGATCGGACTGAGCGCGGACGAGCCCTCCACGTCGAACACCGCTTCGACTCTGGTCTCGGACTTCTGGGCGTGCTGGCCGCCCGGTCCGCTCGACCGTGAGAAGCGCAGGTCGATCTCCGACACGGGGATCGCGACCGTCCTGGTCACCTGAATAGACTCGCCGTCCATGGCCGCCATTCTCCTGGACGTCGACGGTGTCCTTCACGTCTCCGGCGAGCCGATCCGCGGGGCAGCGGAGGCCGTCCGCCGGTTGCGCGAGGACGGACACCGGCTCCGCTTCGTCACGAACAGCACGACCCAGTCGAGCCGCGAGCTCGTCGAGGCGCTCCGGCTGATGGGCTTCGAGCTCGAGGACACCGAGCTCCAGACGACGGGCGTCGCCGCGGGCCGCGCCCTCGCCGGCAAGCGCGTTCTCGCGCTCACGATGCCGGCCGTCCTCGAGGACCTCGGCGACGTCGAGCTCGTCGGGGAGGAGGCCGACGCGGTTCTTCTCGGCGGCGCGGACGAGACCGAGGAGACGAACCGCGTGTTCTCGTACATGAACCTCGCGCGTGCATTCGCCGAGCTCGAGCTGGGCGCGGACCTTTACTGCCTGCACAAGAACCGCTGGTGGCAGACCTCCCGCGGGCCTCTGCTGGACTCTGGCTGCTTCGTCGCCGGGCTCGAGTACGCCGCCGAGGTGGAGGCTACGGTGGTCGGGAAGCCGAGCGGCCCCTACTTCACGGCCGCGGTCGAGGCGCTCGACGCAGACGCGGAGATGACGTGGATGGTCGGCGACGACATCGAGGCGGACGTCGCCGGTGCGCAGAAGTACGGGCTCAAGACGGCCCTCGTCCGAACCGGCAAGTTCCGGCCGGACGCGGTTGAGCGCGGCACGGTCCGGCCCGACGCCATCCTCTCCTCGATCGCCGACTTCCCGGAGTGGCTCGAGAAGGCATGACCCGCGTCGGCGTCGACATGATCGAGATCGGGCGCATCCGCGAGGCGCTCGAGCGCTACGAGGGCTTCCGCGACCGCTGCTTCACGGAGGCAGAGCAGAACTACTGCGACGCACGCAGGAATCCGGCGCAGCACTACGCCGCCCGGTTCGCCGGCAAGGAGGCGGTCGGCAAGGCGCTCGGCCTCGGCGTCGCGCGGCTGTTCGCCTGGCGCGACATCGAGATCGCCGGACGGCCGAAGCCGTCCGTGACGCTCTCGGGCCGCGTGGCGCAGTGGGCCGAGCGCGTCCACGCCGGCCCGATCGACCTCTCGATGTCGCACTCGCGAGAGCTCGCGAGCGCGGTCTGCGTGGTGGCCGACCGAGGTGTTTGAGCCGCTCTACACCGCCGAGGAGATGCGGGCGGCTGAGGCGGGACACGATGTCGAGGAGCTGATGCAGCGGGCAGGCGCCGCCGTCGCCGACGAGGTCCTGCGCCGGTTTCCCGACGGTCGCTCGTTCTCCGCAGTCTGCGGCGGAGGGGCGAACGGCGGAGACGGCCGGATCGCGGCGGAGCTCCTCCGTGCCGCGGGCTGGGAGGAGCGGTCGCTCGGCGAGGCCGACGTCGTGCTGGACGCCCTCTTCGGAACCGGCTTCCGGCCGCCGCCGCGGGACGAGGCGGCCGCGCAGATCCGGGCCATGAACGAGTCCGGTAGGCCGGTCGTCGCCGTGGACATCCCGTCCGGCGTGGACGCGTCCACCGGCGAGGTGCCGGGCGACGCGGTCGACGCCGCCGTCACCGTGACCTTCCACGGCCGCAAGGTGGGCCACGAGGTCGCGCCCGGCCGTTTCCGGGCCGGGGACGTGGTCGTCGCGGACATCGGGCTCGAGCACCGGCCGACCGAGCACATGCGCGTCCTCCCGGAGATCGTGCGGCTCGTCCCGCGCCGGAAGCCGGGCGACACGAAGTACACCGCCGGCTCGGTGCTCGTCGTCGGCGGCTCGCCGGGAATGACGGGCGCGGTGACACTGACGGCCGAGGCGGCCTTCCGCGCGGACGCCGGCTACGTCGCGGTCGCGGCGCCGCCCGAATCGCTGCCCGTGATCGAGACGGTGCTGCGGGAGGCAGTGAAGCGGCCCCTGGACGAGGCCTGGGACGCCACGAAGCGCGCCGGCGCTCTCGCGATCGGACCGGGGCTCGGCCCGGAGCGGAACGACCTGGTTCACCGGCTGCTGAACGACACCGACCTACCGGCGGTCGTCGACGCCGACGGGCTTCGTGAGCTCAGGCCTTTCGAGCGCGAAGCGGCCACGGTGCTCACGCCTCATTCGGGCGAGCTGGGCCGGCTGCTCGGCGAGGAGGCGTCGTGGGTCGACGCGCACCGGCTGGAGGCGCTGCGCCGTGCCGTGGACGCCTTCCAATGCGTGGTGGTTCTCAAGGGTGAAGGCACGCTCGTCGGAGCGCCGGGCGACGGCCCGCTCCTGGCAGGCGGCAACGCCGCGCTCGCCACGGCAGGGACGGGAGACGTCCTCACCGGCGTCGTCGCGGCATTCCTTGCGAAGGGAATGGAGCCCCGCCTCGCGGCCGCCGCAGCGGTTCGCGCGCACACCGATGCCGTGGCGGCATCCGGGCGGCGCTCCGGGCTGATGGCGGGCGACCTCCTCGACGCGCTTCCGCGCGTGCTGGATGCATAGGTCGGAGCTCACGATCGACCTCGGCGCCGTCCGGCGCAACGCCAGACGGTTGCTGGACGCGCTCGACGGCTCCGCCCTCTGGGCCGTGGTCAAGGCGAACGGGTACGGCCACGGCGCGGTCGACGTTGCCGGCGCCGTGCTGGGCGAGGGCGCGAGCGCGCTGTGCGTGGCGACCGTGGCGGAGGGGCTCGAGTTGCGCGCCGAGTTCCCGGGTGTGCGGATCCTGGTCATGGGCCCGTCGGCCGGCCGGGAGATCGCGCTGGCCCGCGAGGCGGACCTGGAGCTCACGGTCTGGGAGTTGCCGGTGCCGGACGGCGTCCGCACGCACCTCAAGCTCGACACGGGCATGGGCCGCTGGGGTCTTGCGCAGCTGCCCGAGCCGACGGCCGACGTCGTCGGGCTGATGACGCACCTGGCGACGGCGGACGGCGACCCCGAGTTCGCGCGCGCCCAGCTGGAGCGGTTCGAGGCCGCGACGCGACGCTATTCGCACCTCGTGCGCCATGCGGCCAACAGCGCCGCCGCGCTCCGGATCCCCGAGTCGCGGCTCGACGCCGCCCGGTGCGGCATCGCGCTCTACGGCCTGTCGCCGTTCGGCGCCGAGCCTGCCGACGACGGTCTCGAGCCGGCCCTGCGCTGGGAGAGCCGGCTCGCGCAGGTCAAGCACCTCGCGGCGGGCGAGAGCACGGGCTACGGGCGGCGCTTCGTCGCCGCGGAGGACACGTGGATCGGCGTGGTCCCCGTCGGCTATGCGGACGGGTTCCGGCGGGACATGACCGGGACGGAGGTGGTCGTCGGGAGCAAGCGCTGCAGGGTGATCGGGACGGTGTCGATGGACGCGATGGCCGTCCTCCTCGACGAGGAGCTCCCGGGGGACACGCCGGTGACGCTGATCGGCGACGGCGTGCTCGTCGAGGACCACGCGCGTGTCGCGGAGACCATCAACTACGAGCTCGTGTCGCGGATCGAATCGGGCCCGAACCGCGCCAGGCGCACGGTGATCGATGCGTGACCTCGCCCGGGAGGTGCTGGCGGGCGCGGAGGCCTGGATCGTCGGGGGCGCCGTTCGGGACGAGCTCCTCGGCCGTCCGGTCGTCGATCTCGACATCGCCTGCCGGGAGCCGGAGCAGGCGGCGCGTCGCTACGCCCGTCGCTCGGAGGGCGCACCGTTTCCGCTCTCCGAGCGACACGGCGCCTGGCGCGTCGCGCTCCCGGAGGAGCGAACAGTCGACTTCACGCCGTTGCCTGACGGCATCCACGACGATCTCGCCACGCGCGACTTCACGATCAACGCGATCGCGATGCCACTCGAGGGCGGTGACCCGCTCGATCCGTTCGGAGGGCTCGGGGATCTCGAGCGGAGGACGCTTCGGGCCGTGGCGCCTGGTGTCTTCCGGGACGACCCCGTCAGGCTGCTGCGTGCGATTCGCCTGGAGGACGAGCTCGGCTTCACGCTCGACCCGGAGACGGAGCGGCTCGTCCAGGCCAACGCCGGGCTCGTCACCCGCCCGGCGGGGGAGCGCATCCTCGCCGAGCTCGTCCGGTTGAGCGCGGCGGGTTTCGTGCGGCTCGACGAGCTCGGCCTGCTCGCGCCGCTCGGCGGTTCGGTTGAGCGCCTTGTGCGACTCGGCGACACGACGCCCGAGCTCCGGCTCGTCGCCGTCTTCGGGGACCGGCTGGGCCGGCTTCCCGTCTCGAACGAGCTCCGCCGCTACGCCGGCGCGCTGCTGCGGGCGGCGCTCCCGCCGGATCTGACGCCGCGCGAGATCCACCGGTTCCGCCGAGCGACCGAGCCGTGGGCGATCGACGCGGCGCGGTTTGCCGGAGGCGACGCCGAGCTCGAGCGGGCGATCGAGGCGGCGCGCGCGAACGATCCGCCGCACCCGCTCGTCCGCGGGGACGAGCTCGGCCTCCCGCCGGGGCCCGAGATCGGCGAGTGGCTCGAGCGGATCGCCGAGGAGCGCGCGGCCGGGACGATCTCGACGCGTGAAGAGGCGCTCGAGCTCGTCCGGCGCGGCGAGCGGTCAGCCCGTCGTCACTGATTCGGCACGAAGGCGTGTCCCACGCGTGCGCCTGCCGCCGCTACGTTCGCAGCGGGGAGGAGGCCGGGTGCGCCTGAACAAAGACCACCTGGACGGGAGCGGCGCCTACCCTTTCCACTTGACCGTGCAGCCGACCGGAGGGGTCTCGCTGACCGGCGGGTCCCCGTCGGCGAGCAGCGCCTCGATCGCGTCGCGCAGGTAGCGGGCGCTCACCGCGTCCTCCTCCCGGCTGTCGTCGATCGCGCCGTGGTACACGAGCCGACGGTTCCGGTCGAAGAGGAAGACCTCGGGCGTCCGCTCCGGCCCGTACTGCTGCGCGACGGACTGGTCCTCGTCGTACAGGTAGTCGAAGTTGAACCCCTGGTCCCGCGCCCGCTCCTGCATCGCCTCGAACGAGTCGGCCGGGTAGCTCTCGGCGTCGTTCGAGTTGATCGCGACGAGCCGGAAGCCGCGATCGCCGTACTCCTCCTGGAGCGCCTTCATCCGGCCCTCCCAGGCGATGACGTACGGGCAGTGGTTGCACGACCAGACGACCGCCAGGATCGGCGCGTCGGCGTACTCGTCGAGCGTGTGGTTACGGCCGTCGACGCCGGGAAGGTCGAACGGCGGTGCCTCCGTGGCGAGCGTCAGGCTCATGCGAGGGCCTCCTCGAGCTGTTCGCGGGACGGGATCGGCGAGACGCGGCCGTCGGGCAGCCGGTAGATCCGGCAGGTCAGCGCCGGCGATTCATCGGCGCCGGCGGGGTCCACGTCGCGCCCGTCGATCCGGATCGTCGGCGAGCCGGGAAAGCGCAGCTCGGCCGCCTCTTGGCGCGTCGCGACGTGTCTCATCCGGATCTGGACGTCGAGGCCGCGCTGCCGCAAGACGTCCTCCAGCAGCTCGCGCGCCTCGGGATGCGACGGGCACCCCTCCCAGTAGAGGAGCTCGACGGTCACGGGAGGAACTTACAGGCGGCGCGCCAGCAGGCGGCTGACAAGGCCGGGCGCCAGCGCCTGAGCGACCGCCGGGACGCGGTACCAGCCGGGGACGAAGATTTCCGGCTGGTTGCGCTCCACCGCGCGGACGATCCGGCGGGCAACGTGGTCCGGTTCCACGACTGCGCGCTCGAGGAGCCGGTTCCCGAGCACCCCGCGCTGCGGGAAGCCCGGCGTCTCGACGAAGCCGGGGTTGACGGTATGGAAGTGGATCCCCTGCGCGGGCGGCGACGCGGCGAGCGACCGGGAGAACGCGACGAGCGCGTGCTTAGTCGCGGAGTAGAGCCCCGGAGGGACGGCGACGGTGCCGGCGACCGACGCGACGTTCACCACGTGCGCTGAGCCCGCCGCCTCCAGCGCCGGCAGGAAGGCCCGCAGGCACCACACCGCCCCCAGGAAGTTGATCCGGACGACCTCCTCGATCCACTCCGGCTCGGTGTCGACGAAGCCGCGACGGCGCCGGCTGCCGGGCGTCCGGCCCGAGACGCCGGCGTTGTTGACCAGCAGCTTGATTGCCGGATGCCGCTCGCGAACGACGGCGGCCATCCGGTCGACGGCCTCGCGGTCGCCGACGTCGCAGACCTCGTACTCGCCGCCGATCTCCCCGGCCAGGGCGCGCAGCCGCTCCTCGTTGCGGGCGACGAGGACGCAGTGCCAGCCCTTTCCGGCCAGTCGGCGTGCGAGAGCCGCCCCGATCCCCGAGCTCCCGCCGGTGACGACGGCGACCGGCGCTACCGGCAAACGCGGACCACGCGCGTCGCCTCGACGCGCTTGCCGCCGATCTGGACGACCGCGCGGAGCGTGTGCAGGCCGCGCCTGGCCCCGCGGGTCTGCCACGTGGTGGCGTACAGCCCGGCGACGTTGCGACGCAGCACGCGAATCTGGCGCTTCCCGTCGAAGAAGCGCGCGGTGCGCGCCTTCCCCGCCGGGCCGGCCACCACGAGCAGCGGCACCGTCCGGGCGACGCAGGTGCGGGCGAGCGGCGTGAGCCAGGTGAGCGTCGGGCCCGAGACGACGCGGAGCCGGGTCGCCTTGACACGGGTGTTCGGCATCAAGTCGTCGCCGAAGACGTCGGCGTTCTTCGCCTCCTGGTAGTCCGCCGACTGGAACCTGGCCTGCACCCTCCCCGCGCGAATGACGGGAGCCGCCGGCGGGAGCGCGAACAGGGCCACGCCCGAGAACGGGTCGTAGGCCGCCGCCCCGACGAGCACGCGGCCGTAGTTCAGCGTCAGCGAGAAGGGATCGACGCCGGCGCCGCGGTCGAGCGTCTGGATCGCGATCGTCGGCCGCCCGGCGCTCACCCGCGTAGTCAGGAGCCGCACGAGCGGCGGATTCATGTCGTTCACCCACGAGCGGAGCCGGTAGGTCCCCGCACGCCGGGCGTTCGTGAACTCGTCGCGGCCGGAGTCCACCGCCACGTAGTACGTCCCGGGTGGAGCGAAGATCGCGCCGGCAGCGCCGACCGGCAGCCGGTACCCGATCGTCAGGCCGTTGATGTTCGTCGGCGTCCCCACGTACCCCTGGACGGCGTTCTCGTCCTTCGCACCGAGGAAGAACGGGTCGATGAGGGCGTTGGGAGAGGACGTGATCACGGCCGCGCCGACGTTGACGACCCGGTTCCGGATCCGGATCGAGTACAGGCGCTCGCCACCGTCCTCCTGCATGTCCGGTCCGACGCCGTAGTCGGGCGAATGGCCGAACGGCGCCGCCGGGAACCGGTAGACGTCGGCGCGCGAGGTGCCCGACGCGGTCGTGCCCCTCTGGACACGGGCGAGAGGTCGCGCCTGGACGCTCGCCAGCCCCGGCCGGGTGACGAAGAACGCGTACGGCACGCGGCGGGTGACCGCCCCGTTGCGGAGGACCAGGAAGCCGTAGTTGTCGCCCTTCGGGGCCGAGCTCTCGGCGCGCGCGGTGACCTGGACGTCGACGCTGCCCCCAGGCGCGACGACGATGCTGGACGGAACGTCGATGTTCGCGCCCGCGCTCGCCGACTGCGGCCGCAGCTCCACTGTCCAGGTGCCGGCGCCGCCGCCCCCGTCGCGGACCGACAGGAGCTGCTGCTTCGACGTCACGCCGGCGAGCAGGTTGATGTCGCCGAACGAGAGCGACCCCGGCTCCATGAAGATCTTCGGGTCGTCGGCTGCCCGGACGTCGACGAGGCCGGCGCCCTGAAGCAGCACCGAGGCCTCCTGCGTGCGCGCGCTGTTCCCCCAGGCCGTTCCCGCCGTGGACATCAGCGCCGACTTCATCTGCCGCACCGTCCAGGTCCGGTGTCGCTCGCGCAAGAGCGCCACCGCGCCGGTCACGTGCGGCGCCGACATGCTGGTCCCGTCGAAGTTGGCAAAGGGGGAGCCGCCCGTGAACTGCCGGAGGGTCGCGGAGAGGATCTCGCCGCCCGGCGCCGCCACGTCGGGCTTTAGGTTGTGGCCGAACGCGGTCGGGCCGCCGGCGGAGAAGCTCGTGACGACCCCGCTGCGAGCTGTGTCGATCTCCGTCACGCCGGGGCCGATCCTGATCGGAGCGCGGCCGCCCCGGGTCCCGAGATAGGAGCGAAGGGCGGCTCCGTCGAGATCAGAGACCATTCCGGCACGAACCGGCAGGACGAGTGGGATTGGGTTCGCCTCGCCGAAGCGGTTGTCGATGATCACGAGCCCGGCCGCCCCGGCCGCAGCCGCCCGGACCGCCTTCGAGAGGAACGTGCAGCGCCCGCGCGAGATCAGCGCGAAGGAGCCGGCCAGGGAGCCGCGCGGAAGGGGATTCGTCCCGGCGTTCGGGTCGCGGCCGATCCCGCAGAGCTGGGTCGGGACGGGCTGGCCGTTCGTGCCGGTGACGGAGGTGACGTCGACCAGCGAGCGGTCCGACTGCCCCCATGCTGAGGGCGCGCCCAGCGCGTCCGGCTTGAACGGGATCCGCCGAACCGACGCCGGAGCGCTCGGAACGTTCACAGCGAGCGCAGGCCCGAACACGTGGGAGTTCGACGTGGCGGCGACGCCGATCGCCTCCGGCGCCGTGGAGGGCGAGCCG
>DASVEW010000069.1:0-9190 GCA_036380355.1 Gaiellaceae bacterium | reverse complement strand
TTGCCGAGCACCGACGGGGCGTGGCCGTCGACATGCGTCGCTCCCGGGAGTGCGAGCTTCGCCAGCTCCGACTCCGACCCCGAGACGACGCCGGGGAAGTTCATCATCTCGGCGAGGCCGATCACGCGACGGCGGTTGAGGAGGCCCTCGAGGTCGCCGGGCAGCAACGGCCGGCGCGGCGACTCGAACTCGGACGCCGGCACGCAGGACGAGGCCATGAAGAACACGTCCAGCGGGAGATCCGTGCACAGGTCCGCGAGCCAGTGGACGCCGTCCGTTCCCAGGACGTTGGCGATCTCGTGCGGATCTGCGACCACCGTCGTCGTGCCGAGCGGGAGCACGAGGCGCGCGAACTCGTCCACCAGCAACTTCGACGACTCGAGGTGCATGTGCGCGTCGATGAAGCCCGGCGCGAGGTAGCGGCCGGAGAGCTCGAGCACCTCCTCGCCGTCGTAGTCCCCGATCCCGGCGACGTACCCGTCCGCGATCGCGAGATCGCCGTCGAGCCATTCGCGGGTGAAGACCGAGAAGACCTTCGCGCCGCGGATGACCAGGTCGGCGGGCTCGTCTCCGCGAGCGACTGCGAGGCGGCGCTTCAGCTCGGGCATTGCAGGGAGAACGTACTAGCCTTGGCGCGGTGGACGTACTGACTCCCCGCTCGCTCGAGGAGGCCTTGCGGCTGAAAAGCGAGGTCGACGGGGCCGTTCCGATCGAAGGCGGAACCGACGTCATGGTCGAGCTGAACTTCGACCGCGCGCGGCCGCCGGCGCTGCTGAACCTCAACGAGGTGGCCGAGCTGAAGGGCTTGTCGCGCGAGAACGGGGGGCTCCGGCTCGGCGCCGGGCTCACGTACGACGAGGCGATGCAGGCGCCGCTGGCCGGCGAGCTTCCGGCGCTGGCCGAGGCCTCGCGAACGGTCGGCTCCCCGCAGATCCGCAACCGCGGCACGATCGGCGGGAACCTCGGGACCGCGTCGCCGGCGGGTGACGCGCTGCCGCCGCTGCTCGTCGAGGGCGCCGAGCTCGAGCTGGCGAGCGTGCGCGGCGTCCGGACGATGCCGCTGACCGAGTTCCTCGTCGGCCCGAAGCGGAACGCGCTCGAGGCGGACGAGCTGATCACGGCCGTCCTGCTCCGGCCGACCGGCGCCCGGCAGACGTTCATGAAGATCGGACCGCGCAACGCGATGGTGATCGCGGTCTGCTCGCTCGCCCTCGCCGCCGACCAGAAGCGAGGAGAGCTACGCGCGTCCTTCGGCTCGGCGGGTCCGGTGCCCGGGCTTGTCACCGCACCGCTGGAGGAGCGGGAGTCGTTTCCCGACCAGGTCGCCGAGGCGGCCAGCCCGATCGACGACGTGCGCGGGACGGCGGCGTACCGCCGGCACGCGCTCCGGGTGCTGACCGCAAGAGCCCTCGACCGCGTGCTCGCGTGAACATCACGGTCACGGTCAACGGCGAGCCGCACCAGGCGGAGATCTGGCCGGGCGAGAGCCTGCTCTTCGCCCTTCGCGAGCGAATGGGCCTGCCGGGCTCGAAGAACGCCTGCGAGCAGGGCGAGTGCGGGTCGTGCTCGGTGCTCCTCGACGGAAGGCTCGTCTGCGCCTGCCTCGTCCTCGCCGTGCAGGCGGACGGCCACGAGGTCGTCACCGTCGAGGGAGTCGCGGAGGACGGGGAGCTCCACCGGGTGCAGGACGCCTTCGTCCAGACCGGCGCCGTCCAGTGCGGCTTCTGCACGCCGGGGCTGATCGTCGCCGCCGTGGATCTCCTGCGGCACACGCCGCAGCCGACGGACGACGATATCCGCGAGGCGCTGTCCGGCAACCTCTGCCGCTGCACCGGCTACGCGAAGATCTTCGACGCCGTCCGGCTCGCGGCGGGCCAGGCATGAGAGTGCTCTTCGTCTGTACCGGCAATACGTGCCGGAGCCCGTTCGCGGCAGCCGTGGCCCGGCGCGAGGGACACGTCGACGCCGAGAGCGCCGGGCTCGCTCCGAGCACAGGCGACGAGCCGCCGGACGACGCGATCACGGTCGCGCGCGAGCTCGGATTCGACCTCTCCTCGCACCACGCGCGCCCGCTGACCGAGGACCTGCTCGAGCGTGCGGACGTCGTCGTCGGGATGACGGCGGCGCACGTCAGCGTCCTCGAAGGTCGCGGTGCCCGGGGAAAGGCCCGTCTGCTCGGCGAAGCCGATGTCGACGACCCGATCGGGCGCGGGCGCGACGCGTACCGGCGCGCGTATGCCAAGATCCAGCAGGACGTGCGGAAGCTCTTCGAGGAGCACGGATGAGCGCCGCGCCGACGCGGAAGCTGGAGCTGGGGCGGGTCGGCGAGGCGGTCAAGCGCGTCGACGCGATCCCGAAGGTCACCGGCGAGTTCGCGTACTCGAGCGACCTCTTCGCCGCCGGGATGCTTTGGGGCCACACGGTGCGGAGCCCGCACGCGCATGCCGGCGTCGTCTCGATCGACATCTCGAAGGCCGTCGGGATGGCCGGCGTCCACGCGGTCCTGACGCACGAGGACGTCCCGGGCGACAAGCGCTACGGCCTCGAGTTCGCCGACCAGCCCGTGCTGGCCTTCGACCGCGTCCGGTACTTCGGCGAGCCGGTTGCGCTCGTCGCCGCCGAGCATCCCGAGCAGGCGCGCCGGGCCGCCGAGGCGATCGAGGTCGAGTACGAGCCACTCGAGCTCGTCGTCGAACCCGAGCGGGCCGCCGACCAGCCGGCCATCCACCCGCAGCGCTGGACTGAGGGGCACGGCTACCGCGACGATCCCCGGGCGAACGTCGTCCGCGACATGCGGATCGTGCGCGGCGACCCCGACGCGGAGGGCGAGGTCTCCGTCGAGGGCTACTACGAGCTCGGGATCCAGGATCAGGCGTTCCTCGGGCCGGAGTCCGGGTTGGCCGTGCCCGACGGCGAGGGCGGCGTCGACATCTACGTCGCCACGCAGTGGCTGCACGTCGACCGCGACCAGGTCGCGCCCTGCCTCGGCCTCCCGAAGGAGCAGGTGCGGATCCACCTCGCCGGTGTCGGCGGCGCCTTCGGCGGCCGCGAGGACCTGTCGATGCAGGTCCACGGCGCGATGCTCGCCCTCCACACGAACCGCCCGGTGAAGATGGTCTACACGCGCGAGGAGTCGTTCTTCGGCCACGTGCACCGGCATCCGGCGCGGATCTGGGCCGAGCACCGCGCGAACCGCGACGGGAAGCTCGTCAACGTCCGGATGCGGATCCTGCTCGACGGCGGCGCGTATGCGTCCAGCTCGACGGCCGTGACCTCGAACGCCGCGTCCTTCGCGGTCGGGCCGTACGCGATCGAGAACGCGCTGATCGAGTCGACGTGCGTCTACACGAACAACCCGCCGTGCGGGGCGATGCGAGGGTTCGGCGCCGTCCAAACCTGCTTCGCCTCAGAGGCGCAGATGGACAAGCTGGCGGCCGCGCTCGGCATGGACCCCGTCGAGCTTCGGCTGCGAAACGCGATGGCGCCGGGCGACGCGCTGCCGACCGGCCAGAAAATCACGGGCTCGATGCCCGTCGCCGACGTGATCCGGAAGGCGGCGGCGCTCCCCGTGCCGGAGCCGGAGGAGCTGCCGCGCGACCCGATCCGGCTGCCGGGCGGGGCCGGGAACACGACGCGCGGCGAGGGGGTGCGGCGAGGAGTCGGGTTCGCCGTGGGCTTCAAGAACATCGGCTACTCGGAAGGCTTCGACGACTACACGGCGGCTCGGGTGCGGCTGTTCGCCGACGCCGGCGGAGAGCTCGTCGCGGAAATCCACTGCGCCGCGGCGGAGGTCGGGCAGGGCGTCACGAACGTGATCCTCCAAACGGCGCGGACGGAGCTCGAGCTGGAGAACGTCATGCTGGCGCCCGGGACGACGGCGGCCGTCGACTCCGCGGGCTCGGCGTCCGCGTCCCGCATGACCTGGATGGCGGCCGGCGCCGTCCAGGCCGCCTGCCGCGCGGTGCGCGACGAGCTCGAGCGGCGGGGCGGGACGCTCGGCGAGGGCGAGGAGATCGACCTCGAGCGGATCTACCGCCACCCGCGCACCTTCCCGCTCGATCCCGAGACCGGTCAGGTGACCGAGGGACGGGCGCATGTCGCGCTCGCCTGCGCCGCGATGCGCGTCGTGGTCGAGGTGGACGTCGAGCTCGGGCTGACCCGCGTGGTCTGGATCGGCACAGCGCAGGACGTCGGCAAGGCGGTCAACCCGCAGGCGGTCTACGGGCAGATCGAGGGGGGAACCGCGCAGGGCATCGGCCTCGCGCTCATGGAGGAGATCCAGACGCGGGACGGGCTGATCACCAACGCCAGCTTCACCGACTATCTGATCCCGACCGCGCTCGACATGCCGCCGGTCGACGCCGAGCTCGTCGAGGACCCCGAGCCGGACGCGCCCTACGGCGTCAAGGGCGTCGGCGAGCCCCCGACCGTCGTCTCGACGGCGGCCGTGATGTCCGCGATGCGCGCCGCCACCGGCCGGGAGCTCGACCGGGTCCCGGTCAAGCCGGACGACATCTGCCTTCCCGAGGGCCCGTGAGCGAGCTGTTCGGTCTCCACGGCCGGCTCCTCGCGCGCGAGGGCGGGGGCGACGAGCTCGAGGCGATCCTCCTCGAGGCGGCCGAGGCGCTGAACGCGAATCGCGACTGCCTGCTCTACGTCGTCAGCCGGCAGCCGGACGATCCCGAGGCCGTCTGGGTGACGGAGGCCTGGACCAGCCGCGAGGCGCATCGAGCCTCGCTCGAAGACCCGGCGACCAGAGCGCTGATTCAGCGTGCGATGCCGTTGATCGCGGAGCCCCCGTCGCGAGGGACGGAGTTGCGCCCGGTGGCCGGCAAGGGCCTGTAGCTCAGCGTCCCCCGGCGGCCTCCTCGAGCGCCCGGCGGACGAGCACTCTGGCCAGGTGGCGGCGGTAGTCGGCGCTGCCGTTCGTGTCGCTCGGCGGGTTCGTCCCCTCGGCGGCCTGCTCGGCCGCGGCTGCCGCGTCGTTGCCGGCGGCGAGCGCCTCCTCGACCGCCGCGGCCCGTAGCGGCGTCGAGCTCATGTTCGTGAGCGCGACTCGGGTGCCGCCGTTCTGGACCGCGGCCACGCCGACCGTCGCCCAGTCCTGGGCGCGCCGGTGGAACTTCACGTACGACCAGCCGGCTCCCGCCAGCTTCGGCACGCGGATCTCCGTCAGCACCTCGGTCGGCTCGAGCGCCGTCTCGAAGAAGCCGCGGAAGAACTCGGCGGCGGGCACGGTCCGCTCGCCGCCCGGCCCCGCGACCTGAAGCTCGGCGTCGAGCGCGAGCAGGACGGTCGGCAGGTCGGAGGCCGGGTCGCCGTGGGCGACCGAGCCGCCGATCGTGCCGCGGTGGCGGACCTGCGGGTCGCCGACGAGGCCTGCGGTGAACGAGAGGAGCTCGCAGTGCGTGCGCACGAGCTCGTTGCTGTGGAGATCGTGATGCCGTGTCAGCGCGCCGATCGCCAGCCGGTCGCCAGCGTCCCGGACGTAGGAGAGGTCGGCGAGCCGCCCGATGTCGACGAGCGTCGCCGGCCGGGCGAAGCGGAGCTTCATCAGCGGGAGCAGCGAGTGTCCGCCCGCGAGGAGCTTCGCGTCCTCCCGCGAGCCCAGAAGCTCGATTGCGTGGTCGACGGACTCGGCGACCTCGTAGTCGAAGCGTGCCGGAATCATCGTCCTGCCTCCTCGATCGCGCGCCTGACTCGCTCGGGCGAGGCCGGCATCTCGATGTCGGTGATCCCGAACGGGCTGAGGGCGTCGGCCACGGCGTTCATGACCGCGGCCGGCGCGGCGATCGTCCCCGTCTCGCCCACGCCCTTCACGCCCAGCGGGTTCGTCGGGCTCGGGCTCTCGGTCCGGTCGAGCTCGAACGCCGGCAGCTCGGCCGCGGACGGCACGAGGTAGTTGACCATCGAGCCGGTGACGAGGTTGCCGGCGTCGTCGTAGACGGCCTCCTCGAAGAGCGCCTGCGCGACGCCCTGCGTGATGCCGCCGTGGATCTGGCCGTCGACGATCGTCGGGTTGATCACGGTTCCGAGGTCGTCGACCGCGACATAGCGCCGCAGGTCGACCGCGCCGGTCTCGGTGTCGACCTCGACGACCGCGATGTGGCAGCCGGCCGGCCAGCTGAAGTTCGGCGGGTCGTAGACGTAGCTTCCCTCCAGCCCCGGCTCCATCCCGTCCGGCAGGTCGTGTGCCGTCCAGGCCGCGAGCGCAGCCTCCTTGACGGTCATCGACCGGTCGGTGCCGCGGACCGTGAAGCGTCCGCCCTCGTACTCGAGGTCCTCCTCGGCCACCTCGAGGCCGTGGGCGACGACCCGACGTGCCTTGCCGATCACCTTCTCGGCCGCGTTCCAGACGGCGACGCCGCCGACCGCCAGGCTCCGGCTGCCGTAGGTGTCCATCCCGAGCGGCACGACCGCCGTGTCCCCGTGCAGCACCTCGATGTCGTCGAACGGGATCCCCAGCCGGTCGCCGACGATCTGCGAGAACGTCGTCGCGTGGCCTTGCCCGTGCGGCGAGGTCCCGATCAGCAGCTGGACGGTGCCCGTGGGCAGGCAGCGAATCGTCGCCGCGTCCCAGCCGCCCGCCGCGTAGCGGATCGCGCCGAGGATCCGCGAGGGCGCGAGGCCGCACATCTCGAGGTAGGTGGAGAAGCCGATCCCGAGCTGCGTGGCGTCTCCGCGCTCGCGCCGCTCGGCCTGCTCGCGGCGCGCTTCCTCGTAGTCGAGGAGCTCGAGCGCGCGGTCGAGCGACGCGTCGAAGTCCCCGGAGTCGACGGTGAGGCCGGACGCGATCGTCTTGGGGAACTCCCTGATGAAGTTCCGGCGGCGGAGCTCGACCGGGTCCATGTCGAGCTTCCGGGCCAGCGCGTCGACGGCCCGCTCGATCGCGTACGTCGCCTCCGGCCGGCCGGCGCCGCGATAGGCGTCGGTCGGCGTTGTGTTCGTGAACGCGCCCACGAACTCGATCTGGTACGCGTCCACGTCGTAGGCGCCGGCGTAGACCCAGGCCCCGAGCAGCGGCGTCCCCGGCGTGATGATCTGGAGGTAGGCGCCCATGCCGGTCGTGATGTGAACGCGGACGGCCGTGATCTTGCCCTCGGCCGTCGCCGCCAGCTCGATCTCCTGGATCTGGTCGCGTCCGTGGGTCGTGGCGACGTGGTTCTCCGACCGCTCCTCGATCCACTTGACGGGCCGGCCGAGCCGGCGGGCGAGGGCGAGGCACAGCGCCTCCTCCGCGTAGACATTCAGCTTCGAGCCGAAGCCGCCGCCGACATCGGGGGCGATCACACGAAGCTTGGCCTCGGGGATGCCGGTCGTCCCGGACAGAGTCACACGCGCGATGTGCGGAATCTGGGTGGACGACCACATGGTGAACTCGCCCTCCGCCGGCGACGGCTGGACGAGCACGCCGCGCGGCTCAATCGCGCTCGGGATCAGCCGCTGCTGGCGGTAGCGCTCCTTGACGGTGACGGCGGCGTCGGCGAACGCCCGCTCGGTCGCGCCCTCCTCCGGGCCCTCGAGCGGCCATGTGTAGCAGTGGTTCGACTCCAGCTCCTCGTGCACGAGCGGCGCGCCGTCGTCGAGCGCCCGGGCGACGTCGGTGACCGACGGCAGCGGTTCGTAGTCGACCTCGACGAGCTCGGCCGCGTCCTTTGCCACCGCACGACTCTCGGCGACGACGACCGCGACGCCGTCGCCGGCGAAGCGCGCCTTGTCAGTGGCGAGCGGCCAGTGCGGCGGGTTCTTCGTGTCCTCGGTGACCGGCCAGACCATCGGCAGCGGGCCGGCCCAGTCACCGGCGAGCTCTCCGCCGGTGAGCACGGCGACGACCCCCTCGATCGCCTTCGCCGCCCCGGTATCGATGCTCCCGATTCGCGCGTGCGCGTGGGGGCTGCGCACGATCGAGGCCCAGAGCATCCCGGGCAGCGTGAGGTTGTCGACCCAGCGTGCCTGGCCCGTGACGAGCTTGGCGTCCTCCTTGCGGGCGACCGGCGCGCCGATGTAGGTCTCGGTCTTCTCCTCGGTGACAGCCATCGCAGCCTCCTCAGCTTGCCGCGGCGGCCTGGACCGCCCTGACGATGTTCTGGTAGCCGGTACAGCGGCACAGGTTGCCCTCGAGCGCGTGGCGGATCTCCGCCTCGCTCGGGCTCGGGTTCTCCGCGAGCAGGCTGACGGCCGCCATCACCATGCCGGGCGTGCAGTAGCCGCACTGCAGCCCGTGGTTCAGGTGGAAGGCCTCCTGCACGGGATGCAGCACGCCGTTCTGCGCCAGCCCCTCGATCGTGGTCACGTCCCACCCGTCCGCCTGGACGGCGAGGACGGTGCAGGACTTCACCGACTCGCCGTCGACGAGCACGGTGCACGTTCCGCACGACGAGGTGTCGCAACCCACCGTCGTGCCCGTGAGGCCCAGCCCCTCCCGCAGGAAGTAGACGAGCAGCTGGCGCGGCTCGACCTCCGCCTCGTGGCGAGCCCCGTTCACGGTCATTCGTATCTGTCTCACAGCGCCCCCTTCGTCCGAGACTGCAGACGCGCGATCGAGGCGAAGATACGCCTCCCGCGCGCGAATTTCCATGGAGAGCCGACCTCAGGTTCGGGCCAGCGTGAGAGCGGCGCCGGCGGCGAGAAGCGCGAGCCCGATGAGCCGCACGGCCGTGATCGGCACCCGCTCCTGACCGAGCAGGCCGTACTGGTCGATCATCGCGGCCATGACGAGGTTGCCGGCGATGATGATCCCGATCGTCGACGCGACGCCGATGCGCGGTGTCGCCACCGTGATCCCGAGCACGATGAAGACGCTCATCACGCCGCCCATCCAGAGCCACCAAGGCTGGCCTGCGGCCGTCCGCACGCCCTCGAAGCTTCGCTCCCAGACGAGCAGGACCCCGAGTGCGCAGACGAGCGAGACGGCGACGGCGAACGTGAGCGCCGGCGCGACGCCGACACGCTCGCCGAGCTCCCCCATCACCGCCGCCTGGATCGCGCCGGCGAGGCCCCCGATCGCGCACAGCACCACCGCAACAGCCGTACCGCTCGACATGAGGGGCGAAGCTATACGCTCCGGCCCGGTCGACGACGGAAGGAGAGCGCATGGTTCGCGTGTTCATGCTCTACGAGGAGACGCCGGATCCCGAGCGGTACGAGCAGCACGCCGAACTCTGCCGGCAGGTTCCCGGCGGGACGTTCA
>DASVEW010000068.1:0-11081 GCA_036380355.1 Gaiellaceae bacterium | reverse complement strand
GAGCTCTGCGCGGGTCTCGGCGAGCTGTCTCCGCAGCGTCTCGACCGAGAGATCCTTGACCTCGTGAGTCTCGGCGTCGACCTGCCAGCCGGCCGTGTAGGCGTAGCCCCACTTCGAGCCGACCGTGACCCCGCCCGGCCGGATCCCTCGGCGCTCGAGCCACGAGGCGAGAAAGCGCTCGGCGAGGCCGTACGACCTTGCGGCGTCGAAGTAGCGGATGCCGCCCGTGTGGGCGGCGTCGAGCACCTCGTGCGCCCGCTCCTCCATCGCCGCGACGTCGATCGCTCCCGCGAGATCCTCGCCATGGCCGAGGTTGATGTACCCGGGCCGCCCGAGCGCCGCGAGCCCGAGTCCGAGGCCCCTGACGTCCACGCCACGACGCTACCCTTTGCCGGCGGCGCCCCCGTAGCTCAGTGGATAGAGCAGCGGTTTCCTAAACCGCGTGCGCAAGTTCGATTCTTGCCGGGGGCATTCCGGTTCGCCGAGCCGATTCTCGCCGAGGTACCCGCAAATCGGCCAGTTGGCGAACTACCGGCTCGGGCCGGTTGCGAACGCTTCGAGACGGTTCCTATTGCCGGGGCTCTACAGGGGCCGGCAGGGGCATCCGGCCGAGTTGACGCCCCGCTGGCCGGTCGCCAACGCAAGTGGAAATAACGGCTAGGTGTCGCCCGGCGCTATTTTACATCCGACCGCTTGAGTAAAATACGGAGCGTCCGTCCGATCCGCTATTGAAGTTCAGTTCAGCGAGGAGAGCAGTGGCTTCCGTTAGTACGCGCGCCGGCCGCTACGTGAAACAGCGCACTGGCTACGCGGCCTTCATCCCCGCATTGCTGCCGCCCGAACCGCCGGTCGCCCTCGACGGTCCCCTGCGCGCGCTCCTCTCCCGGGCGGACCAGGCGGTTGGAAGGCTCGACGGCGTTATCCAGACGGTCCCGAATCCGGACTTCTTCGTCTACATGTACGTCCGGCGGGAGGCCGTCCTCAGCTCTCAAATCGAGGGTACGCAGAGCACGCTCGAGGACCTCCTTGCCGCGGAGCTCGAGCCTAGGCCGGCGTGGCGCGACCTGCCGCAAGATGTTGAGGAAGTCGTCGGGTACGTCCATGCCATGAACTACGGCCTGGCTCGGTTGAGCGACCTGCCACTCTCGCTTCGCCTGATCACCGAGATCCACCGAGAGCTACTCACGGGCGTTCGGGGTTCGCACCGGCTTCCCGGGGAGTTTCGGCGGTCGCAGAACTGGATCGGGCCCGAGAACGCAACTCTTGCCGAGGCGACATTCGTCCCGCCACCCGTCCACGAGATGAAGCGGGCGCTCGACAACTTCGAGCACTTCCTCCACGAACAGGAGCTTCCAGCACTGGTCCACGCAGGTCTGGCGCACGCCCAGTTCGAGACGATCCACCCATTCCTCGACGGCAATGGACGCGTCGGGCGCCTTCTGATCACGTTCCTGCTCGTCTACCGCGGAGTCCTCCACCGTCCGCTGCTTTACCTGAGCGTCTACCTCAAGCGGCATCGCGCGGAGTACTACGACCGACTCATGGCCATCAGGAACTCTGGCGACTGGGAGTCTTGGCTGCGGTTCTTCCTCACCGGAGTCGCGCAAACTGCGGAGGAGGCCGCCGCGACCGCTCGGGCGATCCTGGACCTACGCGAGGAGCATCGGGGCGCCATTCAGGAACAAACCGCGGGCGTCAACGGACTGCGACTTCTCGATCTTCTGTTCGAGAGGCCGCTTGTCCACGTGAACCTCGTCAAGGACACTCTCGGCATCTCCTTCGTCACGGCGAACAGGCTCGTGGAGCAGCTGGAGAGCCTCGGCGTCCTCGAAGAGATCACAGGGAGAAAGCGCGATCGAGTGTTCAGCTACACGCCGTACGTTGCCCTCTTCCGCGACGGGCCTCCGGATGCGGAGGGGGAGGTTCAGGAGACCGAAGCCGCGATCGACTGAAGCGGGAAGGACCGCTCTCATCCGCCCTCCGGCCGTGGAGTTTCCGCGAGACGGCCGGCGCGAGGCTCTCGCCCCGCGCCGGCCCCTCTTCACTCGCTGCTAGGCGCTCAGCACCCCGGCAGCTTGAAGCTGGCGATTCGTGTCTGCCAGCCCGCCGGCGACGATGCCTGGCCGGCGGCCGTGTAGTACTCGTTGACGTACCAGAACGTGCAGTCGTCGGTTGGGTCGATGTTCATCGACGTGTAGTCGCCCCACCGCGAGTTCGTCGTCGTCTGCACGCCGGAGCCCTCGATGATCGACGCCTCGCCGAGCGTCATCTGCCCTGCCGGGTCGCCGCTCAGGCGGCCCGTGTAGCGGATGCCCGGGAAGACGTCGATGCCGTTGACGACGCTGTACCCGAGGGCGATGTTGCCGCGCTTGTCCATCGCGGCGCTGCCCATCCAGCGGTGGACCCCGTCGTTCGGGGCGTACGTGCCCTGCTGATGGACGGAGTAGACGCCGTTCGTGCGCCGGAGCTCGTACCAGCGGGCGCCGGCGACGCCCGGAAGGGCCTCGACCGACTGGTTCGTCACCATCGCCTCGTACTTGCCGAAGTTGCGGTAGGCAAGCCGCCAGGTCGGACGCTGGCGGTACGAGAGGATGTCGAGGAACCGGCTCCCGTCGGTGATCCCCGGCTGCGGCAGGCAGTCGCGGGCGTTCGCAGGCATCCCCGGCGTCGTGCTCGGCACGACTGCGCACGGGAAGATCGAGTCGAACTCGGCCACCGGCAACTGGGCGGCGAGCTCGATCGACGCCGTCGGATTCGCGCGCCAGTGCACGCTGAGCTCCCAGATGTTCAGCGCGTCGAACGTCGCGCCGTAGGTGGCGTCGTCGTCCTGCGTGCCGACGATCGGTGCCGGCGAGCCGGTCGGAGTCGGCCGCCGGTTGCCGTCGAGATCGGGCGGCAGGAGGCCGTCGCCGATCAGGTTGAGGTCCACCTCCTCCGAGTCGAGGAAGAACTGGACGGCGCGGGCGTTGGGGTTGCCCGCGATCATCTTGTTCTTCTCGAGCGCGTAGACGCTGATCCCGTATGCGTCGACCAGCCCGAAGTCGCGCGTCGTCATGATGTACGAGTTCGACCAGACGCCGTACTTCGGGTAGTCGGGGAAGAAGAAGCCGCCGTCCGGGTCCGCCTGCGTGATGAACGCGTAGCGGAAGTACGCACCGGTCGGGTCGCCTGTCTTCGAGATCGCGACGCAGTTGTAGAACGGCGCCGTCGGGGTCGCGGGATCGAGCCCGCGCGTCGTGAACTGGCTGAGGATCCAGCGGTCCGTCGTCTGGTCGTAGAGGACGATCGGGTCGCCTGACGGATCCGTGCAGTCCTCGATCGGGAAGTCCGCCCACAGCGAGCCGGTGTCGACCGGCCCGAGGAGCTTGTTGCCCGACTTGTCGTAGACGCCGAAGACGAGATTGATCATCTCGACGTAGTGGTTGGGGCCCACGTCACCGACCGGGTCCGGAGGATTCACCCGGAACCCGAACACGTTGAAGTTGTCCGTGTTGCTGAGCCCTTCGAAGTTCGCGAGCGGGCCGCCGATCGATAGCGAGCCCACTGCGTCCTGGACCGCCCCGTCCCTCGAGTGACCGCGGTCGGCGACGACCTGCGGGCCGAGTTCGGGACGCATCTTGTGCTCCTTCTGCGGCTTCGCCTTCTTGGCGAGCTCACGCAACGGAGCCGAAACGTCGAACGCCTTCGCGTCCGTGAACACCGGGGCCCGCTCGCCGGCTGAGCCGGCTTCGGTCGCCCCGCTGGCCGCAACGGCGGCGGCCGCGAACACCGCCAGGGTCGCTCCGAGGATGCAGAGCTCGAAGCGCGCGCGCTTTCGCATTCCGCGCATCGTTTACCCCCCTTGTCCGATTGCAGGGGCGAGGCTACGACCTTTCGCAAGCCGCCGCAACCGACGCCTTGCGGCGCTACAGTGCCCGGGCCATGCGCGCCGTGGCTGCCGTGCTCGCCGCGCTCGCTCTTGTGCCCGCGGCGGTTGGCGGAGCGACTCCGGATGGTCTCGCTTCGGGGCTCCGCGGTGTCGTCATGCGCGGCCCGACCAATCCGATCTGCGACGACAGGGAACCATGCGAGGAGCCGGCTGCGGGCGTCATCCTTCGATTCGCACGCGCCGGCCACGTGGTCGCGCGCGTGAAGACGAGCCCGAACGGGCTCTACAGGGTCCGGCTGCGTCCCGGCAGGTACACCGTCACGACGCCACGCCGCGTCGCGGGATTGATGCCGCGTGTAGTCCGTGTCCCCGTGCGGCGTTTCGCCCGGGTCGACTTCCAGCTCGACACAGGCATGCAGTAGCCGCCCTGCGACGAGGCCCAGTCTCTCGGCTCGCCGTGCTCGCCCATATGAGCCGTTAGGCTTCCTCCCCGTCTTTCGCCGTTCCTCGGGGTTCCGCGGAGGAACGGCCGCGGGCGCGGCGAAAGGCACCAGCTCCGGAGGAGGATCGCATGCCCAGGTTGCGAGCTCTGCGGTGATGGACGAGCGCTTTCGGCGGCGCCTGCTTGCCGTCGCGGGATTGTGGCTCCTGCTGGGGGGCCTGCTCGCCGCGCTTTCCTTCGTCCTCGTCGTGCTGGCCGTGTCCGCGGTCCTCGTCCTCGCGCTGGTTGTCTTCGGAGGACTGCGGTTGCTGAGCGCGCTCGACGTCCGGCCCGCGCTGGCGACGGCCGCGGCATGGGGCGCGTCGGCGCTCGAGGTGGTCCGAACTCGAGCCCCGAGGCCGCGAGCGCCCAGGACCCGCGTCCGCGAGCAGGCTCGCTCCCTCGGCACCTGGACGCGGACGGCCGCGGCTCACGCGCCCGAGCGCACCGAGGCCTTGGCTTCGAGGGCGTTTCACGAGTCGGTCAACGGCCTGTACCGCCTCCGGCTCCTACGACTTCACTCGGTCGACCTGAGCCGGCGCGCGATGCAGCTCAACGAGCTCGGGGCGCAGCTGCGGCGTGAGGGCGAGCCCGAGCAGGCCGTCGAGCAGCACCGTGCCGCCCTGGCCATCGTCCGCGACCTCGGGGACCAGCAGGCGGAGGCCATGACCCTGAACAACCTCGGTCTCGCGCTCGCTCACAGCGGCGCGGAGAAGGCGGCGGTCGAGCATCTCGAGCAGGCGGTCGACGTCCTGCGGGAGCTCGGTGACGAGGAGCACGAAGGACGCGTGATCGCCAACCTCGGCACCGTCTACCGGCGTCAGGGCCTGAGCGAGGAAGCGACGTTTCTCTTCCAGGAGGCGCTCGAGAAGCTCCCTCCGGCCTCGCCGGCATACCGCCAGGTCGAGGACGAGCTCGGACGCGCGAGCTGATGCGCAACGCGCCGGTGGCGACCCACCGGCGCGTTGGTTGTTTCCGGGAGGCTTCTCCCTGGCCTGCTCATGACGGGGACGAGCCGGCCTCTTGGGGCTCGATGCTCCCAGGGCATGATGAGAGCGCAATCAAGCGCGCGTGAGACTTTTCTCAAGGCGGTTTGTGTTGTGCCCGGCCGGTGTTTTACCGTGGAAGGAGCCATGGCCGAGCCGAACGTTCTCCAGCCGCTTGGACTCCGGAGCCGACTCCCGCTCGGCGTCCAGGTCGCGGCCGGGATCGGGGGCCTGCTCTGCCTCATCGCGCTCACCGTCGCCGTCGCAATGCTCCTCGTCCTGGGGCTGCGCAGCGACCAGGCGCAGCTGCAGGACCACAGCGTGCCGTACGCGAGCGCGGTCGCCGCGGCCGCGCTCGGCGCGAAGGGCATCGCCAACGACGAGCGGGGGTACCTGATGACGAGCGACCGCCAGTTCGTCGTCCAGCTCGAAAGCAGCATCCCGAAGACACGGGTGGCTTTCGCCGCCGCGTGGGTCGCGGCCGACGGCCACGCTCAGCGCTCGGCGATCGCCGGCGCCCGCTCCGGGTTCGAACGCTGGATCGCCGTGGTCCGCCGAGAGATTGCGAGGTACGCCGCAGGCGATACCGAGGACGCGGTGGCGGTCGCCATGGGCTCCGGCCGCGCGATGCGGAAGAGCTACGAGGACTCCCTTGCCCGTGCGCAGGCGCTGGCGGACAATGCCCTCCGATCGGATCAGGACTCCGTGGCCAGCGCGTCGTCGCGGTCCGTCACGATCCTGCTCGCCTGCCTGCTGGCCGCGCTCGTGATCGGGATCGGGGTCGCCCTCTGGGTGATGCGCACGATCCTGGGGCCCGTCTACGCCCTGTTGCGGCTCTTCGGCGACCTGCCGCAGTCGTCGACGCCCGGCCACGAGGCCCGCTGAGCCTCAGCCGCTCGCGGCGAAGCGGACGACGAGCTGCGGCGGGCTCTCGCCCTTCTCCCTGCTGTGGAACTGCTGCTCGGCGTCCTGTCCCTCGATGGCGTCACGGATCAGGAAGCCGTGGCTCGCACCGTCCGCGACCATCGCCTGCACCTGTGAGCTGACGTCCCACTCGCGGTAGCCGAAGCCGGACGTCGTCGTTGCCGCAGCGCCCGTCGTCGGCGGCTGGGTGTTCCAGGAGACGGTGTTCTCGGCCCAGGCCGCCGCGAGGCGGGCCGCCTGGAGGACGCGGCCGGGCTTCATCGACGCGGCGAAGAGGCGGAGCGTCGCGGCGTCGACGGCGCAGCCCGGCGGCACCGCGGGCAGCGAGAACCGGACGAGCGCGCGGAAGTTGTCGCGCGGCCCCTTCGACTGGATTTTGAGGATCGAGTCGTCCCCCTTGTTCGACGAGGCGCTGTTCTCGTCGATCCACGCATCGGCGACCGCGGCGACGGTGGTCGGTCCGGGGCAGGTCGCGCTGGGCGCGGCGATCGTCCAGCCGTGGCTTGCCGGCGAGCCGTCGGTGTTCCCGGCGGGATCCGTGGCGCGGACCCGGAACTGGTGCGCGCCGACCGCCAGGCCCGAGTACTGCCGCGGCGAGGCGCAGCCGGCAAACGTCGCGCCGTCGAGCGAGCACTCGAAGGTGGAGCCTGGCTCGCTCGCGGAGAACGAGAACGACGCGCCCGTGCTCGTAGTCGTCGCCGGCGGCGCCGAATCGATCGCCGTCTCGGGGGCGACGGTGTCAATCGTCCAGCTGCGGGCAGCGGGGGTGGCGTCGACGTTGCCCGCCGGATCGGTCGCACGCACCAGGAACTGATGCGCACCGTCCGCGAGCCCGGTGTACGACCTCGGCGAGCTGCACGAGGCGAAGGCCGCGGAGTCGAGCGAGCATTCGAAGGTCGAGCCCAGCTCGTTCGCGACGAAGGAGAAGCTCGCGCTCGTGCTGGACGCCAGGGCAGGCGGGCCAGACGAGATCGTCGTTTCGGGGGCGACGATGTCGACCGTCCAGCCGTGGGCGGCGGGCGTGGCGTCCACATTGCCCGCGGCGTCGCGGGCGCGGACGCGGAACTGGTGGCTTCCGCCCGCCAGGTCCGTGTAGGCGCGCGGCGAGGTGCACACGGCGAACGCGGCGCCGTCGAGCGAGCACTCGAAGGTCGACCCCGTCTCGCTCGCGGAGAACGAGAAGGTCGCGCTCGTGCTCGAGGTCAGGGCCGGCGGGCCGGCGTCGATTGCGGTCTCGGGCGCTTCGGTGTCGACCGTCCAGCTGTAGACCGCCGGCGTCGGGTCGACGTTGCCGGCCGGATCCGTCGCGCGGACGCGGAACTCGTGGCCGCCGTTCCCGAGACCGGTGTACTGCTGCGGGGATGCGCACCCGGCGAATGCTCCGGCGTCGAGCGAGCACTCGAAGGTCGAGCCGGGCGCGTCGGCGGAGAAGACGAAGCTGGCGCTCGTGCTGGCCGTCAAAGCGGGAGGCCCGGAGTCGATCGTCGTCTCCGGCGCTGTCGGGTCGGGAGGCGGCTCGATCGTCCAGGCGTGGACGGCCGGCGAGCCGTCGGTGTTCGCAGCCGCGTCGTTCGCGCGGACGCGGAACTCGTGCGGCCCGACCGAGAGCCCGGCGTACTCCCGCGGTGAGCCGCAGGCGGCGTACGTGGATCCGTCGAGGGAGCACTCGAACGTGGAGCCCGCCTCGCTGGAAGAGAACGTGAAGACGGCGCTCGTGTCGGATGTGGTCGGCGGCGGCCCCGAGACGATCGTCGTGTTCGGCGGCGTCTGGTCAACCGTCCAGGTGTGCGCTGCAGGGGTCGGATCCGGGTTGCCGGCGAGGTCGATCGCGCGCACCTCGAACGTGTGCGCGCCCTCGGCGAGACCGCCGTAGAGCTGCGGGCTAGAGCATCCGGCGAAGCGCTCGCCGTCGAGCCGGCATTCGAGGCTCGCGGCCTCGCCGGCCGAGAACTCGAAGGTCGCGCCGGCCGAGTTCGTCGGGTCGGCGGGCCCAGCGTCGATCGTCGTCTGCGGCGGCGTCGTGTCGATCCGCCAAGCGTGGGTCGCGGCGCTTTCGTCGGTGTTGCCGGCGCGGTCGGTCGCGCGAACGGCGAGGCTGTGCACGCCCTCGCCGAGTGCGTCGTAGCTCGCCGGGCTGGAGCAGGGCGCGAACGGCGCGCCGTCCAGCGAGCAGGCGAACGTGGCGCCTGCCTCGTCGGCCGAGAAGGTGAAGCCGGCCGCGGTGGCGTTTGTCGGATCGGCGGGCCCGGAGTCAATCGTCGTCGCCGGCGGGGTCAGGTCGATCATCCACGAGAACCTCGCGGGGCTCGAGTCGACGTTGCCGGCCGGATCGATCGCCCGAACGTCGAACGCATGCGACCCTTCCGCGAGGCCGGCGTAGGAGTGCGGGCTCGCGCAGGGCGAGAACGCGCCGTCGTCGAGCCGGCACTCGAAGCTCGCGGCCTCGTTCGCGGAGAACTCGAAGGTCGCCGAGGTGGCGTTCGTCGGATCTCCCGGCCCGGCAGCAATCGCCGTCTCGGGCAGCGTCAGATCGATCGTCCAGGTGTGTGCGGCCGGAGTCGGATCCGTGTTGCCGGCCGCATCGGTCGCCCGGACGTGGAACGAGTGGGTGCCCGGCTCGAGATCCGTGTAGGTCGCCCCCGAGCCGCACGCCTGGAACGCCGATCCGTCGAGCGAGCACGCGAAGGTCGAGCCGGGCTCGTCAGAGGAGAAGCTGAAGTGGGCCGAGGTGCTGTTGGTCGGGTCGGGCGGCCCCGCCTCGATCGCCGTCTCGGGAGCCGTCCGGTCGACCGTCCAGGCGTAGCCCGCGGGCGTCGGATCGACGTGGCCCACGCGGTCGACGGCCCGCACTGCGAACGTGTGGCGCCCCTCGCCCAGCCCGGCGTAGCTCGTCGGGCTCGAGCAGCCCGCGAACGGTGCGTCGTCGAGCGAGCACTCGAACGTCCCGCCCTCGTCCGCCGAGAAGGCGAAGGTCGCCGAGGTGTCGCTCGTCGGATCGGCCGGCTGCGCGTCGATGCTCGTCTCCGGCGGAGTCAGGTCGATCGTCCAGGTCGCACGGGCGGGAGTGGAATCCACGTTGCCGGCCCGGTCCGTCGCCCGCACGTCGAACGTGTGCGAGCCTTCCGCGAGACCGGCGTAGGCCTGAGGGCTCGCGCAGGCGGAGAACGCACCGTCGTCGAGCCGGCACTCGAAGGTCGACGCCTCGCCGGCGGAGAACTCGAACGTGGCCGAGGTATTCGCGGTCGGGTCGGCGGGCCCCGCGTCGATCTCCGTCTGCGGCGGCGTCAGGTCGATCGTCCAGCTGAAGGCGGCCGGGCTGGCGTCGACGTTCCCGGCCCGGTCGACGGCCCGGACCTCGAAGCTGTGCAGACCCTCGCCGAGGCCCTCGTAGCTCGCCGGGCTCGAGCAGGCGGCGTAGGGCGCGCCGTCGAGCGAGCACATGAACGTCCCCTCCTCGTCGGCGGAGAAGCCGAAGGCCGCGGAGGAGCTGGTGGACGGGTCGGCGGGGTGCGAGTCGATCGCGGTCTCCGGCGGGGTCAGGTCGACCGTCCACTCGGCGAGCGCCGCGTCCGGCTCGAGGTTCCCGGCCTGGTCCGTCGCGCGCACCTCGAACCGGTGCCGGCCCTCGGCCAGCCCCTCGTAGCCGGCGGGGCTGGCGCACGGGACGAAGGCACCGTCGTCCAGTCGGCACTCGAAGCTCGCCACTTCGTCGGCCGAGAACTCGAAGCTCGCAGAGCTGCTCGCCGTCGGATCGGGCGGCTGCACGTCGATCGTCGTCTCGGGCGGCGTCAGGTCGATCCTCCAGGTCGACCGGGCCGGAGCCGGGTCGGCGTTACCGGCCCGGTCGATGGCCCGGACGTCGAAGGCGTGCACGCCCTCCGCGAGCCCCTCGTAGGTCGCCGGGCTCGTGCAGGCCGCGAACGGCGCGCCGTCCAGCCGGCACTCGAAGGTCGAAGCTTCGTCGGCGGAGAACTCGAACGTGGCCGAGGTGCTGTTGGTCGGATCGCCCGGCTCCGCGTCGATCGCCGCCTCCGGAGGCGTGAGATCGATCGTCCACGTCGCCCGCGCGGGAGACGTGTCGCTGTTTCCTGCCTGATCGATCGCGCGGACGTCGAAGGTGTGGACGCCTTCCGCGAGACCGTCGTAGCTCGCCGGGCTCGAGCAGGCGGCGAAAGGCGCCCCGTCGAGCGAGCAGGCGAACGTGGCCTCCTCTTCGCCGGCGGAGAAGCCGAACGTGGCCGTCGAGCTGTTCGCCGGATCCGGCGGCTGCGCGTCGATCGCCGTCTCCGGCGCAGTGAGATCGACGGTCCAGCCGAACCCCGCGGCCTCGGGCTCGACGTTGCCGGCCTGGTCGATCGCCCGCACCTCGAACAGATGGGCGCCCTCCACGAGCTCGCCGTGCTCGACAGGGCTCGAACAGGGCGCGAACGCGCCCCCGTCGAGCCGGCACTCGAAGCTCGACATCTCGTTCGCGGAGAACTCCAAGCGAGCCGATGTGCTGTTGGTCGGATCGGCAGGCCCCGCGTCGATCGTCGTCTCCGGCGGCGTGAGGTCGATCGTCCAGACCGCCCGAGCCGGGGACGGATCGCCGTTCCCCGCCAGGTCGATTGCGCGGACGTCGAAGACGTGGAGGCCCTCGGCGAGCCCCTCGTAGCTCACGGGGCTCGAGCAGTCCGCGAACGGCGCGCCGTCCAGCGAGCAGACGAAGGACGCCGCCTCGTCCGCCGAGAAGCTGAGCTCGGCGGAGCGGCTGCTCGACAGATCGACCGGGGCCGAGTCGATCCGGGTCTCGGGCGGGGTCGTGTCGATCGTCCAGCCGTAG
>DASVEW010000067.1:0-10505 GCA_036380355.1 Gaiellaceae bacterium | reverse complement strand
CTCGTCGGTCGTCTCGCCGACCGGTCGCCACGGCGAGACGCGGGCCTGCCAGAGCGACTCCGCCTTCCAGAGGTTCCCGATCCCGGCCACGACGCGCTGGTCGAGCAGCACATCGCCGAGCTCGCGCCGCTGGTCACCACGCCGGAAACCGGCCACCATGCGGTCGAGATCGGGAGGCCGCGCCAGGATGTCCGGGCCGAGCCGCCGCACGCCGCGCTTGTGGAGCTCGAGCACCGGGCCGCCCCACAGAACCGCCTCGCGGCCCCGCCCTCGCAGCACCAACCAGGGACGGCCGCGGCTGACCGAATTCCGGGGCCGAACTGTCCACCGGCCGGACATCCGAAGATGGCTGCGGAGCACGAGCCCGCCCTCGAAGCGCAGGAGCAGGTTCTTGCCCACGGCCTCCACGCCCTCGAGGCGGCGGCCGTCGAGCTGCTCGGCGACGCCGGTCGCGGCCCCGCGCGGATTCGGGCTCTCGACCTCGAGGGTCTCGCCGACGAGGACCTGGAGACGGCGCGCGGCGCGGTGCAGGGCGTCACCCTCGGGCATGCTCCCGATTGTGAACGAGCGGGGTCTGCATCCGGCGCTGGCGGGAGCCGTCGCCGCCACCGTATGGGGGCTCGTCGAGCCGATCGACCGGCGGCTTCTCCGCTGCGACTACTCGGACGTCCTCGTGCTCGGGAAGGCCGTCACGCGCGGCCGGCTCGCCCGGCCGGTCGGCTTCGCGATGCACGCCGCGAACGGGGCCCTGTTCGGGCTCGCGTTCGACCGGGCGCGCCACCGCTTTCCGGTTCGGAAGGAGCCGCTCGCCGTAGGCCTGGCCCTCGCCGAGCACGTCGCGCTCTATCCGCTCGCGTACTTCGTCGACCGCTACCACCCGGCGCGCGGCGAGGACGGCGTCCCTCCGCTGCTCACGAACGGGCGCGCGTTCGCGCAGGCGACCCTGAGGCACGCGGTCTTCGGGATCGTGTTGGGCCGCCTCTCCCGGTAGCCGTTCACGAGCCTACGGCAGCGGAATGCGCCGCTCGCCGCGCCGGATCGCGACCGCGACGCCGACGATCCGCCGGACGGCCAGCGGTCCCCAGATGCGGGAGTCGCAGGACTGAGCGCGGTTGTCGCCGATGACGAAGACGTGGCGGCTCGGGACGACGACCTCACCGGCGCCGGCCGGGTCGGTCGGGCCGTCGGCATACGGCTCGCGCAGGCGCCGGCCGTCCACGTACACCGCACCGTCCCGGAAGGACACCCGCTCACCTGCCAGCCCGACGACCCGCTTCACGAAGAGCCCGCCCGCCCCGCATTGCGTGCGCGCCCGGCGCCCGACCGCGAACGCGACGATCTCGCGGCGCTCGATCCGCTGCACGGCCCGGATGACGACCTCGTCCTCGCTCCTTGCCCGGCAGCCGAGCGCCGGCCTGGCGCAATGCAGCGTGGGCTCCATCGAGGACCCCTCGACCTCGAGCGATTCCTCGGCCGGCTCCGCGCCGCCGCCGCCTCCCCCGGCCATGCGGCTGCAGCCGACCAGGGCGATGCTCGCCAGGACCAGTGCGATCGCCTTCATCTACGGGCCGAAGAGTGCCCGCTGGAGTGCGGCCGGGAACCGCGTCTGAGATCATGTCTTCGACGAGGAGGCATCACGGCCGAGAAGGACGTCACGACCATCCTCGACGAAGCGGGCCTCGTCTACGAGCTGCTGCCTCATCCGCGCACGGAGACGGCGGCAGCCGAGGCGAAAGCGCTCGGCGTCGAGCCGGAAGAGGTCGCGAAGACCCTCGTCCTCTCCACGCCTGCCGGCTACGTGCGGGCGGTCTTGCCGGCGTCCGAGCGGATCGACCTGCACAAGGTGCGTGAGCACGTCGAGGGCGGGAAGCGCATCCACCTCGCCACGGAGGAGGATCTCACTCGCGACTACCCGGACTTCGAGCTCGGTGCCGTCCCGCCCTTCGGCGGCGCGGGCGACCGTGTGCTGGTGGACTCGAGGCTGGCTGCGCGGGAGACGGTCGTGCTCGAGGCAGGCTCGCACGAGCGGTCGGTTCGGGTGCGGACGGCCGATCTGATCGCGATCACGAGGGCGGACGTGGCCGATCTCGCGTGGGAACCGTACGAAGGCTAGGAGGGGAGAAGATGGCGAAGGATCTGACGATCACGCTCGAGGACCGGCCCGGCATCCTGGCGGAGCTGGGCGAGGCGCTCGGCGCCGCCGGCGTCAACATCGAGGGCTTCTGCGGCTACGCGAGCGAGGGAACCGGCACCCTGCACCTGCTCGTCGACGACGCTGCAGCCGCCCGCGGCGCGCTCGAGGGTGCGGGGTTCGACGTGGGCGACGAGCGAGAGGTACTCGTGGTCGACATCGAAGACCGGCCCGGCGCGCTGGGCGTCATCGCACGGCGGATCGCCGGCGCGGACGCCAGCCTCGATCTCGCCTACCTCGCGACGAACACGAGGCTCGTGCTCGGCGCGGAGGATCTGGAGGCGGTCCGCAGCGCGGTCGGCTAGGCAGAATCACGGTCGGAGCACTGCTCGGCGGGGCCCGGCCTTGAAGCCCGCCTCCACGAGGAGCGGCATCGCATCCGTCTCCCCCACCGGCTCGCCGTCGAAGCGCTCGACGGCCAGGCGCTTCGTCCCGCGCCGGCTCTTCACGTGCTCCACGAGCGCCGCCAGAGCGGGCCGCAGCCACTCGGGATCGGGGTCGCGGAGCGGCACGAGCGTCTTTCCGCCGCGCTCGACGAAGAGTGCCGCCTCGCCGCCGATCAGGACGACGTAGGCGCCGGCGACGCGCGCCGCCCGCGCCCCGGCCCTCTTCGGCCACGGGAGAGCCGCGCCGTACGGCTGGGCAGGATCGGCGGCGGCGAGAACCGAGACGTCGTCGGCAGGCTCGTCGTCCCTGGGCCGAAGCTCGCGAATCCGCTCCACCGCTCCGCCCAGGGCGAACTGCGCACCTCCCAGCCCTTCCACGAAGTAGCCGCGCCGGCAGAGCCCGAGCGTCTCCAGCGCCTTCAGCTCCGCGTACACCGCCGAGTAGCCGCCCGGGATCCCCTCGGCGCGAACGCCGTCGCGCGTGACGATGCCCTGGCGCTCGAGCAGCAGCTCGGCGAGGGCGCGCGGGTCACGCTCGCCGGTGAAGAGGCGATCGGTGAGCGACCAGCGCCCCTGGGTCGCCGTGATCGCGGTCGCCCGGCGGCGGGAGAAGCGGCGCGGCCGCCGCTCGGGCTTCGGCACGCCGTAGCGTCGGCCTGCCCGAAGCGGGGTCCAGGCGTCGTTCGTCACCTCCCCGGCCCAGACGAGCTCCCAGAGCGCGGGCAGCGCCGCCTCGGACTCGAGGCCGGTGGCAGCGAGCAGGTCAAACCAGAACTCCGCGCTGCGCGCGAGCGCCTCGCGGATGCTGTCCTGCACCTCGCCCTCGGGCCGGTCGATGCCTTCGGGCTTGCCGAGCACGGCCGCGTCCTCGCGGAAGTAGACGGCGACCCGGTCGAGGCCGGCACCGACCCAGACGAGCTCGCCGGTGGCACAGAGCTGGTCGAGCTGCGCCGGCGCGTAGTTCGGGACGCGCCGCGGCAGCACCTCAGACTCCCAGAGCAAGACGGGAAGCGCGAGCCCCTGGAGCGGGACAAGCGCCTCGCGGAGGGTCGCGCGCCGGTCGATCCCGTGCCAGCCGGGCAGGAAGCGGGCTAAGGCGACATGCTCGACCGGCTCGACCTCCTTGCGGAGCGCCGCGAGCGAGGCGCGGCGGATCCGTCGCAGGACGTCCGGGTCGCACCACTCGCGCTCGGTTCCGCCCGGCCGGAGCTCGCCGCGGACGAGCCTGTCCTCCCGCTCCAGCTCGGTCAGCTCGGCCTCGGCCCGCTCGGGGTCAATGCCGAAGCGCTCCGCGGCCTCGCGGGTCGTGAACGGCCCGCGACCGCGTGCGAACCGCGCCAGGAGCGAGCGCAGCGGCTGGTCGGCGGACTCCAGGAAGGCGTCGGGCAAGCCGCTCGGAGGCATCGCGCCCAGCGCGTCGCGGTAGCGGCCCGCGTCCTCGGCGGCGATCAGCCGCTCCTCCCCGCCGACGCGGACGCGCACCGCCCGGCGCTCGGCCTCGAGGACAGCGGCGAAGGCCTCGTCGAACTCGCCCGGCCGCAGGTCGCCGCGACGGAGGAGGAGGTCGTGGAGGCCGTCCGCGTCCTTGGCCTCCCCTGCGAGCGACGTCTCGACCTTGTCGAGGGCGCCCGGGTCGAGGAGGTCGCGCAGCTCCTCCTGGCCGAGCAGCTCGCGCAGGAGGTCGCGGTCGAGCGACAGCGCCTGCGCCCGCCTCTCGGCGGGCGGCGTGTCGTCCTCGTACATGTACGTCGCGATGTAGTCGAAGAGGAGCGAGGCCGAATACGGCGAGGCCGAGGCGCTCTCGACGTCCACCAGGTCGATCTGCCGGGTCTTGACCCCGTGGAGGAGCCGCTTCAGCGCCGGCAGGTCGAACACGTCCTGCAGGCACTCGCGGAAGGTCTCGAGCATGACCGGGAAGGACCCGTACTTCTTCGCCACCTGGAGCAGGCTCTGGGCCTTCAGCCGCTGCTGCCAGAGCGGCGTCCGCTCACCGGGGCGGCGGCGCGGGATCAGCAGCGCGCGGGCAGCGTTCTCGCGGAAGTGAGAGCCGAAGAGGGCGGTGCCGTGGAGCTCGGCCATCACGAGGTCGTCGATCTCGTCCGGGTCGAGCACGAGCTGCTCCGTCGGCGGCGGGGCGTCGGCGTCCGGGAAGTGGAAGGCGATGCCGTCGTCCGACCAGAGGACGTGGGCGTCGACGCCGAGCGACTCCTGCAGCCGCGCCGACGCGGCGAGCGCCCACGGCGCGTGCACTCGGGCGCCGTACGGCGTCAGGACACAGACACGCCAGTCGCCGATCTCGTCGCGGAAGCGCGCGACGACGATCGTCAGGTCGGAGGGAACCGCGCCGGTCGCCTGCTCCTGCTCCCGGAGGAAGGTCATCAGGTTCTTCGCGGCGAGCGGGTCGAGCGAGTACTCGGTCCGGAGCCGCTCGTCGGCCTTTTCGTCCGGCAGCGACGCGAGCTCGCGGGAGGCCTTGCCGATCGCCTCGCCGAGCTCGTACGGCCGGCCCGGCCCCTCGCCCTTCCAGAACGGGATCGCGCCGGGAACGCCGGGCGCCGGGGAGACGAGGACGCGGTCGCGCGTGATCTCCTCGATCCGCCAGGTGGAGGCGCCGAGCATGAAGGTCTGGCCGGCGCGGGCCTCGTAGACCATCTCCTCGTCGAGCTCGCCGACCCTCCCGCCGCCGTCGACCAGGTGGACCCCGAAGAGACCGCGGTCGGGGATCGTCCCCGCGTTGGTCACCGCGAGCCGCGCCGCGCCGCCCCGGCCGCGGATCACTCCGGCAGTCCGGTCCCAGACGATCCGGGGCCGCAGCTCGGCGAACTCGTCCGACGGATAGCGGCCGGCGAGCATGTCGAGGACGTTCTCGAGCTGGACCCGGGAGAGGTCGGCGAAGGGATAGGCCCGTTTGACGAGCCGGTGCAGCTCCTCGACTTCGATCTCCTCCTGCGAGGCGATGCCGACGATCTGCTGCCCGAGGACGTCGAGCGGGTTGCGCGGGATCTGCGTCTCCTCGATCGCACCCTCCTTCATCCGCCGGACCACGACCGCGGACTCGAGCAAGTCGGCGCGGAACTTCGGGAAGACACGTCCCTTCGAGACGGACGCGAGATCGTGGCCGGCGCGGCCGATCCGCTGCAGCCCGCGGGCGACCGACTTCGGCGACTCGACCTGGATTACGAGGTCGACCGCGCCCATGTCGATGCCGAGCTCGAGCGACGAGGTGGCGACCAGGCAGGGGATCTCGCCACGCTTCAGGAGCTCCTCCACCTCCAGCCGCTGCTCCCGGGCCAGGGAGCCGTGGTGGGCGCGTGCGATCTCCTTCTCCGCGAGTTCGTTCAAGCGCAGTGCGAGTCGCTCGGCCAGGCGGCGGTTGTTGACGAAGACGATCGTCGAGCGGTGGGCCTCCACGAGCTCGAGCAGCCGTGGGTAGATCGAGGGCCAGATCGACTGCCCGCGTGACTCACCGCCGGTGCCGAGGAGGTCGGTGATCTCGGCGTTGATTCCAGGCTCCCGCATGTCCTCGAGCGGGACGACGACCTCGACGTCGAGCTCCTTCGAGCGGCCGGCGTCCACCAGCTCGATCGGGCGGCCGCCGGAGACGAACCTGCCGATCTCCTCCATCGGACGCTGGGTCGCCGAGAGGCCGATTCGCTGGAAGGGCTCGCCGGTCAGGCGCTCGAGCCGCTCCACGCTCAGCGCGAGATGGGCTCCGCGCTTCGTCCCGGCGACGGCGTGGATCTCGTCCAGGATCAGCGTGCGGACGCCGGTCAGGGTTTCCCGCGCGCGGGAGGTGAGCATCAGGAACAGCGATTCCGGTGTCGTGATCAGGAGGCCCGGCGGCTCGCGGAGCATCGCCTGCCGCTCCTTCTGCGGCGTGTCGCCGGTGCGGACCGCGACCTTCACGTCCGCCTGCAGGCCGGCGAGGGGGCCGCGCAGGTTGCGCTCGATGTCGTAGTTGAGCGCCTTCAGCGGCGAGACGTAGACGAGGCGCGTGCCTTCACCGGGCTCCTCGAGCAGCCGGTCGAGCCCGTAGAGGAACGCCGCCAGGGTCTTCCCCGACCCCGTGGGGGCCTGGATGAGCGTGTGCGCGCCGGAGGCGATCTTCGGCCAGCCGAGCTCCTGCGCGGGGGTCGGTCCGTCGAACGTCCGCTCGAACCAGGCGCGCGTTCCGGGGCTGAAAACGGAGAGCGCGTCCATCGGCCCCAGCGTACCCAGTGAGACACTTGTGGCCTTGGCCGATCAGCGCGAGATGTTCCGCGGCCCCGCCGATGTCTACGACCGCTTCGTCGGCCGGTACAGCCCTGCCCTGGCGCGCGCCATGTGCGATGCGGCCAGGGTGCGGCCCGGCCAGCGCGCGCTCGACGTCGGCTGCGGGTCGGGGGCGCTGGTCGCGGCGCTCGCCGACGCGGCCGGGGCGGCGAACGTCGCCGGCGTCGACCCGTCCGAGCCGTTCGTCGAGGCGGCCCGGGACCGGGTGCCCGGTGCGCGGGTCGTCGTCGGATCGGCCGAGTCGCTCCCGTTCGCCGACGGCGAGTTCGACGTGACGCTGTCACAGCTCGTGGTCAACTTCCTGGCGGATCCCGAGCAGGGACTCCGGGAGATGTCACGGGTGACGCGGCCCGGAGGCGTCGTCGCGGGCTGCGTGTGGGACTACGGCGGCGGGATGACGATGCTGCGGACGTTCTGGGAGTCGGCAGCGGCCCTCGACCCCGAGCGTGCGACCCCGCAGATGGAGCAGCACACGATGCGGTTCTCGACGCCGGAGGAGCTCGGCGAGCTCTGGCGGAGCACCGGCCTCGACGACGTGGACGTCAAACCGATCGTCGTGGAGGCTTCCTACGAGGACTTCGACGACCTCTGGGCGCCGTTCCCGACGGGCGTGGGCCCCGCGGGTGCGTATACGGCAGCGCTCGACGCGGACGCGCAGGCACGGCTCCGGGGGGAGTTCGCACGCCGCCTGGGAGAGCCGGAGGGCCCGTTCTCGCTCACCGCCCGTGCCTGGTGCGCGGTAGCTTCGACCTGAAGCTCGGCTGCCTCGCGGCGCGCCACGGCGAGCCCGGAACGCCAACCTGGAGCGCGTCCACCCGCCGGGACCGTGATCGACTCGGCGCTGAGGCCGCAGCGCGCGATGAGCCAGGCGATCAGCGAGTTGGAGTTCCACATCTCGCCCGCACGAAGCTCGTCGCGACCCCAAACCGGCGTGGGAACGTGCGCGACGAGGTCGAGCACGCGCTGCGCCAGATCTGGATCATCCGTGAGTCGCTGCGGACTGTCGACTGCTTCGTCGGCGTCCGGGATGATCCCGCCGAACCAGCGGCGCACCTCGTAGCGGAAGATCCGGAAGCGTCCCGCCCAGCGGCTTCCGACCGCACCCTCGGCGACAACGCCACGCTCGCCGCCGTTGACGTCGGGGATCGGCGTCATCTCGATCACGCAGCGGCCCTCCGGCACGCGCACCTCGAGCGCCGAGTGGTACAGGTCGCGAGGTGGCCTCCGCTCGAGCCGCGCAGCCACCGCCTCGAAGACGCGCCCGTTCAGTCGCACCGAGCGGCCGCCCGCGCCGAGCGGGAGCCAGTAGAGGTCGACCCCAGGCTCTGCACTCATAGCGGCAGCGTGAGCCGAGCTCGCACCGCTCACATCGGCGTCGGGGCTGATCGGGCCTGCGGCGAACTACTGACCCGCGACCCGGGCCGGCAACGTCGCTAGGCGAGCAGCGCGCGGAGCGCAGACCCCGAGCAGCTCGAGCCAGTAGGCGGCGGCCTCGTCGTCCGACAGCTGGGTCGGCTCGGCGACATGGCGGCCGCGCCAGACCACGACCGAGTACCCGCGCTGGATGGCGGCCTTCTGGAGATAGGCGTCGGCGACGTCTCCCGCGAAGAAGCGGATGCCGTAGTCGTTGTCCTCCGGCCGGCCCTGCTCGCACATCGGGCAGCCCTCACCGCGCTTGAGCGCATAGAAGGAGTCGGGCCACTCCACGGGGTTAGCATCGCAGGCGATGCCCGAAACGCCCGAGGAGCTGTACGAGCGGGCGAAGGACGCCCTCCGCATGCCCCCGGTCCACGAGTGGGAGACGTGGCCGTTCGACGGCGAGCTGCGGCCCCGGTCGCTCGCACCGCCGATCGAGGCCGAGCTGCCTCGGGTCGGCGCGGGCGGGGTCGACTGCTGGGCGTGCACTGCATCCGACGAGGAATTCCTCTGGACGGACGAGCGGTGGCGGCTCGTGGCGCCGCAGGCCGAGTACGGGTTGCCGGTCATCGTGCTCCTCATGCCGCGCGGCCACTACGCCGACCCGGGTGATCTGCCCGACGAGCTGGCGGCGGAGCTCGGGATCCAGCTGGCCCGAATCGAACGAGCCGTGCGGTCGGTCGGGGAGATCGGCCGCGTCCACGTCTGCCGCTGGGGAGACGGAAGCGAGCACCTTCATTGGTGGTTCATGGCGCGGCCCGCCCGCCTGCCGCAGCTGACCGGCAGCTTCGTCGCGATCTGGGACGACGTCCTCCCGCCGTTGCCCGACCAGGTCCGGCAGGAGAACCTCGCCGCGCTGAAGGCGGCGCTCGAATGACGTACGACCCGACCGTGTTGCCTGCCGGCCTTCCCGTGCCGGAGGACGACGGCGCCGCCGACCACCTCGAGGGCAGGCTCGTCCCGCCCGTCTACCTCGAGACGACCCAGGGCGAGCTGAATCTCGCCGCCGCAGCGACGGAGCTGCTCGTCCTCTACGCGTACCCGCGCACCGGCCGGCCCGGGGTCGAGCCGCCGACCGGGTGGGACGAGACGCCGGGCGCGCGCGGCTGCACGCCGCAATCCTGCGGCTATCGCGACTGGGGAGCGGAGCTCCGCGCGATGGGCGCGACCGTCGTCGGCCTCTCGGCCCAGACGATCGACGACCAGCGCGAGGCGGCCGAGCGGCTCGGTCTCCCCCACGCCGTCGCCGCCGACCCTGAGCTGCGGCTCGCCGACGCGCTCCGCCTGCCGACCTTCGAGTTCGAGGGCAAGCGCCTCTACAAGCGGCTGGCGCTCGTCGCGGAGGAGGGCCGGATCGTCAAGGTCTTCTACCCGGTCTTCCCGCCGGACGAGAACGCGGCCCAGGTGCTCGCCTGGCTGCGTGGACGGATCGCATGACCTACTCGATCGTCGCCCGAGACGAGAAGAGCGGCGAGCTCGGTGTCGCGGTGCAGTCGCGTGCGTTCGCCGCCGCCGCCGTCGTCCCGTGGGCCTGGCCGGGCGTGGGCGCCGTCGCGACCCAGGCTTACGGCGAGAAGAGCTACGGGCCGCTCGGCCTCGAGCTCCTGCGGGCCGGCAAGCCGCCGAAGCTCGCGCTCGACGGCCTTCTCGCCGCAGACCCGCAGTTTCAGACGCGGCAGGTCGCAATCCTGGCGGCCGACGGCGAGGTCGCCGTCCACACCGGCAAGCGGACCATTCCCGCCTCGGGGCATCGGATCGGGGACGGCGTCAGCGCGCAGGCGAACTGCGTCGCGGGCCCCGCGGTGTGGGAGTCCATGGTCGACGCGTTCGCGGAGGCGAGCGGGACACTGGCGCGCCGGCTCCTGGCCGCCCTGGACGCCGCCGAAGCGGCCGGCGGCGACTGGCGGGGCAAGCAGGCGGCGGGCCTCCTTGTCGTCCCGGCCGAGGGCCCGCCGTGGGAACGCGTGTCCGACCTGCGTGTCGACGACCACTCGGAGCCGCTCCGGGAGCTGCGGCGCCTCCTCGATCTCGAGGACGGCTACCGCGCGCTCGACGGGGACAACCGTGCCGAGGCGGCACGTGCCTTCCACATGGACGCGCTCGACGTCCGGTTCGCTGAGATCCTCGACGCGGCCCAGGCAGGAGACATGCGGCGAGGCCGAGAGCTGCTGGCGCCGCTGCTCGCCGACGAGCCGCGCTGGGCCGACTACATGCGTGCGCTCGCCGACGCCGCAGAGCTG
>DASVEW010000066.1:0-13787 GCA_036380355.1 Gaiellaceae bacterium | reverse complement strand
GCGCCCGCGTCCTGCGCCTCCTTCGCCTTCTCGCCCTCGGCGAAGACGGCGACGCGCGTGTCGCGGCCGGTGCCGTGCGGGAGCATCAGCGTCCCGCGGAGCTGCTGGTCGGCGTGGCGGACGTTGAGGCCGAGGTTGAAGTGCACCTCGACGGTCTCGTCGAAGCGGCGCTCCGGCCAGCCCTTCAGCATCCGGACCGCCTGGGCCGGGCTGTAGAGCTCCTCGCGGTCGATCTCGGCGCGCGCGCTGCGGTACTTCTTGCCGTGCTGGCTCACGGACGGTCACCTCTCGCGCGGGCCGTGCTGACTGGCTGCGCAGGGGCGTGGCTGGCAAGGACGCAGGGAGCGTTCGTACCTAGAAGGTACGGGCGCGACTGAGGACGCCGCCAGGCGCGGCCCTGCGCACCCCAGGCAGTGCGGTACGTGCGGGAGGGGGCCGTCATTTAGCCACCTCCACGCCCATGCTCCGGGCGGTGCCCGCGATGATCTCCGCGGCGGCGTCGATGTCACGGGCGTTCAGGTCGGGCATCTTCGTCTCGGCGATCTGGCGGACCTGATCGCGGGTCAGCCGGCCGACCTTCTCGCGGTTCGGCTCGCCCGAGCCCTTCTCGAGCCGCAGCGCCTCCTTGATCAGGACGGCGGCCGGCGGCGTCTTCGTGATGAAGTCGAAGGAGCGGTCCTCGTAGACCGTGATCTCGACCGGGATGATGCGGCCGTTCTCCTGCTGCGTCTGCGCGTTGAACGCCTTGCAGAACTCCATGATGTTCACGCCGTGCTGACCGAGCGCAGGGCCGACCGGCGGCGCAGGGTTCGCCTGCCCGCCCGGGATCTGCAGCTTGATGAGTGTCAGAACCTTCTTGGCCATCAGTCGATCTTCTTCACCTGGTCGAAACCGAGCTCAACGGGCACCTGCCGCTCGAAGATGTCCACGAGAACCTTGAGCTTCTGGGAGTCCGGCTGGACGTCGACGATCTCGCCGTCGAAGTCCGAGAGCGGCCCGGAGGTTACCTTCACCGACTCGCCGAGCGAGAACTCGACCTGGGCGCGCGGCCGCTCGCCGGTCGCGGTGCCGGTGCGGAGGATCCGGTCGACCTCGGGCTGCGACAGCGGGATCGGCTTGCCCGCGGCGCCCACGAAACCGGTCACGCCGGGCGTGTTCTTGACGACGCCCCACGCGTCGTCGTTCAGGTCCATGTTGACGAGGACGTAGCCGGGAAGCACGCGCTTCTCGGCCTGCACCTTCTGCCCGTCCTTCGTCTCGATCACCTGCTCGGTCGGGACGACCACGCGGCGGAAGCGCGGTGCCTGGTTCATCGAGACGATCCTGTGCTCCAGGTTCGCCTTGACCTTGTTCTCGTGGCCCGAGTAGGTGTTGATCACATACCAGCGGAACATCCGTGACCCTCTAGCGGCCGAGCAGGATCCGCTCGACGAGCGGCTGGAACGCGAGGTCCGCGAGCCACAGGTACGTCCCGACGATCGCGCAGGCGATCAGGACGACGACCGTCCCCGTCAGGACCTGGCCCTGGCCGGGCCAGTCGACCTTCTTCAGCTCGGCCCAGCACTCGGCGATGAACCGGCGGCTGCCGCCACCCCCACCACGGCGCCCCGTCTGCGTCTTCGGCGGCTGCGCGGCGGGCCGGACGGCGGCCTGGCGGCTGCGCGCTCGCTGACTGACGCCCTTCTGCTGTTGCTGCTGCTGCTGGCCGTCGGCCTGAGACTGCTGCTTCTGCCGGTTGCGCCGGCGCTGCTGGCGGGTGCTCCGGGCCATGGCTACCTGGTCTCGCGATGGGTCGTGTGCCTGCCGCACCAGCGGCAGTACTTCTTCGCCTCGAAGCGGTCCGGGCTGTTCCGCTTCGACTTCTCGGTCTGGTAGTTGCGTCGCCGGCACTCGGTGCAGGCGAGCGTGATTCCAACTCTTACGCCAGTTGCCATGTCCTCGTCTTTTCCTCTACGCGGAAGGTAGCGGCGGGTGGATTCGAACCACCGACCTTCGGGTTATGAGTCCGACGCTCTAACCAACTGAGCTACGCCGCCGCGCCGCGGAAGTGTAGCGACTCGTCCGCAGTCCTTCCTAGCCTTTTCCGCATGGCCGCCGAGGCATGCTGGCGCTGCAGCGCCGCGATGGAGTGGCGGCACGGGACCTGGCAGTGCCCCAGGTGCCGCTTCAAGCTCGGCTGCTGTGAAGGCGAGACGCAGACGAGCTGCGAGCCTCAGGACTCGGCGAGCGCGACCGCCAGCCAGCGCTCCGCCTCCTGGACGAGCACCGGATTCGTCTCCGGGGTGTAGTACGCAAGGGCCATCACCGCCTGGGAGAGAACCCAGCCGCGTGCTCGGGCCCAGGTGGCGTTGTCGACGGCAAGGTTGGAGCGGAAGACCTCTCGCGCCTCGCCGGAACGGAGTTTCCAGGCGACCATCACGTCGGCGGCCGGGTCGCCGACGCCGAGGCCGCCCCAGTCAATGACCGCGCGGAGCCGTCCGTTGGCGACGAGCAGGTTCCGCGTGTCGAGATCGCCGTGGATCCAGACCGGATCACGCTCCCAGGCCGGCGCCGCGAGGGACTCCTCCCATGTCGCGGTCACGGCGTCCGCGTCGATCGTCGAGGCGAGCGTGGCGATCGACTCCCTGGTCGACCCGTCCCGCAGCGCGAGCGGACAGCCGCGGAAGAAGTTGTGCTCGCCGGGCGTAGGGCCGCCCGAAGGATCGATCCGCTGCAGGTCGGCGACGAACTGCGCCAAGTCGGTCGCGAGCCGCCGCTCGTCGTCCGGGGCCGCCGCCGTCGCGGGCACGCCCGGCAACCAGCTGTAGACCGCCCACGTCGAGGGGTACCCGTCGCCGGGAGCTCCAGCGCCGAGCGGCACGGGGACGGCCAGCCGCAGCGCGGGCGCGAGCCGCGGCAGCCACTCCCCTTCCTTCTCGAGCCGCTCGGCCGTCCGGCTCCGGCGGGGAAGCCGCACCACCAGGTCCACGCCGAGCCGGAAGAGCGCGTTCTCCGTCCCCCACGGGAGCACGGGCTCGACCGGGAGCGCCGCCCACTGCGGGAACTGGGCGGCGACCAGGCGCCGCACGAGCGCGGCGTCGATGTCCAGCTCGTCGGCGTGCATCCTAGGACCGCTCATGAATACCGTCGTCCTCGGGCGCCGCCGCGGTCGAGGAGGTCGCCGAGTCGAACGGAGATCTCCAGGCCTTCCGAACGCTCCAGCGGCAGCCGGCGTGGCTCGGCCAGCCCGCCGAGGAGCAGCTCCGGCGCTGGATGGGCAGCGGCGGGCGCCGTAAGCTCCGCTACGCGGCGTATCTCGTGCAAGCGCTCGATCTGGAGAAGATGCCGCGGCCGCTGGTCGGCGTCCTCGACGCGGCTACGAGGGAACGATTAGGACCGGCGTCCCGACGCTGACTCGGCCGAAGAGCCACTCTGCCTCGGGGACGCGCATGCGGATGCAGCCGTGGGAGGCCGAGTAGCCGATCGACGCGGCGTCCGGCGTGCCGTGGATGCCGACGAGCGGCGCGGTCAGGCCCATCCAACGGGTACCGAGCGGGTTGCCGGGCCCGGGCGGAATCGGCTTCGCGTCCTTCGCCCAGTCGGAGTCGGGCGGCGGGATCCACCAGGGGTCCATCTGCTTCGTCGCGATGCTGTAGTTCCCGAGCGGCGTCGGGTACTCGGCACTTCCGGTTGCAATGCCGAAGCGGCGGACGAGCGTCGTCCCGTCGAAAAGCGCGAGCCGCTTCGACTCGCGGTGGATGATCACGACCGGCCCGTAGCTCTCCGGCGTCACCTTCGGCTCGATTCGCCGCACGATCAGCTCGATCGGCGTGCGCCGGTTCGTCGTTCGCAGCGCACGCGTGAGTGCCTCCGCCATGCCCTCCTTCTCGACGGCGAGACCGGTCTTCGCCTCCGTGAACTGCGGCCGGCCGCCGGCGACACCGACCACCGCGCTGTTCACGGCGTCGAACGAGAAGAGGCGGTCGAGGCGGTTGACGTAGCGCCGGATCCGCGGCTGCGCGGCGGCGACCCTGAGGCGGACACGCGTGCGCGGCGGCGCGAGAAGCGCCTGGGCGACGGCGCGGTCGATCCCCGCGCTCGCGCCGAGGTAGCGCGGGCTGATCCGCCACCGCTTGTCGCGGAACTGCAGGCGGAGCGGCCGGCCGAACGCGGCCTCCACGCGGGTCCGGGCCGCTTCGGACATCTTCCCGCCGACGGGAACGCCGCCGATCGTCACGCCGGGGGCGATGACCACCGGCTTGCGGGCGGCGTCGGGCGCGGCGACCCCCAAACTGACCGCGGCGACGAACATGAAGGCGAGCAGGCGTTTCACGCCGACAAACGATACGGCAGCCGGCGGCGAAACGTTCTGATTTCTACGCCGGCCTCACGACTCCTCCACCCAATCGCGGGTGAGGTACAGCCAGAAGGCAAGCCCCGCGTAGGGCCCGTAGCGCCGGAAGCGGCGCTCGATCGTCCGGTCGCTCGCCTTGCGGCCGCCGTTCAGGCGAGCGTACTTCGGCCGCGTCCAGGAGTCGAGGATCAGGCGGGAATGGCGGCCGATCAACATCATGATGTGCGCCGCCGCGTAGGGTCCGACGCCGGGGAGCGCGAGCAACAGCTCCTCGACCTCGTCGTCGTGCAGCTCGTCGGGTACGGCGGTTGCAAGGGCCTCGAGGTCGAGCGAGCCGTCGGCGACGGACGCCGCGAGCGTGCGGAGATAGGCGCCGCGGTAGCCGGCCTTCGCGACGTCGCGGTAGAAGGCCTCCGGCGTCGCCGCCATCGCCTCGGCCGTCGGGAAGGACCTGCCGTGGCCGCCGGCCGACGGTTCGCCGAGATGCTCGACGAGCGCGCCGACCATCCGTTGCGTTGCGGACCAGGTGCAGTTCGTCGTGCAGATCGTCTTGACCACATCCTCGAAGACCGTGGCTCCGCGCGCCATCCGGCCGGCGCCGGCGCCGATCCACTCGAGCTCGGGGTCGGTGCGGGCGACCTCGTAGAGCGGCGACAGGTCCTCGTCCAGGTTGAGGACGCGGCAGACGGAGCGCTCGAGCCCCCCGCGGGCCCGCGCGCCGAGCGGCGGGCCGAGCACGTCGACCCTCGCCTTGCCCTTGCGGCCCTGTCGGAGGCGGACCGTGCGCGGCTTCGCGCCGGAGACGGGCAGCGTGACCGTCATCACGCGGGAGTCCTCGTCGACGTCGGCCGGCGGAAGCGAGGCGACACCGTGGGAGACGATCGTCCGCCAGAGGTCGACGGGCTCGCCGGCCGGGCCGCGCAGAGGAATCTCGAATGAGCTCGCCATCTCCACGACACTAGAACGCGGCAAGGCCGATGGTTGTTCTCGGGGTGGATGTGGGCGGGACGTTTACCGACGCGGCGCTGATCGCGGACGGCGAGCTCCGCACGGCCAAGGTGCGGACCGCCGAGCGGCAGGAGGACTCGGTGCTGGCGGCGGTGGCGGCGGTCGGAGCGTCCGACGTCGAACGGTTCACGCACGGGACGACCGTGGCGACGAACGCGCTGCTCGAGCGGAAGGGCGCGCGGACTGCTTTCGTCGCGACGGAGGGCTTCGAGCACCTGCTCCACGTCCGGCGGCAGAACCGGGCCCATCTTTACCGGCTGTGCGAGGCACACCCCGAGCCGCTCGTGACGATCCGGGACTGCCACGGCGTCCGGGAGCGAATCGGCCCCGACGGGATCCTCGAGCCGCTCGACCTCGACTCGCTGCCAGACCTCGACGCGGAGGCAGTCGCTGTCTGCCTCCTCTTCTCGTTCCGCGACGCGCGGCACGAGCGTGCCGTTGCGGACGAGCTGGCGCGCCGGCTCCCGGCGGCACACGTCGTCGCCTCGCACGAGGTCTCCCCCGAGTTCAGGGAGTACGAACGGGCGTCGACGACGGCGGCGGACGCGTACCTCGGTCCGAGGCTTGCCGGCTATCTGCGCGCGCTCGGCGAGCGCTCGCGGGCAGCCGGCCTGCCCGAGCCGCTCGTGATGCGCTCGTCCGGCGGGGTCGCATCGCTCGAGGAGGCGGCCGCGCACGCCTCCTGGGCGCTGCTCTCGGGGCCGGCCGGGGGCGTGGTCGGCGCTGCGCGTGTCGCTGCACTCGCCGGCTTCCGGGATGCGATCGCCTTCGACATGGGCGGTACCTCGACGGACGTCTGCCTGATCTCCGGCGGCGAGGCGGAGCGTTCCCTCGAGCGGACGATCGCCGGCTTCCCGATCCGGCTGCCGAGCGTCGACGTCCACACGGTCGGCGCCGGCGGCGGCTCGATCGCGTGGGTCGACGGAGGCGGCGCGCTGCGCGTCGGGCCGGAGAGCGCCGGAGCCGTGCCCGGGCCAGCCTGCTACGGGCTGGGCGGTCTCCGGCCGACGGTGACTGACGCGAATCTTGTCCTCGGGCGGCTTCCTCGCCGGCTCGCGGACGGTCTCGAGCTCGACGCGGCGGCAGCAGCGCACGCGCTGGACGGGATCGACGCGGCCGACGTGGTCGAGGTGGTGAACGCGGAGATGCTGCGGGCGCTTCGCCTCGTCTCGGTCGAGCGGGGCCGCGACCCGCGCGACCTCGCGCTCGTGGCGTTCGGCGGGTCGGGCCCGCTCCACGCCTGCGACCTCGCGGACGAGCTCGGTGTCTCGACGGTCCTCGTGCCGGAGGCGGCGGGCGTCCTGTCGGCCCTGGGGCTCGCGGTCGGCGACGAGCGGCGCGACCACGTTCGCAGCGAGGTGCGGCCGCTCGCGGAGGCGGGCGACCTTCCGGGCGAGGGCGAGGCGGATCTCCGCTACCGGGGTCAGTCGTTCGAGCTGTCCGTCCCGCTCGGCCCGGGGCTGGACGAGCGGTTCCATGCGCTCCACGAGGCGCGGTACGGCTATTCCGACCGGGGGCGCCCGCTGGAGCTCGTGGCCGTTCGGACCGCCGACGTGCGCCCAGGCCCGCCGCTCGTCCTCCCGGCAAGCCGGCGGAAGACGGCAACCGGCCCGGCGCTCGTCGAGCTGGACGGCGCCACGTGCTGGCTGCCCCCTGGGTGGGTGGGGGTTAGGGATGGTGGCAGCTGGAGGCTCACGAAAGCGTGACGGGAGCGTGAACATTCAGCTCCAAGTCCTCGGACACGCGCTTCGCGGGGTCGCCGAGGAGATGGGCGCCGCCCTCGTCCGTTCGGCGTTCTCGGCGAACATCAAGGAGCGGCGCGATTGCTCGACCGCCCTCTTCGACGAGCGCGGCCGGATGGTCGCGCAGGCCGAGCACATCCCCGTTCACCTCGGGGCGATGCCGGATGCCGTGGCGGCCGTCATGCGACATGACCCGTCCCGGGCCGACGTCTTCGTCCTCAACGACCCGTTCGCCGGCGGAACGCATCTCCCGGACATCACGATCGTCTCCCGCACGGACCTCGGCTTCGCCGTCACGCGCGCGCACCACGCCGACGTCGGCGGCGTCGAGCCCGGCAGCATGCCCGCCGCCTCGCGGACGCTCGAGGAGGAGGGGGTCGTCATCCCGCCCACCCGCCTCGAGGCCGGAACGCTCGATCGCCTCGTCGCCCTGATGCGCAACCCCGACGAGCGCCACGGCGACTTCCGCGCCCAGCTCGCCGCGCATCGCCTCGCGGACGAGCGGATCGCAGAGCTGTGCGCCCGCCACGGCGCCGCGCGCATCCGGGCCGCGATGGACAAGCTCCTCGCCTACTCGGAGCGCGTCGTCCGCGCCGGGATCGGGCACCTGCCGGACGGCCGGTTCGAGGCTACCGACGTCCTCGAGGCGACTGAGGGCGAGCTCGAGATCCGTGCAGCGGTCACGATCGCCGGCGACGGGCTCGAGGTGGACTTCACCGGCACCTCGCCGCAGCATTCGGGCAACCTCAACTGCCCGCTCTCCGTCACGCGCTCGGCGACCTACTTCGTCGTCCGCTGCCTGACCGATCCGGACGTGCCCGCATCGGCCGGCGCGTTCGCGCCCGTGCGGGTCACCGCCCCGCAGGGGTCCCTCGTCAACGCCCGGCCGGGAGCCGCTGTCGCCGGAGGAAACGTGGAGACCTCTTGCCGGATCGTCGACGTGCTCTTCCGCGCGCTCGGCCGGGCGGTATCCGTGCCGGCGCAGGGCCAGGGCACGATGAACAACCTCACGCTCGGCAACGAGCAGTTCACGTACTACGAGACGATCGGCGGCGGCCAGGGCGCTTGCCCCGACGGCCCCGGCCCGAGCGGCGTCCACGTGACGATGTCGAACACGCTGACGACGCCGGCGGAGGCGCTCGAGCTGGCCTACCCGCTTCGGGTCCGCCGTCACGTGCTTCGCCTCGGCTCGGGCGGCGACGGGCGCTACCGGGGCGGCGACGGCGTGGTCCGAGAGCTCGAGGCGCTCACGGCCTGCCGCGCCTCCATCCTGAGCGAGCGGCGGGCGCACCGACCGGCCGGCGCCGAGGGCGGCGGGTCCGGCGAAGCGGGACGGAACCTCCTCAACGGCCGTGAGCTCCCTGCGAAGACGACCGTCGACCTCGAGCCGGGCGACGTGTTGCGGATCGAGACGCCTGGCGGAGGCGGATTCGGAAGCTAGGCTCAAGCGCATGGCCGTCGTCGAGGCGATCGACCTCCATCGCACGTACCGCACGTCCACCGGGACGATCCGCCGCAAGTGGATGGACGTCGAGGCGGTCCGGGGCGTCAGCTTCGAGATCGAGAAGGGCGAGCTGTTCGGCCTACTCGGCCCCAACGGCGCCGGCAAGACGACGACGATCAAGATGCTGATCACCCTCCTGATCCCGACCTCCGGCACCGCCAGGGTGCTCGGCCACGACGTCGTCAAGGACGCGCGGGAGGTGCGGAAGCGGATCGGGTACGTCTTCGGCGGCGAGCGCGGCGTCTACGAGCGCCTCTCCGGCTACGACAACCTCCGCTACTTCGCGGAGCTCTACGGGGTGCCGCCGAAGGAGCAGAAGCCGCGGATCGAGAGCCTGCTCGACCTCGTCGGCCTCAAGGGCCGGGAGCAGGAGCGCACCGAGGGCTACTCGCGCGGCATGAAGCAGCGGCTGCACGTCGCCCGCGGACTGCTCCACGACCCACCTGTGGTGTTCCTCGACGAGCCGACGATCGGGCTCGACCCGGTCGGCGCGCGCGAGCTCCGGGCGACGATCGCCTCGCTCGTCGACGCCGGCAAGACGGTGCTGCTGACGACGCACTACATGTTCGAGGCGGACGCACTCTGCGACCGCATCGCCGTCATCAACAAAGGCGAGATCGTCGCGCACGGAACGCCGCTGGACCTCAAGCGGGGCGTCGCGGAAGGGACGGTCGTCGAGATCGAGGTCTTCGGGATCCCCGACGGCGCCGTGGACCGGGTCCGGGAGCTATCGGGCGTGATCTCGGCGTCCGTCGAGGAGCGCGAGCAGGCCCAGATGCTGATCGTCCAGACCAAGCCGGACGCCGAGCTGACTCAGGTGCTCTTGTCGTCGCTCGACGGCGCCAGCGTCGGCCGGATCTCGAAGCGGGAGCCCACGCTCGAGGACGCGTACGTCTCGCTCGTCTCCTCGGACGAGTGACGACGCTAGAACTCGTCTCAGAATGTGGCTCGTCGCCAGGGTGTGATGGGTGGATGCCAGGCCCGGACGCACGTCCTCTTCGGCTTCCTGCTCATCTTCACAGGGGCGAACGTCCCGCTCGCGGACCTGCCTAGCTGGATGCGGGCGATCTCGCAGGCGATCCCGTTCACGCACTCGATCGAAGCAGCGCGGGAGCTGGTGGGCGGAGCCTCCATGTCCTCGGTTCTCGATCTGGTCGGCACGGAGCTGGTCATCGGCGCCGCGTACCTCCTCGCCGGCTACCTGCTGCTGCGCTTCTTCGAGAACCAGGGGCGCCGGCATGCGACGCTGGAGCGGTCGTGAGCACCCTCCGCCTGATCTGGATGGGCTGGCTCTTCCAGTTCAAGCAGATGCGGCGCTCGTCCTTCGACAGCTTCCTCGCGATCCTGTGGCCGCTGTTCTTCGCGACAGTCGCGTTCTTCATGTTCCGCCAGGGCGGCGACCCCGACGCGCTGATCTTCGCCGGGCTGGGAGCCTCGGTGATGGGGATCTGGACGGCGACGAGCGTCGCGGCCGGGTCGGCGCTCCAGCGGGAGCGCTGGTACGGGACGCTCGAGATCCTCGTGGCCGCACCGGCGCACTTCTCGCTGATCCTGCTTCCGATCGGCCTGGCGACGGCGACGATCGGGCTCTACTGCATGGTCACGACCCTGCTCTTCGGACGGCTCGCATTCGGGATCGAGCTGGGCATCGAGGATCCGATTTCCTTCGCGCTCGCCGTGACGGCCACGCTGCTCTCGATCGGGGCCCTCGGCTTCCTGATCGCGGTCGCCTTCGCGCGCTACCGGAATGCGTGGGCGCTCGGAGCGATGTCCGAGTACCCGGTCTGGCTCGTCTGCGGCTTTCTCGTCCCGCTGGCGCTTCTCCCCGACTGGGTCCGCCCCATCTCGTGGCTCCTCGCGCCGACCTGGGGCATGCGAGCGATCCGTTCGGCCGCCGACGGGGGATCGCCCTGGGCGGAGATCGGCATGTGCGTGTTGCTCGGCGCGGCCTATGTCGCGATCGGCGTGCTCGTCACTGACCGTGTGCTGCGCGCAGCGCGCGCCCGCGCGAGCCTGTCGCTGACATGAGGACCTCGCTCCGGATCTTCTTCATCGGCGGGCTGACCGCGTATCGCGGGCTGATCAACTGGCTCTCGCCCTGGATCTTCGTCCCCAGCCTCGTCGTCACGCCGATCTTCCAGATCCTGCTGTTCGTCTACATCGGGCGGGCGGCCGGCGTCCAGTCCGACGAGTTCTTCGTGATCGGGAATGCGATCCAGTACGCGTCGATCCCGTGCATCTTCTCGATGACGCACGCGATCGCCGGCGAGCGCTACCAGCAGACGCTGGCGTACCTCCTCGTCAGCCCTGCCGGCCGGTTGCCGATCTTTCTCGGCCGCGGGCTGCCGGTGATCGTGAGCGCGATGTTCGTCGCCGCCTTCTCGCTGCTCGTCGCCGGCCTGATCATGCGGATCGACGTGCCGCTGTCGGCGTGGCCCCCGATCGCGCTCGTCATCGGCATCGCCGCCTTCGCCTGCACGGGGCTCGGCCTCATCACCGCCGCAATCGGCCTGCGAGTGCGCGAGACCGCCGTGCTCAACAACATCATCTTCGGCCTGCTGCTGATCTTCACGGGAGCGAACGTCCCACTCGAGGAGATGCCCGGATGGATGGAGGCCATCGGACGGAGCATCCCGCTCACGCACGGGATCGAGGCGGCCCGGGACCTGGCCGACGGCTCCTCGCTCGGCGACGTCACCGGGCTGCTCGCTACCGAGTTCGCGATCGGCGTCGTCTATGCGTTTGTGGGCTACCAGGCGCTGCGCTTCATGGAGCATTCGAGCCGGAAGCGCGCCTCGATCCAGATCGCATGACCACGCTTCGGCTGCTCTGGGTCGGCTGGCGCTTCTACGTGAAGAACCTGACGCTCTCCGGCTTCTTCCTCCTGACCTCCATCGTCCAGCCGGTGATCTTCGCCTCGGTCGCCTACTTCATGTTCGAGGCCGGCGCGCGGCCGGGCACCCTGCTCTACGTCGCGCTCGGGGCCGGGATGATGGGCATCTGGTCGTCGACCCTCTTCGGCTCGGGCGGCGCGATCCAGTGGCAGCGCTGGCAGGGGACGCTCGAGTACTCGATCGCCGTCCCGCCGCCGCTGCTGCTCGTCATCGTCCCGCTCACGATCGCGACCGCGACGATCGGGCTCTACTCGCTGACGGCGACGCTCCTCTGGGGCTGGCTCTTCTTCGACGTGCCGCTCGACGTCGCAAATCCGCTCGCGTTCGCCGTCGCGCTGCCCGCCGCCGTGATCGGGCTCGGCCTGCTCGGGCTCGTGCTCGCCTCGACGTTCGTCCTCTACCGGAACGCGAACGCCCTTTCGAACCTGCTCGAGTTCCCGGTCTGGCTGGTCACCGGCCTCCTGATCTCGCTCTCGCTCCTCCCCGGCTGGGTCGCGCCGATCTCGTGGGTGCTGGCCCCGACCTGGGGGATCAACGCGCTCCGCGAGGCAGCGATCGCCGGCAATCCCTGGCCGGAGATCGGGATGTGCCTCGCGCTCGGAGCCGTCTACCTCGTCATCGGGCACTTCGCCCTCCAGCACTTCGAGCGCCTCGCGCGCGAGCGCGCAACGCTCGCGATCGCATGAGACAGGACCTCCGCGTCTTCTTCGTCGGCGGCTACCTGTCGTACCGCGCCCTCTTCAACTGGATGCACCCGACCCACTACATCCCGACCATGCTCGGAGCGCCGGTCTTCCAGGTGCTGTTCTTCGCCTACGTCGGCAGGTTCGCGCAGCTGCGCGACGACGAGTTCTTCGTGACGGGGAACGCCGTACAGCTCTCGGCGATGGCCGGCGTCTACGGGATGGCGATGACGATCGGCGGCGAGCGCTGGACGCAGACGCTCTCGCCGCTGATGGCAAGCCCGGCGAACAGGCTGCCGCTCTTCCTCGGCCGCTCGGTCCCGCTGATCGTGAACGGGTTCATCACCTCGTCCTTCGCGTTCTTCGTCAGCTGGCTGCTGCTCGACTTCGACCCCGCCGCGTCGCAGCTCCCGGCGCTGGCCGTCGTCGTCGCCGCGAGCGCCTTCGCGTGCACGTCGCTCGGGCTCGTCGTCGGCGCGATCGGGCTCCGGGCCCGCGACGTGTTCTTCCTCGCGAACGTCGTCGTCTTCTCGCTCCTCCTCTTCTGCGGCGTCAACATCCCGCTCGAGTCGCTGCCCGGCTGGATGCAGGCGGTGGGTCGATCGCTGCCCCTGACGCACGGGATCGAGGCGGCGAGGGAGATCGCCGACGGAGCGTCGCTCGCGGACGTCGATCACCTCGTCTGGACGGAGCTCGGGATCGGAGCGGCCTACGCGGCCGTCGGCTACGCCCTGTTCCGGCTGTTCGAGCACGAGGGCCGGCGGCGCGCGAGCCTGGAGACCATCTGATGCGTTTCGCCGGCGCGGCCGTGGTCGTCCTCGTCGTCGTATCCGCCGCGAGTGGGGCCCCGGCCCGGTCCGTCATCCGAGCCGATCGCGACTCGCAGTGGGTCGGCTCCTTCCGAGTGCAGAGCGACCCAACGATGCGAGGCGCCCTTCGCGCCTTCGGCCGCCCCAGCTCGTGCCGCCGGACCAGCTCAATCAGCTCCGTCGCGATCTGGGACCGCCTCGGGCTCCGGATCAGCTTCGCGACTTTGGGCGGCATCCCACCCGGCCGGTCGGCGTGCACGTATCGCGGCATCTCGATCAGCTGGATCCGTGCCTCAGGACGGCGCTGGCGGACCGCGGTCGGGCTGCGACCAGGCGATTCGGTCCTCGATGTGAAACGCCGCTATCCAGGGGCTCGCTACGACGGTCGGCCGCGCCGGCTCTGGCCCACGCCTTCCTACTGGCTCGTCCACTACCGCGAGCGGTGCGTCATCGGCGACTGCCCAAAGCCCTACCACCGCGTCCCGAGGCTCATCGCCGTCATGAGGCACCAATACGTTCAGTCGTTCTTCCTCCCCGTCGGCGCCCAAGGGGACTAGCCCTCCGGGAGCTCGCCCAGGCGGACCTCGACGGTCCGATCCTCGCCCCCGCGCTTCACGCGCACCTCGACGGTCTCGCTGGGATCGTGCTCGCGGAGCTCGGCGAACACGTCCTCGATCGTCTCGATGTCGCGGTCGTCGATCCGCACGATCACGTCGCCCGGCTCAATCCCGGCCTGGTCGGCCGGTCCGCGCCGCACGACCTGCTCGACGAGGACGCCGGTGTCGGTGCCGAGATCGAACGCGGCGTTCAGCTG
>DASVEW010000065.1:0-43992 GCA_036380355.1 Gaiellaceae bacterium | reverse complement strand
ATCGCGCCGGTGACGCTGGGTGCGGGTGCGCCGCTGCTGCCCCGCCGAATCGAGCTGCGGCTGGAGGAGCTCGGACGGAACGGCGACTTCGCCTGCGCGAGGTTCTCGGTCGTGCGCCCACCCGACTGACGCCGATCGGCGAGCTCGAGAGTCGAGCGAGGGGGAGGCTTACGCCTCCCCCTCGGGCCGCAGAGCCGACCCCCCCAGCTTTACTGCCGTTTCTTCTTCGAGGAGACGCACTTGCCGAAGGCAGACGCTGCCTTCCCGCCGTACCGGGCGGTGAAGGCAGTGCGATTGGCCGCGCGCTCGGCCTTGCAGGTCTTCGCGGCCTTCATCAGGGTCGCCTCCTGCTTGGCGTTCGCCGCCTGTGCCTTCGAGGAGACGCACATGCCGAACGCGTTCCTCGCGTTGCGGTTCTTGCCGTAGAACTCCGCGAACGACTTGCCGTCGTGCGTAGCGCGGAACTCGGCCTCCGGCATCTCCATCTCGGCCCTGCAGGCCTTTGCCGCGTTCGTCCGGTTGGCCGCGTCGGCGCTGGCGTGCTTGGACACGCACTTGCCGAAGGCGCTCGCGGCAGGGCCGTTGGGCGCGTACAGGGACTTGAAGTTCGCCGCGCCGAGCGTGGCGAGCTCGTTCTTACAGAACTGGGCCGGGCTCTTGCCCTCGCCGCCGTTCTGGGCAAACGCCGCCGGCGCGATCACGAGCAGCGCTGCCAGGAAAGGAAGAAATCGCTTCATGTGAGATTGCTCCTTGGGAGGGGTCGTGGTTTGCACGTCGGGGAGGTAGACCCTCCCGCCCTGCAAAACCGGCAAATTCGGTCGTAAAATTTCCGTAAGCACGCACCACCACGACCGGCGCCGGCCGCATAGTTCGGGTGATGTCAGCGCTGTTCCGCGGGACCGGAGCCGCGAGCTTCGACCGCCTCTATCGTCGGCATGCGGCAACGGTCTACCGCTACGTCTACGCGGTCCTCGGCAATCACGCAGACGCCGAGGACGTCACGCAGCAGACGTTCATGAACGCGTTCCGCGCGATCGCGCGGGGAACGAAGCCGCGCAAAGCCGAGAACTGGCTGCTGACGATCGCTCACAACGAGGTGCGCCGGCACTTCCGGAAGACCCACGGCCGGGCCCTCGAGGTCGCGCTCGACGACCGGCTCGCGCACCCTGCGCCCGAGCGGAGCGATCCGAGCCTCGCCGACGTCCTGCGGGCGCTCCAGCACCTGCCGCCGGATCAGCGCGCGGCGCTCGTCATGCGGGAGTTCGAGGGGCGTTCGTACGCAGAGATGGCACAGATCCTCAACGTGACGCAGCACGCGCTCGAAGGGCTGATCTTCCGCGCGCGGCGGGCGCTCGCCGAGCACCTCGAGGGAGCGCTGACGTGCCCGGAGGCGGAGGAGGTGCTGTTGCGCCGCCTGGACCGCCGGCTGGCGCGCCCCGAAGCGCGCCGCCTGCGGGATCATCTCCGGGAATGCCCCACCTGCGTGCGCTTCGCGAACGTGCAGAAGCGGCAGCGCTCGCTCTTGAAGGGACTTTCGGTCCTGCCGATTCCGGCCTCGCTCTACGCCTTCCGCGGAGAGCAAGCCGCCATGGCCGCCGCCGGCCTGGGCGCCGGCACGGCGGCCGGTGGGACGGCGGCCGTGGGCGGCGGCGGCGCGCTGACGGCGGCGGCGGCGGCAGGCGCCTCGGGGCTCGTCGTGAAGGTGGCCGCGGTCACAGCGAGCGCGGCCGTTGTCGGCGGGGTGGGTTACGGCGTCACCACGGGGTCCGCGACCGTTGCGGAGCCGGAGCCGAAGGTCTCGCACGCGGCGGCCGTGGACCAGACCCGCCAGGGACGGCGAGCGACCGAGGTCAAGACAGCACTCGCGCGAGGCGATCGGCCCGTGCCGGCCCGGCCGGCGAGCGCGCAGGCGCGGCGGACCAAAGTCAAGCGGAAGCGGCCGCCGGCCCCTTCATCCCGTCGAAAGGAGCTCGGGAGCGAGAAGAAGGAGGCGGCCGGCCGCGTTCGGGGGCGCGAGCAGGCGACGCCCAGAGTGACGGAGCGCCCGACGAGACCCGGGTCGCGCAAGCCTGCGGCGTCCGGCCCGGATGTCGTGCGGCCCGAGCGCGGCAAGAAGAGCGAAAGCGCCGGACGCGCCGAAACGAAGCGCCCGCAGCCGATGCCGTCGATGCCCGAGCAGGCCGGGCCCAAGCCAGCCCATGAGGATCCGGCCGCCTCGCCGCCGAGCCACCCGCAGGCGGGCCTGAAGCCGGGCCGAAGCTAGAGATCGCGAGTCGAGCCACTCTGCGAGCAACGTCTCGAGCTCAGTCCGAGCGGACCTGAACGTTGCCGCGGTCGATTGACTGGTTGGGAGGCGGCATGACGTTCGTGCAGTCAAGCGGGCTCGTTGGCGGCACGATGATCACGCCCCCGCCCATCGCCGCTCCCGAGATGAGGTCGGGCGGAGCAGAACCTCCTTCCCCGTTGTCCTGGACGGACAGGATGCCGCGCACGTTTTCGAACGCCGGGAAGTTCGTGTGCTTCACGGTCCCGCTGATGATCGCGACGTTGCCGATCACGCGCAGACAGTCGACCTCTGCCTGCACGACGATGTGCGGGATCGGGCTCGTCTCTCCCGGGTGAAAGTTGATCTCCAGCTGCCCCTTGTCCGTGCCGTCGGCGTATTGCCTCGCGGTGAACGCGAATGTTCGATTGCCGCCTAGCGCGTCGGTGTGCCCCGACCCAGTCGCGGACGCAGTCACGCCACCTGCGGCCACACCGCCGGTCGCTCCGATTAATCCGACGAGCGCCACACAAAGCGTCGACGCGGAGATGGCAAGCGGCCCGAGTGTCTTCCTCATCACGGCCTCCTTGTATCGAACGCTACGAACTCGACAATAGTCCTAATAGGGACAGCCCTCAAGCGTCCGATGCGGCCCGAGCCCGAACCGAGGCCTGCGAGGCCTTCCACGCGCGGTACTCCTCGCGCATGCAGACGAAGCACGGCCGGTACCCGGCGGCGATCGCCGTCTCCTCGTCGGCGAAGAAGACGCGCTGCTTCACGTAGTGGCCCTTCGCGATCCAGCGGAGCGCCGACGGGCAATCCAGACGACCGTAGACCTTGTTCCTCCGGTGCCCACCCAGTGTGCCGGGCTGCCGGGAGAGCACCTCCGAGCCGTCGCGGCCCACGAGCCGGTAGACCTTCATCACGAAGGAGAACGCGGCAGAGGCGCCCGGCGTGAGATCCGCGCCGAGCGCCCTGCGATGATCGTGGACGCCTACTTGGTCAGCCTGCCCTGAACCTGGCCGTTCGGGTACTCCACCGTGTGCACGTTCACATAGAACGCCCCAGGGCTCTGCACGATCCGCTGGAGGACGGCTTTCTCGACAGTGAGGCAGCCGCTCGCCGTGCCCGCGGTCGGCGTGGCCAGCGGGACGACGACCGCGTCGTTCGACACCAGGTGGATATGCGCCGCCGTGACGTCCGTGAGGCCGGACACGACCAGCTTGGCGCAGAGCCTGTTCAGGCCGAGCCGGATCGTGACCGTCGCGCTGCCCGATCCTGTCGCGCCCTGCACCGGCTGCAGGTCGGCCGTCAGCTTGATCCCCTGGCCGGGTTGCGACGTGCCCGACGGACACGGCGCGACGCCCGGCATCAGCAGGTCGCCCGCATGCCGCATGTGCCCTCGGAGGACCTTGCCGGACGAGGACTTCGGGTTCGCGACCGCCCGGCTCGAGATCGTGATCCGCCGGTACGGATTCGACGCGGAGCCCGTCTTGTGGCAGATCGTGATCTTCGTGGGCGGCGTGCTCGTGGGTGCCGGGGTCTCCGTGGCCGCGGGGCACGCCGCTGTGCCGACCACGACGGCATCCCCCGTGTGCCGGAGATGACCGCGGAGCAGGCGTCCCGACCTCGACTTCGGGTTCGCCAGCGCCCGGCTGGAGACGGTGATCCGACGCCAAGGATTGGTCGCCGAGCCCGTCTTGTGGCAGATCGTCAGCTTGGAGGGAGCTGCGGCGGTCGGCGTCGCAGCGCCCTCGCCGTGCGCCACCGCAACGACGCCGGCAACCAGCACCGGCACGGCCGCGGCGACTGCGATGAAGAGACGCTTCACGTCGTACCTCCTTGCTTCGCCCTGCACCCTGGAGTTTCCCCGCGATTCCGTCTTTCGGACGCGGCGGCGGACGACTTTTTCACTTCCCTTACAGCGGCGTCCTTGCAAATCCCTTACATCTGCGAGGCGCAGGTCCGCGTCCGTCAGGGAACACCCTCGGCACCATCGTCCAAGGAGGAACCGTGTCACCGTTGCTGCTCATCATCCTGGTCATCCTGCTCGTCGCCGCCTTCGGGGGCGGGCTGTTCGTGCACAACCTGCTCTGGCTGCTGCTGGTCGCCGTGCTGGTGGTCCTCCTCGTCGGCCTCCTCAGCGGGCGGCGCAGCGTCTAGAGCCATCGCGGTCGTCACCCCGGTGCGACGTAGGGTCCGGGCGTGGCGATCCGCGCACTGCTCTTCGACTTCGACGGCCTGATCGTCGACACCGAGACGCCCTCGTACGCCTCCTGGCAGGAGGTCTACCGCGAGCACGGGCAGGAGCTGCCGCTCGACCGCTGGGCGGCGATCGTCGGCACCATCGGCGGGTTCGAGCCGCTCGACTACCTCGAGGACCTCCACGGCCCCATCGACCGCGACGCCGTGAAGACGCGCCGCCGGGAGCACGAGCTCTCGTTGCTCGAGGTGGAGGATCTTCGCCCCGGGATCCTCGAGTATCTCCAGGAGGCGGATCGCCTCGGGCTGAAGACCGCCGTCGTCTCCAGCTCGACGCGGCAGTGGGTCGACCGGCACCTCGCGCGCCTCGAGCGGGCCGAGCACTTCGACGAGATCGTGACCGCCGACCGCGACCCCGACCGCTCGAAGCCCCGCCCGACGCTCTATCTCGAGGCGCTGGAGCGGCTCGGCGTCGCGGCGGAGGAGGCGATCGCGTTCGAGGACTCGCCGAACGGGGTCAGGGCGGCGAGGGCGGCGGGCATCTACACGGTCGCCGTCCCGAACCGCGTGACGATCTCGCTCGGGCTCGACGAGGCCGACCTCGTGCTCGAGTCGCTCGCGGAGCTGCCGCTCCGCGAGCTTCTCGAGTCGTTGCCGCGTTAGGCCGCGCCGCCGCCGGCCCTCGTCGGCTCCGCCTGCTTGACGTTGTCCTGGAGCGTCTCCGTCAGCTCCTCGCCCTGCCGGCTCGCGGAGTCGGAAGCCGCGCTTGCAGTGTCCTGGGCGACCTGCTTGCCGCGCTCGAGCGCCTCGCTCCCCGTCTCCTTGACGGTGTCCTTCACCTGCTCGGCCATCTCGCCGATGCGCTCGTCCTCCATGTGCGTCGACGGGACGAGCAGGCCGACGAGCAGCCCGGCGGCACCGCCGGCGACAACCAGCCCGACCGGGCTCTGCTTCGACACACCGACCTTGCGGGCGCCCTCGGCGACCTGCCGCGTGTCGGGGGCGGCACCCGTGACCGTCGAAACGATGCGGTCTGCGCCGCCGACGACCGCGTCCTTCCCGGAGCCCACCGCGCCGAACAGCGCGTTCTTCTTCCTCGAGATCGAGTCGGACATGCGGCCCTTCACGTCCGCCTTGTGACCGAGCGCGCCCATCGTGTCGCCCATCTGCGACCGGGTCTGTTCGATGTCGGCCCGGATCTCGTCGGCCGGCCGGTCGTCGCCCAGCTGGGCGCGCGTGTCGTCTAGTTGCCGTCTGATCCGATTTGTGTCTTCGCCCACTGGACGTCCTCCTTGACTGAATCGACTGTTTGTTCGGGAACGAGCGGTCCTGCTTCTTGCACCCGGCTCTTGCCGACCGAGAAGAGGACGGCGGCGACGACCGCATAGGCCACACCGACCAGCAGCGCCGCCAGCCAGTTCGGCATCACGCCGTCGAGCGCGAGGATCAGGAACGCGGTGAGCGCACCACCCGCGAGCAGCGCGACGCCGCCCGCAACGCCGATGAGGCCTGCGCCGGCGCCCGCCTTCTTCCCCTTCTTGCTCAGCTCGGCCTTCGCCAGCTGGAGCTCCTGGCGCGCGAGGGTGATGACCCCTTCGCCGACGCGGCTTGCCTCGGCCCGAGCGAGCTCGAGCTCCTGCTTCACCAGCGTCGTCGTCTCCTGCGCGAGCTGCCGGACCAGGTCGGTGGTCGACTCGTCGCGCAGCTCGGCCTGCCGGGTATCGCTATTGACCGGGTCCATCGAACTCGCCCTTCTGGCCCACGGGCGCTGCCGGCAGCGCCGCCTGCGTGTAGGTGTCGCTCGAGCGGCCGGCGCCGTCGCCGGTGCTCGACGCCTTGATGAAGCGCGCGGCGAGGAACCCGAGCGTGGCGCCGCCCAGCACGGCCACCCACGGCCGCCGGCGGGCGAACTGCTCGGCGTCGCGAAGAAGCCGCTCGCCGTCCGCCTCGGTCAGGTACCGGCCGAGCCGTTCGACGGGCTCCGCCGCCTTCTCCGCGTACTGCGCCGGCGTCGTGTTGCCCTCTTCGCGCAGCTGGCCGCCGACCCGGCGGAGCGCATCCGCAGTCGAGCTGATCTGCTCGCCCGCCTGCGTCGACCGGCCGTCGAGCTGCTGGCGGATCCCTTCGCCCGCCTGCGTCCGAAGCTCCTGCGCCTTCTCGCCGACCTGCTGCTGAACCTCGCCGGTCGCCGCCTGCACCTTCTGCTTCGCCTGCTCCGTCGCCGATTGCTCCTCGCCGCCGGCGCGACCTCGGCGCTCCTGCGTGATCTCGCTCATGAGACCCCTTTCCTCCGTCGTGGGTAGTCGGCGACAGGTACCCACGGGCCTCGCGCAGAAACGCGTATGTGCAAACCAACATGAGAGCCGCGCCGCGCAGCTCCCCGCTGGTCGGTAGAGACGCTGCAGCGGGGGGCCGCCCCCGCTGCAGCGCCGGACGTTCGGTCGTTACGGGCCCTCGCGGTAGCCGGCGCCACCGGGGCCGTAGTAGGTCCCGAGCTCGTCCCGGTACTGCATGTCGCTGTAGCTCGACTCGTCGAACTCCGGCGAGTTCTTGATCTCGTCCTTCGTGCGGTTGACGTGAACCTTCTCTTCGGCGGTGTCGACCCGATCGATGACACCTGCGGGCAGGAGCACCTTCTTCCCGAAGATCCAAGGCCCCGTGTCGACGACGATATAGCTGGCGCCGACCTCGTTCGACGCCTCGTCGATCTTGCCGATCGAACCGTCGATGGCCTCGACCTCGTACCCGACGAGGCCGGTCGTGTCGATCGTGGTGTCGCGGTGTGTCCAGAGATCTGTCGTGGACATCCGTTCCTCCTTTTTTCGACTTCGGTCGGTCTCCCCGGGCGACCGGTGCGCCAAACGCCTGAACTCGAACTCGGCCTCGTGGCTGCCGATAACCCCTGGATGCCTGCGCCGAACTGGCACGAGCTCGACCTCACTGATCTCCACGAGGAGCTGAGGAGCACACTGCCTGCGCCCGAGGCGGAGAAGATGATCTGGGCCTTCGAGCAGGCGCTCTCGGTCGCCCGAATCGACGGTGAGCTCCTCCTCTACCTCCTCGCCGCGGCGGCGTCGCTCGTCGCCCGCGCCGAGGGCTCGTCCCCGCGCGCCGTCTTCGAGGCGTTCTTCCGGCGCTCGGTGTCGGACGACGAGTGGCGCGAGCGCTTCACCCGCCTGCTCGCCTAGCGGGCACGGCCGGAAAGCGCGGCCTCCCGAGAGACCGCGCTCATCCAGCCTGGAGCCGCGCTAGCGTCTCGCCTTCCGGAACTGCGCGAGCCAGTACTCGAAGTCCGGCGGCGGCGGTGTCGGCCTGAAGCGCGCATTCACCGCGTAGAGCCTCTTCCCGAACTCGTCGATCGTTGTCGGGACGTCGAAGTCCGGGTCCGTGATGTGCATGACGACCTCGCCGGACTCGAGCCGCCGGCCGAGCCGGATCACGGCGACTTTGTTGTCGCGGTTCTGGACGACGTAGAGCGTTCGCCCGTCGAGCAGCAGTCCGTCACCGTTCACGACCGGCTCGTCCAGCACGATCTCCTTCGTCCGGCCCGATCTCGGGTCGACCCGGAAGACCTTGCCTCTGTTGCTCTGCACGATCACGAGCGTCTTCCCGTTCGGCGTCGCGTCGATGCCGTTTGCGTTGAACCCGGCGATGTACTGGATGTCGCCGGTGAGCGGGATCGTCCTCACCGCGTGGTGCGACCCGTGCTTGCCCTTCCCCTTGCCCGCGTGGACGCGATAGAGGACCTGCTGTCGCGAGTCGGTGAAGTACGCCGCGCCGCGGGCGACGACGACGTCGTTGACGAAGGTGTCGGTCTCTGTCGTGAGCTGATGGGTCGCCAGCAGCCGTCCGCTCCGGGCGCTGTACACGAACCCCTTGCCCGTCGGCCCGCCGGCGACGTAGAGCTTGTCGCGATCGAGCGCGAGGCCGATGGCGGCGCGGCCGCTCCCGCCGGGATTCAGGATCGCGCCTTCCCCGGTGCGCAGGCTTCCGCGGTAGATCGCTCCGGTCGGAATCGAGCCGACGTAGAACGTCGCCCGCTTGCCGATCGCAATCCCTTCCGGCTGGAAGCCGTCGGGCAGCGGGATCCGCTCCGGGAAGCGCGAGGCGGCTCCGAGCGGCGCCGCGAGAACGGTTGCGGCAACAGCGACCCACGCGCCGAAGAGCGTCATGCGTCTCATAGAAGTCCCCCCTTGTTCGAGTTCGTCCTCGATAGGTACGTCCCCGGGGCTCGGTCGGATGACACATCGGTGGCAGACTGCATCCCATGACGAAGATCGAGAAGAGCGAGGCGGAATGGCGGGCGGAGCTGACGCCCGAGCAGTACCGGATCCTGCGCGAGAAGGGCACCGAGGCCCCGTTCGCGGGCGAGTACGACCACACGTTCGAGCCGGGCACCTACCGCTGCGCCGGCTGCGGAGCGGAGCTCTTCGAGTCCGACGCGAAGTACGACTCGGGCTGCGGCTGGCCGGCGTTTTACGCGCCTGCCGGCGAGGACGCGATCGACGAGGAGCGCGACCAGAGCCACGGGATGGTGCGCACCGAGGTCCTGTGCTCGAACTGCGGCGGCCACCTGGGCCACGTCTTCCCGGACGGCCCGCATCCAACCGGCCTGCGCTACTGCATCAACTCGGCGGCACTGAAGCTGGAGGCCGAGTAGCCGTCCCGCGGGCGTCTCCCGCCTCGAGGCCGGGTGCAGCCGTTCGCGCCGCGTGATGGAATCGGGGGCTGTGCGCCTCTCGCGCAGCATGCCTACCTACCGGCGCCGCGACATGGCGGTCGACCTCGGGACGGCGAACACCGTCGTCCACGTGCGACACGAAGGGATCATCCTCTTCGAGCCGTCCGTGATCGCGATCGACGAGAGGACCGGCCAGGTGCACGCGGTCGGCCACGAGGCGAGGAGGATGATCGGGCGGACGCCGGCGACGATTCGCGCAACACGTCCGCTCCGTCACGGGGTCATCGCCGACTTCGAGATGACCGAGCAGATGCTTCGTCGTTTCCTCGCGAAGGCCAACGGGCAGCGCGGCATTCACCGGCGCGTCGTCCTCTGTGTCCCGAGCGGAATCACCGACGTCGAGGAGCGCGCCGTCAAGGAGGCGACCCTCACCGCCGGGGCGCGCCACGCCGATCTGATCGAGGAGCCGATGGCTGCAGCGATCGGAGCCGGTCTGCCCGTCGCCGAGCCGAACGGCAACATGGTCGTCGACATCGGAGGAGGAACGACCGAGGTCGCCGTCATCTCGCTCGGGGGCATTGTCGTCTCGCGATCGCTCCGCGTGGGCGGCTACGAGATGGACGAGGCGATCGTCCGCTACGTGAGGAATCACCACAAGCTGCTCATCGGGCAGGAGCGGGCCGAGGCGGTCAAGATCGAAGTCGGGTCGGCGGTTGACGTCGCCGGCCTCCCCGACACCGAGGTCAGCGGCCGGGACCTCGTCACCGGAGGCTTGCGGCGCGCGGGCTTGACGGCCGGTGAGGCCCGCGAAGCGCTCGAGCGGCCCGTCGGCCAGATCATCGACACGGTCAAGGAGACGCTCGAGGCGACGCCGCCCGAGCTGGCCGCCGACATCACGAACCGTGGAATCGTCCTCGTCGGGGGCGGAGCTCTGCTGCGCGGTTTCGCCGAGCTGATGCGGCTCGAGACTCAGCTTCCCGTCCATGTCGCCGATTCCGCGCTCACCTGTGTCGCAACCGGCGCGGGACAGAGCCTCGAGGAGCTTCCCGTCATCCAGCGCGTCGGTCGGACACGTCGAATCCCGAGGCGCCGGCGGCGCTGGCGCCGCTGAGGCTGTCGCAAACGCTGGCCGGGTAGGCACCGCCTTTCCAGCGAGAGAGTTCGCGGCCGCGCGCGCCGCGAAGCGGCGCCCGGCTCCAGAGAGTCGCCGAAGGTCGTGAGACTTTCGGCGAAACGACGCGCCGTCAGGCGCGAGGGATCGTGTACTCGATGTCGCGCACGTCGAGGCCGAGCGACGACGCGATCTTGATCCCGTCCTCGACCTCGGCCTTCACCCGCTGGAGGTCGCGCGTGCGCATCGCGCTCGTGATGAAGTCGCGCTCCTTCGGCCGCCAGAGAACGTGCTCGACGAAGATCGGGAGCATCTTGCTCGCGCCCTTGATCATCCGGTCCTTCGTCTGCTTCGAGGCCGTGCGGAGGAGCACCCGCTCGTAGGCCATCCCCGAGCTGTGGTGGATGCCGTCGTCGATCGTCAAGCGCCTGCAGAGGTCGGCGAGCACGGTGTCCGGCGCGGAGCGCGCGATCAGCCGGAAGCGCGGGATGATCATCCGCTCGAAGAAGACCTGCATCAGGAGGACCTTCTCCTCGAGCGAGTCGAGCCCGAGGAAGATCTGCGCGAGCTTGTCGAGGTGCGGGTCCCGCTCGGTCGGCCCGCCCGCCTCGCCGACGAGCTTCAGCCAGGCCTCGACATGGCGCGCCTCGTCCTGCGCCATCGTCGAGTAGTAGAGCTTCGCGTCGTGGTGGCGCGCCATCTCGAGAAGCTGGGCGGCCATCTCGACGGCGAGCGAGTCGGCCTGGAGCTGCTGGGTGATGACCGAGCGCCAGATCCCGCGGCGCTTCTCCACCCGCTCCCTGGAGCCGGTCGTCTCGGGGATCGGCGGGAGCTCGTTCCAGGGCATCTCCCGCACCTGCCACTCCTGCTTCTTGGCGAGCTCGTAGTAGCGGAAGACCTCGGGCGCCTGCCCGACCGGCGCGATGCCTTCGGCGCTCTGGGTCTCCTCGACGATGGCCACGCCGGGATCCTAGAGGGACTGCTGCGGGCTCACACGCTCCAGCTCGAAGACGTGCACCTTCTCGCCCTTGAACAGGCGCCGTGCGGGATCCCACGGGAAGAAGATGACGACGCCGAACTCGACCGGCTCGCCGCTCGCCGCGTAGTCGAGCCAGTCGCGTTCGTGGGTGCCGGTCACGCGCGCCTCCTCGCAGACGCCCTGCGGCCCGACGACGATGTCCGTGAGCTCGAAGTCGATGTCGGGGAACGCGGTCAGGAGGCCCGTGTAGAACCGCGTCGCGCCCTCGTGGCCCTCCCACCGGTGTGGCGTGCCCGCGATCTCGTAGACGCAATCGTCGGTGAGGGTCGCGAGCAGGCCCGCGATGTCGCGGCTGTCCTCGGCGATCGAGTGCCGCTTCCAGAGCTCGCGGATCGCCTCGATCTCCGCCGGATCGATCTCTCGTTTGATGAGCTCCCGGACATCCATGCGCGTCAATACTCTCAGGCTGTGAGCCACCTCTCCGCCGTCAGGGCTCGGAACCGCCGGATACTCGCGCTCGTCCTCGCGCTGACGGCGGCGATCACGGTCGTCGAAGTCGTCGGCGGGCTGCTGACGGGAAGCCTCGCGCTGCTCGCCGACGCAGTCCACATGCTCTCCGACAACCTCGCCCTCGGATTGGCGCTCGTGGCCATCTGGCTCGCGAGCCGGCCCAGCACGCCGCAGCGGACCTTCGGGTACCACCGCGCCGAGGTGCTCGCGGCCCTCGTGAACGGCCTCGTGCTGGTCGGGCTCGCGATCTGGATCTTCGTGGAGGCGTACGCGCGGCTCACCGACCCGCCTGAGGTGCTCGGCGGGTGGATGCTCCTCGTGGCGACGATCGGCCTCGTGGGGAATCTGGTCGCAGCGGGGATCCTCGCGCGCACGGCGCACTCGAGCATCAACATGCAGGCGGCGCTGCGGCACGTGATCGCGGACGCACTCGGTTCCACGGGAGTCGTCGCGGCGGCGCTGGTCATCCTCCTCACCGGCTGGCGCTACGCCGACCCGGCCGTCGGCGCGCTCATCGCCGTGCTCGTCCTGGCGAGCTCCTGGTCCGTTCTTCGCGACTCGGTGCAGATCCTCCTGGAAGGGACTCCGAGCGGGATCGACGCCGGCGCGCTCGGGCGACGGCTCTCGGGGATGGAGGGCGTAGTGGACGTGCACGATCTCCACGTCTGGACGATCACGTCCGGGTTCGTCGCCCTCTCCGCCCACGTCCTCGTCGAGCCGGGCGACGACTGCCACGCCCGGCGGCGCGAGCTCGAGCGCGTGCTCGCGGAGGAGTACGGGATCGAGCACACGACCTTGCAGGTCGACCACGCCCGTCCAGCCGGCGGCGTCGTCTCGATCCGGCGGTCGGCAACGTGAGCAGCAACGAGAGCAAGGAAGACCGTCTCAACCGCGAGCTGATCGAGCTCCTCAACGAGCTGCGGGTCGTCCTGCCCGGCGTCCAGGTGCTCTTCGCGTTCCTGCTCACGGTCCCGTTCACGAACCAGTTCCGGCGCATCACGCAAGAGCAGGAGCTCGTCTTCTTCGTCACCTTCCTGCTCACGACGATGGCGACGATCCTCCTGATCGCGCCGTCCGCGTACCACCGGCTGCGCTGGCGGCAGAGGGACAAGGAGCAGATGCTCCGGACCGCGAACCGGCTGTCCATCGCCGGCATGGCCTTCCTGGCCGCCGCGCTCACCGGGGCGGTCTACCTGCTGACCGACCTCCTGTTCGCGTCGGCCGCGGTGGTCTACCTCGTGACCGCCGCGGCCGCTGCGCTCGTTCTCTGGTTCTGGTACGTGCTCGCCCTGATGCGGCGGCTCCAGGACCCGCAGCCCGGCTAGGAGGGCTTACCCCTGGTGCATCGGGGCTTCGGACCCCGGCAGGTGCAGCAGGTTCTCCACTTCATGTACGCCGTGGACGTTCCGCGCCCGCTCTTCGAGGTCGCGGATCATCTCCGGCTGGCCGACCTCGCCTCGAAGGTAGACCTTGCCGTTCTCGGCGTTCACGTTGATCTGGCCCTTCGGCACGTCGGCGTCGCGGAACAGCTCGCTCTCGACCATGTGGGCCAGCGTGACGTCGTCGGGCTGCGGCTTCGGCCCTTCCTGTGCGCGCGTCATCAGCCCCTGGATGCGGCCGCTCACCATCGCTCGGCGCCTCGCTCCCTCCGCGGGATGGAAGAAGTACGTCAGCGCTGCCCCCAGGCCGATCAGTCCCAGCAGTTTTCTCATGGCGGCTCCCTTCCTGCTCTCGGTTCAGGTTCGGGTGAGCCTACCCCGTTGCGAGGCTCCGATAAACGCGGGTGTGTCTGAAGGGCTAGTCGCCCCAGTCGAAGTCGCGGGAGCGGCCCCAGAGGCCGTCCTCTTCGTGCACTGCGACCGTCTCCTCGGTGAGCGCGCTCGCGTGCTCCGAGCTCACTCCGGGATGCCCGTCGAGCGTGTCCTCGATTCTCGCCTGCTCCTCGGTCTTGAAGAGCGGATGGTTCTCGAAGGGGTCCTCGACGCGATAGCTGTCGATGGGCATGTTTCCCTCGAGCTCGGCATTCTTCCGCTTCAGCTCGAGGTGATCCTGGATCACGTTGGCGAACAGTGAAGCTGTCTCTACGGGCATGGATCCTCCGTCGTTTTCCGGGCGGGTTCTGCTCGGCGGGGGATTCTAACCGGGAGGAAACCCGCTTGTAGGCTACGTGGGGCTGGTGACGGCACGGGGCTCCGAGGCGACCACGCGGTTCTTCCCCGACCGCTTGGCCTCGTAGAGCGCCGCATCGGCGGCCGCGACGAGCCGGCTCTGGCCGGTGACGACGGGGAACGACGCGACGCCGAAGCTGGCGGAGACCACGATCCTCTGGCCGTCAGGTGCGACGAGCCGGTGATCGCCGAGCCTGGCGCGGATGCGCTCGGCGAGCCGGCGGCCCCCCTCGAGATCGGTGCCGGGCAGGAGCAGCGCGAACTCCTCGCCGCCCCAGCGTCCGGCGAGGTCGATCTCGCGGACGCTCTCCCGCAGGTGCTCGGCGAACGCCTTCAGCACCTCGTCGCCCGTCGGATGGCCCCAGCGGTCGTTGATGCGCTTGAAGTCGTCGATGTCGGCGAGGACCAGCGTGAGCGGCTCGCCGAAGCGCTCGGCGCGCGCGAGCTCCTTCTCCAGCGCGGCGGTGCAGAGGCGGCGGTTCGCGAGGCCCGTGAGGCTGTCGACGAGCGCCTGCTGCTCCACCGTCCGGTGCTGACGGGCGTTGCTGAGCGCGATGACGGCGTGGCCGACGAGCCAGCCCGCGCTCTCGCGCTCGTCCGAGCTGAAGTCGTCGGCGTAGAGGACCAGCGTGCCGAACGACTCGCGCCCGGCGGCGAGCGGAAACTCGAGCCTGACCGGAGCCCGGTCGCCGCCGTGGGCGATGAGGACGACGCCGCCGTCCGTCAGCTCGCCGCGGGTGGCGTCGGTCGCCTGGACGGCCGTCTCGACGATCACGCGGAGGAGCTGGTCGATGTCGTGGGTCGCGGCGAGGGCCTCGCCGAAGCGAAGCGTGGTCTCGCGGAGGCGGCGGCGCTCTTCCTCCAGCTCGCGGAGCCGTGCCTCCAGCTGGTCGGCCATCTGGTTGAACGCCTGCGCGAGTGACGCGAACTCGTCCCGGCCGCGCACGTGCACGCGGTCGCCGAGACGGCCGCGGGCGATACCTCTGGCGGCCTCGGACAGGCGGCCGAGCGTGCTGACGATCGAACGGCCCTGGATGTACGCGACGGCGGCGATCAGCAGCAGCGCCGCGAGCATGGCGAGGAAGAGCCGGGAGCGCAGCCACCCGGCCGACTCGTCGATCCGGGCCTGCGGCGCCATGACGACGAGCGCCGTGTTGCGCGGCTCGGCCAGCCGGTTCGAGGCGAGCGCCCGGAACCGCCGGCCGGAGGTCTCGATCTCCGCGGGCTGTGCCGGGGTACGAACCGCTCCCTTCAGCGGGATCGAGGCGGCGATCACGCGCCCGCCCTCGACGAAGGCGATCTCTCCGCCGTTCGCGAGCCCGGCGCGCACGCGCAGGTCTTGCGCGAGGCGGCGGTCGATGGTGACCGGTGCGATGACGCGGCCGAGGCGGCCCCGCCGGCCGACCACGTTGATCGTGCGGACGACAGCTGGGCGCCGAACGGTGCCGATCGGACGCGCGCCGCGCGGCTCGATGCGGACGGAGTAGCGGGACGCCAGGCTGCGCAGGCGCGGGCGGTTCTTGGTGGCGAGCGCGCGCTGGAAGTTGGGGTCGCGCGCGAGCAGCGTCGCGTCGCGCTCGGCTTCGGCCACCTCGTCCACGAACGCGGCCTGGGCGGCGCGCACGCTGGTCTCGAGCGTCCCGTCGACGCGGCGCGTCTCGTTCCGGTCCGTCACGGCTTCCAGCCCGCTGAACGCAGCCGCGAACGGCAACAGCGCGATCAGCGAGAAGTAGGCGACGAGCTTGAGCTTGAAACTCCCCATGCGATTCCCCTCAAGACACCCCTGTCTTCGTCCGATACGTCTTGTGGGAGTTGTCGGCAACGAGGGGGTAGAGCATGAGGGGTGCCTTGATTCACGTCACAACCGGCTTATTGCTGGGGCTTGCGCTTGCCGGTCTGATCCATGCGCCGTCCGAGGTCGTGGCGCAGCAGGAGGCGCGCGCCCCGGTCGTCCGGCCGCAGCCGGGCACCGCCGGTCCGTGGATCGAGGAACAGACCGTTCGCGTCTCGCCGTCGCTGGAGCGCGTGCTGGAGCGCCGCCGCCGCGAGCGGCTGGCGCCCCCGAAGATCCAGCCGCCGGCGTTCACCCTGTCGCCCGCCGCTCCTCCCCCCGCTCCGGTGCCGATCTTCGCCGCTCCCCCTTCCGCCCCGGAACCGGACCCTGCGCCAAGCAGCCCGCGGAAGCCGAAGCCCGACCCGCCTCCCGCTGCAGCTCCCGCCCCTCCGCCACCGGCCCCCACGCCGCCGCCGCCGCCTCCCGAGACGGCCCCGTCGGCGCCACAACCCTCCCCGTACACGCCGGCCGCGTCGGACGACGATGACGACGACGACGATGACGACGGCGGCCGCAGGCGGACGTCGAAGAAGCACAAGAGCTCGAAGCACAAGAGCTCCAAGCGCGAGAAGTCCGGGCACGCGAAGCGGTCCAAGCACGACAAGAAGGCGAAGAACGACAAGAAGGACCGGCGCGACCACGATTCCGACCGCGACCGTGACGACGACGATCGCGACCGCGACGACCGCTCACGCGGCGACCGTCACGACGACGACAACGACGACCGCGGGAAGAAGGACGAGAGGGACAAGCGCGACGACCGCGACCGCGGCGACGACGACGACGATTAGGATGCCCGCGTGCCGCGCGTCCGGTACCTCACGACTCGCCGCTTGGGTCCCATCGGGATCGCTCTGACCGCCTGGGACATCTGGCGGCGGATCCCGAAGCAGCACCGCCGGCGGATCACGCGCGAGGCGCGCAGGCACGCACCGACGGTCGCCAGAGCCGTGGCGAAGCAGGTCCGTCAGGCAAGAGACTTCCGCTCGAACTGGGACAAGCGCTAAGAGATCCGCCGCGGAACGGGCTTCGCCCGTTCCGCCGAGACCGCTCTGAAAGAAGGGAACAAGCGAGCGCGTCTAGGCCGCGCGGCGCGAAGCGCCGCCCGGCTTCAGAGCGTCGCTGGAAGTCGTGAGACTTTCAGCGAAACGGCGCCGCTAGGCAAAGACGTTTCTGACGATCCGGTCCTGCTCGCGGACGTGAGCGGTCGGATAGCCCTCGCTCGGGCTCGCACGCCACGGACGGCCGACGTACAGGAGCGGAACGCGGCTCGCGATCGCCTCCTCGAGGCGGTGCCTGATCGCCCGCCAGGCGCCCATGTTCTGCGGCTCCTCCTGCGCCCAGACGACCTCCTGCAGCGACGGGTACGCGGAGACGAGCGCCGTCGCAGGATCGACCGGGAACGGGTAGAGCTGCTCGATCCGCGCGACCGCGACCTCGGGATGCCGGTCGCGGAGCTCGTGCCCGATGATGTCGTAGTAGAGCTTTCCGGAGGTCAGGACGAGCCGGCGCACTCCCTCGTGGGCCACGGTGTCGTCGATCACCGGCTCGAAGCGGCCCTCGGCGAGCTGCTCGAGCCGCGCGGAGGAGTCCTTGTGCCTGAGCAGCCCCTTCGGCGTCATCACGACGAGCGGCCGGGCGCTCGGGTCGAGCGCCTGCCGGCGGAGCAGGTGGAAGTACTGGGCCGCCGTGCTCGGGACGGCGATCCTGATGTTCTCCTGGGCCGCGAGCTGGAGGAAGCGCTCCAGCCGCGCGCTCGAGTGCTCGGGGCCGTTGCCCTCGTACCCGTGCGGCAGCAGCAGCGTGAGCCGCGAGGTCTGGCTCCACTTCGACAGGCCCGAGACGAGGAACTGGTCGGTGACGATCTGGGCGCCGTTGACGAAGTCGCCGTACTGCGCCTCCCAGAGCACGAGCGCCTCGGGCGCTCCCACCGAGTAGCCGTACTCGAAGCCGAGCGTCGCGTACTCCGAGAGCGGTGAGTTGAAGACCTCGAACGAAGCGGCGGCGTCCTCCAGGTTCGTCATCGGCTTGTACTGCTCGCCGCTGCGCGGGTCGTGGAGCACGAGGTGCCGCTGGGAGAAAGTGCCGCGCTCGGTGTCCTGCCCGGTCAGCCGGACGGGAATGCCCTCGACGAGCAGGCTCGCGAATGCGAGCGCCTCGCCGTGGCCCCAGTCGATCTCGCCCGTCTCGAGGCGCTCGCGCCGCCGCTCGAGCTGCTTCGCGAGCTTCGGATGGATCGTGAACCGCTCCGGGACCCGAAGGAGCTCCTCGTTGAGCGCGCGCAGTCGGTCGGCGCCGACCGCAGTGGTCACCTCGGCGCCGTCGGTCGGCGGCGTGCGCTCGCTCGGCGCGGGCATCTCCGCCTCGAAGGACGCTTTCAGCGTCTCGTGGGCCGCCTTCATGCTCTGCTCGACGGCGCGCGCAAGCTGATCGGCCTCTTCCTGCGTGACGACGCCCTCCTCTACGAGCTGCGCGGCGTACTGCTCGCGCACGCTCGGGTGGTTCTTGATGCGCTCCGCCATCAGCGGCTGCGTGTAGGCGGGCTCGTCGCCCTCGTTGTGGCCGTGCCGCCGGTAGCCGATGAGGTCGATCACGACGTCGCGGCCGAACCGGCGCCGGAAGGCAAGCGCAAGCCGGATCGAGGACACGGCCGCCTCCGGATCGTCTGCGTTCACGTGGATGATCGGGACGTCGAACCCCTTCGCGAGGTCGCTCGAGTAGCGCGTCGAGCGCCCGTCCGCGGGATCGGTCGTGAACCCGACCTGGTTGTTCGCGATCACGTGGAGCGTGCCGCCCGTCGAGTAGCCACCCAACGCCTGCAGGTTCAGCGTCTCCGCGACGACGCCCTGTCCCGGGAAGGACGCGTCGCCGTGGATCAGGACCGGCAGGGCCACGCGCGCGTCGTGGCCGCCCTCGGGCGTGGAGCGGTCGGTCTGCTCGCTTCGCGCCAGGCCCTCGACGACCGGGTCGACGGCCTCGAGGTGGCTCGGGTTCGCCGCGAGGGTGACGGTGATGTCGCCGGCAGCCGTCTTGCGGCGGCCCTCCGCGCCTAGGTGGTACTTCACGTCCCCGCTCGCGCCGGCCGGCTGGTTGGAGAGCGCCGCGAGGTTCCGCTCGCCCTCGAACTCGCGGAGAATCACCTCGTACGGGCGTCCGACCAGGTGCGCGAGCACGTTCAGCCGCCCCCGATGGGCCATGCCGGTCACGACCTCGTGCGCGCCGCCCTCGGCGGCGAGCTCCAGCGCGAGGTCGAGCATCGGCACCATCACGTCGAGGCCCTCGATCGAGAACTGCTTCTGCCCGAGGAAGGCACGGCGAAGGTAGCGCTCGAGCCCCTCGACCTCGGAGAGCCGGGCGAGAAGCCGCCGCTTGTCCTCTTCGGGCAGCGGCTGCCGGTACTTCCCGGACTCGATCGCCTGCCTGAGCCAGACCCGCTCCTGATGGTCCGAGATGTGCTCGATCTCGTAGGCGCTCGTCCCGCAATAGGTCTCCTGGAGCTTCGGGAGCAGATCGGCGAGCGTCTCACCGGGCACGTGGACGCGGAGCAGCCGCGCGGGGATCCGGCGCTGGAGCTCCGGCGTCAGCGGGGGCGCGAGGCGCTCGGGCTCGAGCGCCGGGTCGCCGACCGGCTCGGACCCGAGCGGATCCAGGCGGGCGGCGAGGTGCCCGTGGGTGCGGTAGGCCTTCACGAGGGCTGTGGCCGCGGCGACCTCGGCGAGCAACGTCTCGTCGGCGGCGGCAGGCGCAGGAGCCGGGGCCGCGCGCTCTGCGGGCTCGGGCGGAGGAGCCGGCGGCGCCTCTACCTGCGCCCCGTTTCCGTCCACCTTCATGAGCTCGAGCAGCCGAGCGACGCCCGGGTGCTCGCGGAGCAGCGCGCTGTCGCGCTCGAAGAGCTCCCGCCACTCCGCGGGCACGCCGTCAGGGTTCTCGAGGTACTCCTCGAGAACAGCGCGTGCGTACCCGGCGTTGAGCCCGTCGACCTCAGCCACGATGCCTCCCTGTTCTTTGTAGCAGGGCGCTTTCCCCTGCGGTCTGCGGCCCTACCAGAGGGGCCGGTTCGTCAGCACGGAGACGATCATCCCGACGAGCCACGAGGTTCCCGCGATGGCCACAGCGGCGGCGGCGAGATTCCGATGCCGGCCGCTTGCCATGGTGGCCGCGACGAGGGCGACGAAGAGCGAGGCGAGCCCGATCGTCACCGGGCGCTGGGCGATCGCGATGACGGCGCCGAAGATCGCGAGCGCGGCGAGGAAGCCGGCGATCGTCTCCGCCGGGCCTTCGCGCTCGGCGATCGGCGTCGTGCTCATCGAACTGCCACGCGACTCTCGCGACGCGCGGGGCGGCCACCGCCGTGCGGCCCACCCCTGCGGGGCCTGCGGCTCCGGAACGGACGCGGCCCGCCGGGCGGCCCCGCGTCGGGAGCGACCTGGAGGACGGCCGGCTCGGGCGGGCGAGGCTCGGCCCGCACGGCCCACCACACGACTGCGACGAGGTACACGATCGGCAGCTTGAGGACGAGCATCAGGAAGACGATCTCGACCACGGTCCGGCCATTGTAGGCGCCGGTACGCAGGAAGTCCGCAACCTCAGCTCGTACACTCCGACCGGGATCGCTTGCGGTGGCCGATGCCGTCCAGACAGTCGACTACGTCAACGTTGCCGTTTTCGGCGTCCTCGCGGTTGTCGCCCTCTGGCTCTGGCTCAAGGGCCGCGGACGGCCGGCGCTCTGGGCCGCGCTGAGCTTCGGCGCGCGCCCAGACCGCGCGGCTGAAGGTGCTGGTCGAGCAGCTCCTCGACCTCTCACGCCTGGACGCGCACGCGGTGCCGATCCACCCGCAGACTTTCACGGTGCGCCCTCGGGTCGAGGAGATCGTCGCCATCGCCGCAGGCGATCGGGCGGTGGAGGTCGCAGTCGACGTCCCCGCCGAGCCGACGCGACAGTCGACCCGACCGCCTTCGACCGCATCCTCTCCAATCTCGTCACCAACGCCGTCCGCTACGGCAGGCCGCCGATCACCGTTTTCGCACCTCAGGTGGACGCGCGGCTGGAGGTCGCGGTCGAGGACCGAGGCGAGGGCGTCCCGATGGAGTTCGTACCGGCGCTCTTCGAGCGCCTCAGCCGCAGCGAGGCATCGCGACCGCGCGGGCCGGGCACCGGGCTCGGGCTGGCGATCGCGCAGTCGTACGCCGGGGCGCACCAGGGCGAGCTGAACTACCGCCAGGCGGAGCCGCACGGGGCACGCTTCGAGGTCGTCCTCCCGGCCGACGGGTTCTAGACGGACCTGAGAGTGGAGCCAGCCGGGCTCGAACCGGCGACCTCATGCCTGCCAGGCATGCGCTCTCCCAACTGAGCTATGGCCCCGCGTACCGAAGTGTAGCGAGCCGACTTTTCCACCCTCGACCGGCCGCAAACGCTACTCCGGAGGAGGACGCGTCGCGCGCTTCACGGCCGCGCGGCGCGAAGCGCCGCCCGGCTTCAGCCAAATCGTTGAAAGTCGTGAGACTTTCAACGAAAGCGAGCGCCGGTAGGCGCTAAGCGGAAGCCGCGTCGAGCTCGACGGAGGGCATGTCGCCCCAGAGCTCTTCGAGCCCGTAGTACTGGCGCGTCTCGGGCGTGAAGAGGTGGAGGACGACATCGAGGTAGTCCGCGACGATCCAGTTGCCCTCGCGCTCGCCCTCGACTGCCCGCGGCCGCGCGCGCTCGTCGGCCTTCATCCGCTCGCGCACCTCGTCGTAGATCGCCTTCGTCTGGCGCGGGTTGCGCCCGGTGGCGAGGACGAAGAAGTCGGTGTACGCGGTGACAGGCCGCAGATCGAGGATCAGCACGTCCTCCGCCAGCTTCTCCTGCGCGAGAGCGGCGATGCGGCGGGCTTGTTCGAGTGAAGTCAGAGTCGGAAAACGTCCCTTCGGGTTCTCCCGCAGTTTAGCCTCGTCACGAGGACGGCAGGGAGTCGCGGTAAAGGCCGAGCCGCTCGATCTCGCGCGCGACGTCCGGCGGGACGAGGTCGTCGATCGGCTCGCCGGCCGCAACGCGGGCCCGGATCTCGCTCGACGAGATCGGGTGCTGGTCGATCCGGAGGACCTCGACGCCGCCCTCGGGCGGCGGGTGGCCCGGTCGCGCGCCGACCGCGATCCGGGCGAGGCGGCGGACCTCGTCCGGCTCCTTCCAGCTGCCGAAGCTCTCCCACTCGTCGCCGCCGAGGACGAAGTAGGGCCGGTCGAGCTCGGCGTCGCGGAGGAAATCGACCGTGTAGGCGTGGTCGTCGAGCCGCACCTCGCCGAACCGCCCTAGCGCGAGCTCGGCGAGGCGGCGGCGGGACTCCGCGTCCGCGATGACACCCTTGTGGCCGGGCTGCTCGGCGACGAGCATGAGCAGCTCGTCGACCCCGAGCTGGTCCCGGGCTCCCTCGGCGAGCGCAACGTGGCCGAGGTGCGGTGGGTCGAAGACGCCTCCGAGGATCGCCACGGTCACGACAGGATCAGCGTCTCGCCGTCCACCTCGACCTCCGCGCCCGTCTTGGCTCCGGCGGCGCGGAGCGCGGCCTCGAGCTCGTCCGGCTCGGGAGTCGGGCCGGTCACGCGGAAGCCGCGATCGGTGCGGAGGATCCTGAAGCCGGTCCGCGCCTCCGGCCGCGGGCGGTAGACGAGGAACTCGACCAGGCCGTCCTCTTCCTCCGCCTCCGGCTCCGGTGCCGGCGGGCAGAGCTCGAAAAGCGCGTTCACGAGCTCGTCGATTCCCGCGCCGGTCACTGCCGACGTGCGAACGACGCGGAGAATCCGCTCGTCCTCGACTGAGAAGTCCACGTCGCCGGCCACGTCGATCTTGTTGAGCACCACGATCTGCGGCAGCCGCTCCAGCTCGGCGCCGTACGCCGCAAGCTCCTTGTCGATCAGCGCGAAACGCTCTGCCGGGTCTTCCTCGGACGCGTCGATCACGTGGACGAGGAGGCGCGCGCGCTCGAGGTGCGCGAGGAACTCATGGCCCAGGCCGACGCCCTCGCTCGCTCCCTCGATCAGCCCCGGGACGTCGGCCACCGTCAGCTGCCGCCCGCTCGGTGAGTCCACCGTGCCCAGGACCGGAGCGAGTGTCGTGAACGGGTAGTCCGCGACCTTAGGCTTCGCGTTCGAGATGCGTCGGAGCAGCGACGACTTCCCCGCGTTCGGCAGGCCGACGAGAGCCGCGTCCGCCATCAGCTTCAACCGCAGGTCGAGCTCGAGCTCCTCGCCGGGCAGCCCTACCTCGGCGAACCGCGGCGCACGGCGCGTCGGCGTCGCGAAGCGCCGGTTGCCGCGGCCGCCGGCGCCTCCCCGGGCGGCGATCACGCGCGAGCGGGAGCCCGCGAGGTCGGCGACCAGCTGGCCGTCGGCGGAGAACACCTGCGTTCCCCTGGGTACGCGCAACACGACGTCCTCGCCGGCGGCGCCGTGCTTGTTTGCGCCGCGTCCCGGCCCGCCCGCTCCGGCGCGGAAGCGCTTGCGTCCCTGGAAGAAGGAAAGGTCGCGGAGATCCGGATCGACTTCGAGCACGACGTCTCCCCCGCGCCCGCCGTCCCCTCCGTCAGGCCCACCCCTGGGAACGTACTTCTCGCGCCTGAAGCTCAGGGCGCCGTGCCCGCCGCGGCCCGCCTGGATCGCGATTCTCGCTCGGTCGTGGAACACGGCCGCACGCTAGCGCTTCGTCTCGCCAAAAAGTCCCACGAATTCCGCGGCTTATGAAGCCGAGCGGCGCTTCGCGCCGCGCGGCCGAGGAAGCGCTAGGCCTGCTCGCCGACGGCGACCGTGCGCCGCTCGCCGCTGCGCTTGAACTCCACGCGCCCGTCGCGGGTCGCGAAGATCGTGTCGTCGCGGCCGAGGCCGGCGCCCGGGCCGGGGCGGAAGCGCGTGCCGCGCTGCCGGACGAGGATCATCCCCGCCTTTACGTCCTGCCCGTCGAAGATCTTCACGCCGAGGCGCTTGGACTCCGAGTCGCGGCCGTTGCGTGAAGAGCCAAGTCCCTTTTTGTGTGCCATCAGTCGTCCTTCTTCTTCGTTGCGGTGGTCGAGCGGGACGTCGCGCTCGAGGACGACCTCGTGCTCTTCTTCGCCCCGATCGACTCGATCTGGATCTGGGTCAGGCTGCTGCGGAACCCCGTGTGACGCCGGTAGCCGGTCCGGCGGCGGTACTTGCCGATCCGGATCTTCTCGCCCTTGACGTGGGCGAGCACCTTCGCCGTCACGGTGCCCTTCGGAGCGAGCTCGGCCTTGCCGTCGCCGCCCTCGAAGATCACCTCGGGCTGGAAGGTCTTGTTCTCGTCGACCGAGAGCCGGTCCACGAGCAGCTTCTCGCCCTCGCGGACGACGTACTGCTTCCCACCCAGCTTGATGATCGCGTAGCTCATAGAAAAGCCGGGCTTACCTACCCGGCAGCCGTCATTCTACCAGCGGGTCCGGGGTCTTTTCGGCGTCGGCCGGGCTGTCCCCTGCTCGGCTCCCGCCGTTCGCCCGCGCGGCCGGCTTGCGGCGGCGCCGGCCACCGCGGGAGCCGCGGCGCGTCCGCTTCTTGGGCTTCGGAGCCTCGCCTTCGGCCTCCGCCTCGGCTTCTGCCTCGACCGGCTCCTCCTCGCCGAGCTCGCGATCGGGAAGGTGGATCAGCACCGGCGCCTCCGCCGGCTTGCCGTTGGCCCCCTCCTCGGCGTCCGTAGCGGCTTCTGCAGTGGCCTCGGCCGGCTTCTTCTTTCTCCTCCGACCGCCGCGCGAGCCCCGCCGGGTGCGCTTCTTCGGGCGAGGCGCCTCCTCCGCCGCGCTCTCCTCGGGCTCGGCTGCCTCGGCCTCCTCTGCCTCGGGCTCCTCGGCGACCGCCTCGGCCTTGGCCTTCGGCTCTTGTGGCTTCGGCTCTTCTGTCTTCGCGACCCTGCTCCGGCGGGCGCGGGTCGGCTTCTCGGCCAGCGCCTCCGCCGTGATCGGAGGCTCGACGGCTGCAACGCCGTCGACGAGCTCCGCGTAGGCGGTGCCGTCGAGCACGCGGTTCACGCGGACCTTCGCGCGCTTGCCGACGAGCTTCGCGCCGTCGGCGACCACGAGATCGATCCCGTCGTGCTTCGCGACGCCGACGGTCGGATCGTGGAGACCGACCTCGACGGGCTTGACCTGGAGCTCCTGGCCCTCCTCGACCGGCGCCTCGGGCTGGAGCTTCGCCAGCGGCCCACGTGCGACGACCTCGAAGTGCTCGGGCGGCACGCCCTCCTTCGGCTCGATGAAGAACCGCCGGCGCGTGCGCTCCTCGATCGCGCGCAGCCGCCCGGCGGCCGGGCCGATCAGCGCGGCGGCGACGTGCGAGTTCAGCTCGACGCGGAAGGCCGCGCTCCGCGAGCTCGCCGCGAGCACCCGGAGCTTGCGCTCCGCCTCGACTGCCGCCGAGATCTCCGAGAAGACGACGCCGTCGCCGGCGCAGGTCGGACAGCGCTTCGTCAGGATCTCGCGCGGCCCGTGGGAGACGTTCTGCCGCGTCATCTCCACGAGCCCGAGCGGCGAGATCTCGACGACGTACGTCTTCGTGCGGTCGCGCTCCAACTCCGCCTTCAGCGCCTCCTCGACGGCCCCCCGATTCTTGGGGTTCGCCATGTCGATGAAGTCGATGACGATGATCCCGCCGATGTCCCGCAGGCGGAGCTGCCGGACGACCTCCTTCACCGCCTCGAGGTTGTTCTTCGTGATCGTGTCCTCGAGCCGGCCGGCCGACGAGCGCGAGCGCGAGCCGACGAACCGTCCGGTGTTCACGTCGATGACCGTGAACGCCTCGGCGTAGTCGAAGACGAGGTAACCGCCGGACGGGAGGTCGACACGGCGCGAGAGCGTCGAGCGGATCTCCTCCTCGACGCCGAAGTCCTCGAAGAGCGAGGTCTTGCCGGTGTGCTTGCGGACCTTCTCCGCCATGTGCGGCGAGGTCTTCTTCAGATAGCCGACGATCCGCTTGTAGGTCAGGTCGTGGTCGACGACCGCCTGTTCGAAGTCGTTTGTGAACAGGTCGCGGATGACGCGGAGCGGCAGCTCGGCCTCCTGGTACACGAGCGCCGGCGCCTTCGCCTTCTCGGCGCGCTGCTGGATCTCCTTCCAGAGCCGCTGGAGGAAGTCGATGTCGCGCTCGATGTCCTCTGCCGAGGCGCCCTCCGCGGCCGTGCGGACGATCATCCCGCCGGTCTTCGGCGCGACCGACTTCAGGATGTCGCGGAGCCGGTTCCGCTCCTCGTCGGGGAGCCGGCGGGAGACGCCGAAGCCCTCGCCGCTCGGGACATAGACGACGAAGCGGCCCGGGAGGGAGATCTCCGTCGTCAGCCGCGCGCCCTTCGACTTCATCGGATCCTTGACGGCCTGGACGAGGATCTCCTCGCCGCGGCTCAGCAGGTCCTGGATCTTCCGTCCGTGCCTCCGCCCCTCGAGCTCGGGCGTGACGATCTCGTCGACGTAGAGAAAGCCGTTCTTCTCGAGGCCGATCTCGACGAAGGCGGCCTCCATGCCGGGCAGGACGTTGTCGACCGTGCCCTTGTAGATATTTCCTGCGATCGAGCGGCTCTCGGGCCGCTCGAGGTAGACCTCCGCGGCCTTGTCGTCCTCGAGGATCGCGACGCGCTGCTCGGCGACGTCGACGGAGACGACGAGCTCGCGCTTCGCGGGCGGCGGGAGCGCCCGCGGGGTCGCCGTGCGGCGGCGTGTCTGCCGAGAACGCGATTCGCGGGGCTTTCGCTCCGGCTTTGCCTTCGGCGCGGGCTTTTCCGCCTTCTCCTCGGCGCGCTCGGGCCGGTCGGCGGGCTTGCGGCGGTTACGGCCGCCGCGGCTTCCCCGCCGGCGGCGGCGGGAAGCGGTAGAAGTGGACGTGGAGGTGTCGGCGGCCGCCTCGGCGGCCGGCGTCTCTACTGGGTCGGTCGGTGCGGCCTGCTCTTGAGCAGGCGTCGATGCTCGTTCAGTCGGCTTTCGCCGAAACCATCGCAGCAAGTGAAAACTCCTTCGGTGACGTCGCGCGCGCGAAGACCTGCGCCGGTGACCGGGCGCTCCGTGCGCTGCGAGATTGACGTAAGACGCATATCTGGCAACAAGGCTAGCAGCAGCTGATTTTCAGACCGGAAAACCGCTTTGGGCTCACGCCGCCGCCGGCCGGAGCTTGGCCCGCTTCGTCCTGATTGCCCGGAGCCGCTGTGTGAGGCGGGCCCAGGCCCATGGTTCCACCTCGCCGTACCGAGCCGCGGTCTGCGCCCTGGTCGCCGCGAGGTACTCGAACCAGGCGTCGGCTTCCTCGATCAGCAGCAGCTCCTGTGCGTCACGCCGGCCGTCCAACGCGTGAACCTCCGCAGATTCCATGGCGAGGATGCTAGGACCAGGTCCGGACAACATGCGGCGCTGGACGGGCTGCCGAGCCGCTAGCGCCGTCGGATCGCGATCGCCTGGAGGACGCCGACCGCGAGCAGGTTCGTGACCATCGCCGAGCCGCCCACGCTCACGAAGGGCAGTGGGATTCCAGTGATCGGTGCGATTCCGATCGTCATCCCGATGTTCACGAAGGTCTGGAAGAGCAGCCCGAAGACGATCGCCCCCGCCACCGTGGCGGCGAACGGATTGCGCGCCGTCGCGATCACCCGGATCCCGCGCCAGATCAGGAGCAGGTAGAGGCAGAGGAGGATCGACGCGCCGACGAATCCGCGTTGCTCGGAGAGCGCCGCGAACACGAAGTCGGTCTCGTGCTCCGGGAGGTAGTCGAGACGCGTCTGGGTCGCGCCGGTGACGCCGCGGCCGTCCAGCCCGCCCGAGCCGACGGCGGTGATCGACTGGTTGATGTTGTACGCGGCGCCGCGCGGGTTCTTCGAAGGGTCCGTGAACGCGGTGAGCCGGTCGCGCTGGTACGGCTCGAGGATCTCGACGCCCATCGCCGGGCCCGCCCAGAGGACGAAGGCGGCGAGGACGGCGCCGACCGTGGCCATGACGGCGAGGTCGCGCCAACGGGTCCCGGCGAAGAACAGCGCCGCCACCAGGATCGCGCCGTAGACGAGCGCCGTCCCGATGTCGGGCTGGAAGAAGACGAAGAGCGTCGGCAGGGCCGCGGCGCCGATCGCGACCAGCGTCGTCCTCGACTCGGTGACCCGCTTCCCACGCTCGGCGAGCAGTCCGGCCAGGAAGAGCGCCAGCAGCAGCTTCCCGAACTCGGAGGGCTGAAACTGGAAGAAGCCGAGGTCGATCCACCGCGTCGACCCGCGGACCTCCGTGCCGACGACCATGACGATCAGGAGCATCCCCAGGAGCAGGCCGTAGACGGCCTTGCGGTAGCGCCGGTAGACGGACGGGTCGACGAAGAGCGCGCCGACGAGCCCCACCGTGCCCATGAGCGCGAACATCGCCTGCCGCGTGACGTAGTAGTCCGGGTCGCCCGCCACGTCCTGCCGGGTGATCCCGTCGATCGCCCAGAGGCCGAACCCGACGAGGGCCGCGACCGCCGCCAGCATCACCCAGTCGAGCCGCCGGACGAACGAGACGGCGCGGGCGGTGTCGGCACGCGGGTGGCGGCGGGGGCGTGGCGGCGCGGATGCTGCGTAGTCGGCCATCAGATGGGCGATGCCATCATCTAGTCGGTCTCCACGCCCGTCTCGACCACCGGCGCCTCCCGGCCGAAGTGGCGCTCGAAGATCTTCAGTGCCGCGGGTGCGGCGGCCGTGCTGCCGTGGCCGCCGTTCTCGATCACGACGCAGACGACGAGCTCGGGCGTCTTGTCCGTCGGGCCGAAGCCGCACCACCAGGACTGGTCGACCATCTCCGCGTAGCCGTCGCCGTCCGCGTCGACGCTCTTCTCGGCCGTCCCGGTCTTGCCCGCGATCGGAACCGGGAAGCTGCCGAAGACGCCCGCCGACGTGCCGTACGTGGCGTGAGTGGCGCGGTAGAGCCCGTCCTTGATCACGTTCAGCTCGGCCGGGTCGACGTTGACGTCCTTCGGCGCCGGTGAGAACACGGCCTTGACCGCGCCGTTCGTTCCGGGCTGCTCGACGCTCGAGACGAGATGGGGCGTGACGAGCTTGCCGCCGTTCGCGACCAGCGCGTAGAACCGCGCCATCTGAAGCGGGGTCACGAGCAGATCCTTCTGACCGATCGCGAGCTGCACCGAGTCACCCGACTTCCAGAGCCGGTCGACCTCCCACGTGTCCGGGTAGCGCTCCTTCGTGTACGTCTTCCGGCGCCACTCGGGCGTCGGGAGGAGGCCCGTCGCCTCGCCGCCGAGGTCGAGGCCTGTCGCCTTGCCGAAGCCGAAGGCCGAAGCCCACTTCTGCAGCGGGCTGCCGTACTCCGGCGGCAGGCCGTAGAAGTCGAGGCCGAGTTGGTAGAAGTAGGTGTCGCAGGAGGCCGCCAGTGCGGTGGCCAGGGCCATCGCCTCGTTCACGTACGGGTTCCAGTTGTTGAACGTCGTGCCGTGGATCTCCATCTTCCCGGTGCACGGCAGCGGCTCGTACGGGCCGACGAGGTGCTCCCGCATGGCGGCGAGCGCGGTGACTGGCTTGAAGGTCGAGCCGGGCGGATAGAGGCCGGCCGTGGCGCGGTTCAACCCGGGGAAGTTCTCCTCCTCGGCGGCCTTCGGGTCGAGCAGGGGGCGAAGCTCGCGCGGATCCGGCTTGCCGACGTAGACGCGCGGGTCGTAGGTGGGGTTCGTCGCAATCGCGCGGATCGCGCCCGTGCGCGGGTCGATCGCGATCGCGGCGCCGGCGTCCGCGGCCCAGTGGTCGTTCTCGCGTGCGACCTCGATGCCGTAGACGAGCGCGTCCTCGGCGGCCCGCTGCAGCTTTGCGTCCAGCGTCGTCCGGAGGGCGAGGCCCGGCTGCGGCTGCTCGCTCCGGAGCGGCTTCGAGCGCGGCCGGCCCAGAGAGTCCACCCGCAGCTCGGCGAGGCCCGCAGTCCCGCGGAGGAAGCGGTCGTAGGAGAACTCGAGCCCTGCCTGGCCGACGGTGTCGCCGTGCCGGTAGCGACCGCCGTTCAGCTGTTTCTCGGTCACGTCGCCGACGTGGCCCAGGACCTGCGGCGCAAGCGAGCCGTAGCGGTAGTCGCGGAGGTGGATGTCGTTCAGCTCCAGGCCCGGGAAGTCGCGCCGGTTCTCCTTGAGGTAGAAGATCTCCTCCTGCGTGAGGTCCTCCTTGAGCGTCACCGGCGTGAGCGGGTCGCCTTCGTGCTCGCGAAGGCGCTTCTGCAGTTCCGGGACGGGGACCATGAGGATGGCGGAGAGGCGCCGGAGCATGCGCTGGCGGCCCCGGCGCGGCATGTACGCCGTCCAGACCTGCGCGGCGGTGCCGATCCGGTTCGAGACCAGGAGCCGTCCCCGATAGTCGAGGATCGGCCCGCGAGCCGCCTCGACGCGCACGGTCCGCAGCTGGTTGTCCTGTGCGGCCGCGAGGTATTGGTCGCCCGCGAGGACCTGGAGCGCCCAGAGGCGGAAGAACAGGACGGCGAAGACGAAGAGGACGATTGCGCCCAGCACGCCGAGCCGGAGCGCCAGCGCCGGCGTCATCCGGTAGGGCTCCTCCACGCGCGGGTCGCGCGGCATGAAGCGCGTGCGGGGCGGGATGCGGGTGACGGTCGCCATCAGCCGAACTCGACGTCCTTGACGGGCAGCCGAAGCCCGGACGGCGCGAACAGGCGCCGGGCGAGCGCGTACACCGGCACGGTCAGCAGCAGGTTGAGGAGGATCTCCGCGGGCTGCGAGCGAAGCGCCGCCTGCACCGACACGGACTCTCCCAGCATCGCGTGGAGGGCGAGCGCGCCGAAGGCGTACAGGACGGTGACCACGGCGATCGACACGAGCGGCGCGTGGGCGCGGTCGCGGCCCGTGGTCTCGCCGTAGCGGCCGATCCAGTAGCCGGCGAGGCAGAGCAGCAGCGAGCTGACCCCGAGCGTGTCGAGGTTCGCGGCGTCGAGGAGGAAGCCGGCGTAGAAGCCGGCGACCGCCCCGAAGATCGCGCCTCGGAGCAGTGCGACGGCGGCGAGCGTGACGAGGACGAGGTCGGCCTTGCCGCCCCCCGGCGCCACCGAGGAGACGATCGTCGCCTGGACCACCACGGCCACGAAGAAGGCGATCGCGGCCTTGAAGACGTCCGCTGTCACGGCGTCGGCGCCCGCTGCTCCTTCGGGACGAGCACGACCAGGACGTCTAGCGACGAGAAGTCCACGAACGGGTCGACCTGGATCTGCTGGAAGTTCTCGATGTCGCTCTGGTTGTGGTGCTTGACCGAGCCGATCGGGATGCCCTGCGGGAACATCGAGCCGAGGCGGCCGAACCGGCGACCCGCCGTGACGATCATGTCGTTGCGCCGGACGACCTTCTCCTTCGGCACCCGGTTGAGCTCGAACGGCCGGTCGGGCCCCTCCCCGATCTCGAGGACGCCGAGCGTGCCCGTTGCCGCGTCGCGTGCGGTGACCGAGCTCGTGCTGTCGGTGAGCAGGGTCACCTCGGAGCTTGTGCGCGTTACCTTCGTCACCTGCCCGACGAGGTAGCCGTCGCTCGAGACGACCGGGTCGTCGAGGCTGACGCCGTGGCGGCCGCCTGCGGAGATGACGAGCGACTGCTCCCACTCACCGGTCGCGTACGAGGTCACGCTGGCGGCGATCCCCTCGTAGTCGGTCGGGAAGCTGGGCCCGCTGATGTAGTTGAGCGCCTTCCTGAGGTCGACGTTCTCCTGCGCGGCCGACTGATTCTGGATGGCCTGGAGCCGCAGGAGCTGGAGGTCCTTGCGCAGCTTCTCGTTCTCGGACCGCGCGTGGACCAGTCCGGCCGTCCACCCGTAGGCGTCCCGGAACGGCCGCGCCACGCGTTCGGCGCCGACCTGGAACGGGTGTAGGACGCTCGCGACCGCGCCCTGGACGCTGTGCATCGGGCCGCTGTCGGCTTCACGGAAGTACAGCGTCAGCATGGCGATCGAGACGACGACGAGCACGGCGGCCACGAGCCGTCGGCGCAGCGCACCCGCCGCTCGCGAGGAGGGATACGTCGGGGAGGCGGCCCTCTGAACCGTCGAGCCCAGTGCCGCCAGCCGCAGTGAGCGGTTACGTGGCACGAAGGATCAGTTTAGGAAACGACAAGGAAGGCGCAAGGACGGAGCGAAAGTTGAGGGTTAGCGCCGGTAGCCGTTGCGGCTCTTGGCGCTCTTGCTTGTCCGCTGCATGACCTCGATCAGCTCGAGGCTGCGGCCGGAGCCGACGGCGACGCAGGTGAGCGGCGACTCGGCGAGCTGCACGGGCATCTGGGTCTCGTGGCGGAGGCGCTCGTCGAGGCCGTTGAGGAGCGCGCCGCCACCCGCCAGCACGATGCCCCGATCCATGATGTCGGCGGCCAGCTCGGGCGGCGTCTTGTCCAGCGTCGACTTGATCGCGTCGACGATCTGGTTGACCGGCTCTTCCATCGCGTGGCGCACCTCGTCGGAGCTCATGACGACGGTCTTCGGCAGCCCGGTCAGCATGTCCCGGCCGCGCACCTCCGCCTGGACCTCGTCCCGCATCCGGAACGCGGAGCCGATCTCGAGCTTGATCTCCTCCGCCGTCTGGTTGCCGATCAGCAGCTTGTACTCGCGCTTGGTGTGGTTGATGATCGCCTCGTCCATCTCGTCGCCGCCGACGCGGAGGCTCTGCGAGACGACGATGCCGCCGAGCGAGATGACCGCGACCTCCGTCGTCCCGCCGCCGACGTCGACGATCATGTTCCCGGTCGGCTCGGAGACGGGCAGCCCGGCGCCGATCGCGGCCGCCATCGGCTCCTCGATCAGGTGGGCCTCCCTGGCGCCGGCGCTGAGCGTCGCCTCCTCGACGGCGCGCTTCTCGACCCCGGTGACCCCGGACGGGACGCAGACGACCACCCGCGGGTGAGCGAACCGGTGCTGGTGAACCTTCTGGATGAAGTGACGGAGCATCTGCTCCGTCACGTCGAAGTCGGCGATGACGCCGTCCTTCAGCGGGCGGATCGCGGAGATCGTGCCGGGCGTCCTGCCGAGCATCCGCTTCGCCTCGACGCCGACCGCGTGCACCTCGCCCGACCGCTGGTCGATCGCGACCACAGACGGCTCGCTGAGCACGATCCCGCGGCCGCGGACGTACACCAGCGTGTTGGCCGTGCCGAGGTCCACCGCCATGTCGCGGCCGCCGAAGCCGTTGAGATACCCGAAGAGGCCCATCTCCCCGGGGGACTCTAGCTATCCCGATCCGCGGTTCCCACCGAAACACCCTGCAACGGGCATCCCCGTCGGCCACGTCCGGATCAGCCGAAGCCGTACGTCCCGGCGAAGCGCTTGGCGAGAAGGCGGACGAGCGCAGCCGCAGGGAGCCCCACCACGTTGAGGTAGTCGCCGTCGATCCGCTCCACGAGCGACGCCCCCAACCCCTGGATGGCGTAGCCGCCGGCCCGCTCGTGCCACTCGTCGGCGGCCAGGTAGTGGGCGATGTCGCGCGCTGTCAGCGGCCTGAACGTGACCTGGGTCGTCTCGCGATGGAGCTCCTCCCAGGCCGGCGTCCGCAGACAGAGGCCGGAGATGACCTCGTGCGCCTTCCCGGAGAGCGTCTCGAGCATCCGCTCGGCCTCCGCTGAGTCGGTCGGCTTGCCCAGAACCTCGCCGCCGCAGACAACAACGGTGTCCACGCCGAGCACCGGTCGCTCGTCCGCCAGCCGCGCGAGCGACCGCGCCTTGCCGGCGGCATGCTCGACCGGGTCGTCGCCCTGCTCCTCGTAGTCAGGGAGCACGATCTCGTGCGGAATCGCGAGCTGGGTGAGGATCGCGTGGCGCTGTGGGCTGCGGGACGCCAGGATCAGCGGCGGCGCCGGCGGGACGCTCAAGCGGAGGCGCCCCAGTGGGCTCGGTTCCCGAGCGCCTGCTCAGACGGTCTTTCGGGCAACCCAGAGCTCCTCGGCCGGCCAGCGCCGCGCCCACTCGGCGGGGATGAAGTCGTAGTAGTCGTGGTCGGTCGTCGACTCGGGCGCAAGCCGCTCGTGCAGCGCTTCCACGACGAACCCGTTGTCGCGGAGCAAACGAATCATGTCGCCGTGCGCGAGGTGGTAGTTCACGCCTTCGTCCTCTCCGGGCCACTCGATGCGGCCGAGGTCGGCATGCGAACGAAGGAGCCGCTCCTCCACCTTCCCCTCGTCCGGCGAGCAGAGGATCGAGAGCGTCGAGTTGCAGAGGAAAGCGAGCCGGCCGCCGGGCCGAAGCAGCCGCGCCGCCTCGGCGATCCAGAGCTCGGGATCGCACCAGATCGAGGCGCCGTACTCCGAAACAGCGAGATCGAAGCTCGCGTCCGGCAGCGGCACGTCCTCGGCACTCGCCTCGATCAGCGGGAAATGGAGATCGAACTCCTCCTGCATCCGGCGGGCGGTCTCCAGCTGCGCCGGCGTCACGTCCACGCCGGTGACGCGCGCGCCGCGCTTCGCGAGCCACGCCCCGAAGTAGGCGGTCCCGCACCCCAGCTCCACCACGTCCTTGCCCTCGACGTCGCCCAGTGCGCCGATCTCCGACTCGGGGCCGGAGAACATGCCCCAGTCGATCTCCTCCCTGGCCCACGCCTCGCGGGCCTTGAGATCCGTGTACTCCGCGTTGGCCTTCGTCCAGACCTCGCGGTTCCTCAGCGCATCGTCAGCGTGGCTCATCGGGGAACCACAGGGCGATCTCGCGCTCGGCCGACTCCGGCGAGTCGGAGCCATGGACGAGGTTGTCCGGCATCGAGATCGCGAGGTCGCCGCGAATCGTCCCCGGTGCTGCATCCGCCGGATTCGTCGCGCCGATCGTCGTCCTCACAGCCGTGATCGCGCCCTCGCCCCCGAGGACGAGTGCGAGCGTCGGGCCCGACGTGATGAAGTCGACGAGCTCGCCGAAGAACGGCTTCTCCGTGTGCTCGGCGTAGTGCTCCTCCGCAAGCGAGCGGTCGACGGTCAGGAGCCGCGCTGCCTGCATCTCGAGGCTGCGACGCTCGAAGCGCGCGACGATCTCGCCGGCGAGCGCACGGCGCATGGCGTCCGGCTTCACGAGTACGAGTGTCCGCTCCACTGCCACGGCGCGGAGAGACTATCGGCGGTTCAGCCGCCTGGTCGCTCGCGTCGTGGCGCGGGTGGGAACTCGATCGCGGTCGGAGTCTCGACCGGCGTCTCGCAGTACGGACAGACCTGCCAGAGCGTCTCGAGCGGTGCCTTGCAATTGACGCACGCCTGGCGGAGCTTCGTCGTGCAGACGGGGCACACGAGGTACGAGTCTTCGACGTGAGCACGGCAGACCGGGCAATGAAGCTCCCGGCGCGCGAGCCGCTCCTCCATCGCCTTGATCTCGAGCTCGCGCTCGCGGACGTCCTCGAGGTACTCCGGCGGGCGGAAGAGCATGTAGATGAGCGCGCCGACGAACGGCGGAACGAGCCCCAGAATCGTCGCCATCGCGATCAGCCACGGATCCTCGATCCGGCGTCGCGCGTCCTTGAAGACCCAGTACGCGACCGCCAGCCAGAAGACGACGAGGAAGAAGATGCCGAGGTTGCGGGCGACGTCCCAGGCGCCGGAGCCGAAGAAGTCCTGGAGGCTCCCGAAGAAATCGTTCTCGTTGTCTCCGCTCACCCGCTCACCTCACAACAGCAGCTGCCCAACGACGTAGCCGGCGGCAAAAGCGAGCCCGACGATCGTCAGCAAGACAGCGGCTGCGACCGCGAACACGCTGAGCCGCTCACCGAGCTTCGTCATCGTACGCTCTGTTCCTCTGCTTTAGCCAGGTCCGCGAGCAAATACAAAGATCCCGTCACGAGCACGAGGCCCCTGCTGGATTGTCGCGCACGTTCGAGGGCATCGCGCGGGTCCGGCTCGACTTCGACCTCCGCGAAGTGTGCGGCCGCTCGATCGGCGAGCTCCTCGGCGGGGACCGCGCGGGGACTGCTCGACCGCGTGGCCACGAGCCGCCGGGAGACGGACGCGAGGTCGCGGAGCATCGCATCGGCGTCCTTGTCGGCGAGGATCGACGCGACGACCACGTCCACCGGCTCGTCGATCCGCTCGCGAAGCCAGGTCGTTCCCGCTGGTGTGTGCGCACCGTCCCAGAGCTCGCGCCCTCGGCGCTCCAGGCGGCCGGGGAGCTGGACCTCGGGCTGCGCGTCGATCGTCTGCCCGAGGAACATTTCGGCCGCCTTTCGTGCGTCTCCGGTGACGATCTCGGCGCGCTTCGGTACGAGTTCGACATAGTCGTTGTCCGGAACGACAACTACTCTCGCTGCATGCGCTACGGCAAGCTTCTCTTTCGCGATCTGCTCCGTCGTCTCGCCGAGCACCTCGGTGTGCTCGAGGGAGACGTTCGTCAGCAGCACCACCTCGGCGTCGACGACGTTCGTCGCGTCGAGGCGGCCGCCCAGGCCGGCCTCGACGACGGCGACGTCGACCTCTCGCTCGGCGAACTCGGCGAGCGCGGCGGCCGTGAGCGCTTCGAACTGCGTGGCGGAGACTGCCTCTCCGTGCGGCCTGATGCGCGCGACCGCGCGCTCGAAGTCCACCTCCTCCCCGTCGATCCAGATGCGCTCCGCCCAGCCGCTCACGTGCGGCGACGTGTACGCGCCCGCGCGCCGCCCTTCCGCCTCCAAGAGAGCGGCGATCGTCCGCGTCGCGGTCGACTTGCCGTTCGTCCCCACAACATGAATAGCCGGGTAGCGCCGCTCGGGATGCCCGAGGCGGGCGACCAGGGCGCGCATCCGCTCGAGGCCGAACTCCTCCGGCCACGGGCTGAGCGAGGCGACCCAGTCCGTCGCCGGGCCGGTGCTAGCCGCCGAGAGCCTCGAGCTCACGGCGATAGCGGGCGAGTTTCTCGCGCTCCGCCTCGACGACGTCCTCGGGGGCCCGCTCGACGAAGCGCTCGTTGCGGAGCATCCCCTCGGCGCGCACGATCTCCTTGCGAAGGCGCTCGACCTCGGCATCTGCGTCGCCGTCGGCCTTCACGCGCTCGGGCCTGACGACGGCTTCGAAGATCCGGAGCTCGTCGCCCTCGAGGGTCGGCCGGACGCCGCTGCGCCGGAAGATCTCCGCCGCGCTCTGGACGCGGTCGAGCGCCCCTGTGTCGGCGACGAACTGTTCGTCGGGCTCGGGCCAGCGAGCGACGATCAGGCGCGTCTCGCGTTCGGGCAGCTGCGTCCAGATCTCCTCGGTTACGTGCGGCATGACGGGGTGGAGCAGCCGGAGCAGGCGCTCGAGCGCGGCGAGCGCGGTCGAGCGGGCATCCTCGTCTCCCTCGTACAACCGCGGCTTGATCGCTTCGGCGTACCAGTCGCAGAAGTCGTCGAACGTCAGGCGGTAGAGGGCGTTCACGGCGGGTGCGAACTCGAACGCCGACCAGGTCTCCTCGAGCTCGGCGCGAGTCGCGTCGAGGCGCGCGAAGATCCAGCGCTCCTCGACGTCCCGTGGTCTCGCGTCCGGCTGCGCCTCGCCGGCGTTCGAGAGGATGAGCCGCGCCACGTTCCAGAGCTTGTTGGCAAGCCGCCGGCCCTCTTCGATCATCTTCTCGTTGAAGCGGACGTCCTGCGAGGACGCCATCTTCAGGAGCCCGTACCTCGTCGCGTCGGCTCCGTGAGCCGCGACGAGGTCGAGGGGGTCGAGGCCGGTCCCGAGGCTCTTCGACATCCTGCGGCCGTCGGGCGCGAGCACCGTCGTGTGGATGATCACGTCGCGGAACGGGACATCGCCCATCATCTCGAGCCCGGAGAAGATCATGCGGTTCTCCCAGAGGCGGATGATCTCCCTGGCGGTCGTGTTCAGCGTTCCGGGGTACCACGCCTCTAGCTCTGGGGTCTCGTCGGGCCAGCCGAGGATCGCGAACGGCCAGAGTGCGGACGAGAACCACGTGTCGAGCACGTTCTCGCTGCGCGTGAGCTCGGGTGAGCCGCACTCGGCGCACGCCTCCGGCTCGTCCTCCTCGACCGTGAGGTGTCCGTCCGGGCACTCCCAGACGGGGAGCTGGTGGCCCCACCAAATCTGGCGCGAGATGTTCCAGTCGGGCGCGCTCTCGAGCGACTCGATCGCATAGCGGTGCTGCGACTCCGGGTGGTACTGGACACGGCGCTCGCGCAGGGCCTCCAGCGCCGGCTGCTTGAGCTCGTCCATGCGGCACCACCACTGGAGTGAGATCAGCGGCTCGATCCGACTCTTGCAGCGCTCGCATAGCGCCACCGAGTGGCGGTACGACTCGCGCTCCACGAGCCGGCCGCGCTCACGGATCCACTCGAGGACGCGCGCCTCGGCCTCCTCCTGCGTCAGCCCCGCGAGCTCCCCGGCGTTCTCGTTCATCCGGCCGTCAGGACCGATCACCGTCGGCTCCGGCAACCCGTGCGCCCGGCCGATCTCGAAGTCGAGGGGGTCGTGGCCCGGAGTCACCTTCAGCGCGCCGGTGCCGAACTCCGGGTCGACTCGCTCGTCGGCGATCACCGGCACCCGGCGCTCGACGAACGGCACGACGACCTCGCGGCCGACCGCGTCGCGCCAGCGCCCGTCCTCCGGGTGAACCGCCACGGCGACGTCGCCGAGGATCGTCGCCGGCCTGGCCGTCGCGATCGTCACGCCGCCCTCCGACCCGTCAGCGAACGGATAGAGGACGTACGTGAGCGCGTCGTCCACCTCCTCGTGGACGAGCTCGAGATCCGAGAGCGCCGTCTCGTGGAAGGGGCACCAGTTGATGATCCGGTTCGCCCGGTAGATCCAGCCCTTGCGGTACAGGTGCACGAAGAAGCGCATCACCGCGCGCACGTACTCGTCGTCCATCGTGAAGCGCTCGCGCCGGTAGTCCATCGAAGCGCCCACGCGGCGGAACTGATCCATGATCGTGCGGCCGTACTCGTGGAGCCATTCCCAGACGATCTCCACGAAGGCTTCCCGCCCGAGCTCCTGCCGCGTCCTGCCCTGTGACGCCAGATGCTTCTCGACCGCGTTCTGCGTCGAGATGCCGGCGTGGTCGTAGCCGGTCAGAAAGGCCGTCTCGAAGTCGCGCATCCGGTGCCAGCGGACGAGCGTGTCGGCGAGTGAGATCTGCAGCGCGTGGCCCGTGTGCAGCGCCCCCGTCACGTTCGGCGGCGGGTGCGCAACGACGAAGGTCTCGCGGCTCCCCGGCTCGGCTGCGTAGAGCCCCTCCTCCTCCCAGGCCCGCTGCCAGCGCTCCTCGACGCCCTCGGGGTTGTAACGTGTCTCCATGTCGGCCCGTGAGTCTTGCTGATCGTCGCGTGTCGAACCGGCGCCGACCGTCAGGTCGCGCGGAGAGAACCGGGTGTCGTCAGGCAGCGACTATGCATCCCAGTATTGCGAACGACGGACCGCCAACGCAAACCAAACGCCGCGCGGCGGGCTTCGCTCGCCGCGTTCGGAGACGAAGGAAGGCCCGCCGCCGCCCAGCGGCCACACTCCTTGCCGCGCGCACGCGAAGCGGGCGCCCGGCTTCCGTAGGGTCGCCGAAAGTCGAAAGACTCTCGGCGAAAAGCGAGCCGGCCGAAGGCCGGCTAGGCGCTCTCGGCCGCGCGCTCGTCCTCGTCCTCGAGCTCGGCCCCGGCGCTCGTGACGAGCGTCGGCTTCAGGCCCTTGTCGATCGTCTCCTTCGTGATCACGCACTTGGAGACGTCCTTGCGCGAGGGAAGCTCGAACATCACGTCGAGCAGCGCGTTCTCGATGATCGACCGCAACCCGCGGGCGCCGGTCTCGCGCTCCAGGGCGCGATCCGCGATCGACCACAGCGCGTCGTCCGTGAAGACGAGCTCGATCGTGTCGTAACCGAAGAAGCGCTGGTACTGCTTCACCAGAGCGTTCTTCGGCTCGATGAGGATCTGGACGAGGTCCTCCCGCTGCAGCTGGTGCACGGCCGAGACGACCGGCAGTCGCCCGATGAACTCGGGGATCAGCCCGTAGGAGAGGAGGTCCTCCGGCATGACGTCGGCGAGGAGCTCGGATACCTCGGAGTCGTGCCGTGAGCGGATGTCGGCGCCGAACCCGACTGCGTTCTTGCCGATCCGCCGGCCGATGATCTTCTCCAGCCCGGCGAACGCCCCGCCGCAGATGAAGAGGATGTTGGTGGTGTCGATCGAGAGGAACTCCTGGTGCGGGTGCTTGCGCCCGCCCTGCGGTGGCACCGACGCCACCGTCCCCTCGAGGATCTTCAGCAGCGCCTGCTGGACGCCCTCACCGGAGACGTCGCGCGTGATCGACGGGTTGTCCGCCTTCCGGGCGATCTTGTCGACCTCGTCGATGTAGATGATTCCGGTCTCGGCCTTCTTGATGTCGAAGTCGGCGGCCTGGATCAGCTTGAGGAGGATGTTCTCGACGTCCTCGCCGACGTAGCCGGCCTCCGTGAGGGCGGTCGCGTCGGCGATGGCGAACGGGACGTTGAGGATCCGGGCGAGCGTCTGCGCCAGCAGCGTCTTCCCGCAGCCGGTCGGCCCGAGGAGGAGGATGTTTGACTTCTGGAGCTCGACGTCCGACTCCTCGGCCCCCATCTGCACGCGCTTGTAGTGGTTGTAGACCGCGACCGCGAGAGTTCGCTTCGCCTCCTCCTGCGACACGACGTAGTCGTTGAGGACGCTGTAGATGTCCGTCGGGCGGGGAAGGTTGTCGAGGTCGAGCGACGAGGGGCTGGTGAGCTCCTCGTCGATGATCTCGTTGCAGAGATCGATGCACTCGTCGCAGATGTAGACGCCGGGACCGGCGATCAGCTTCTTGACCTGCCGCTGCGACTTCCCGCAGAAACTGCAGAGAAGTTGCTCGTTGCCGTCGCTCGCCCTCGCCACCCTGGTCTCCTTGTACCCCGAAAACGCCCGCGGTGCTAGGCCTTGGTTCCGTCGCGGTTGGTGATCACAGTGTCGATGATGCCGTAATCCTTGGCCTCTTGCGTTGACATGAAGTAGTCGCGGTCGGTGTCGTGCGCGACCTTGTCGAGCTCCTGCCCGGTGTGCTCGGAAAGGATCTCCTCGAGCCGCCGCTTGAGATTCAGCGTCTCGCGCGCGCGGATCTCGATGTCGGCCGCCTGGCCCCCGGGGCCGTGCGGCGTCCACACCTGGTGGATGAGGATCTTGGCGTTCGGCAGCGCCATGCGCTTGCCCTTCGCGCCGCCGGCCAGGAGCAGGGCGCCCATGGACATCGCAATCCCGACGCAGATGGTCTGCACGTCGGGCTTGATGAACTGCATCGTGTCGTAGACCGCAAGACCCGAGTAGACGTCGCCGCCCGGCGAGTTGATGTACAGGGCGATGTCCTTGTCGGGGTCTTCGGACTCGAGATGCAGCAGCTGGGCGATGATCAGGTTCGCGATCTGGTCGTCGATGGGCGTGCCGAGGAAGACGATTCGCTCATTGAGCAGGCGCGAGTAGATGTCGAAGGCGCGCTCGCCGCGCGACGTCTGCTCGATCACCATCGGGACTAACGGGCTCATGCAGGCTCCTTGCTACCGGGGGTCCACAACTTCGTACCGGTCTCGGGTTTTTCCTTCTCTGGGGTCCAGAGCTTCTCTCTCGCCTCCGCGAGCTCGACCGGGATTCGCTTCACCCCGGAGGCGATGGCGTCGAGCGCGTCGCGCAATCTCAGGTCGGCGCGGAGCGCCTCGTAGCGCCCGGCCTCCCGAACCTGCGCGATGAGGTCGTCCGCGTCCTCGCCGAGCTCCTCCGCCTGCTCGCGGATGAGCGTGTCCACGTCCTCGTCGGACACCTCGATTCCGAGGTCGTCCGCCGCCGCCTCGAGCACGATCTCGCGCGCCAGTGCCTGGCGCGCCTCGGCCTCGATGTCGGCCTGGATCTGTTGGGGCGTCCGGCCGCTGAGCTGGATGTAGACCTCGGGGCTGATCCCCCGGCGCTCGAGCGAGCGGACGAGCCCGTTCCAGAGCTCGACCGCACGGGTCTGAACCAGGGCCGGCGCGACGTCCAGGTCGGCCGCGTCGACGAGGGCGTCGAGCGCCGCCGTGCGGAACTGGCTCTCGAGCTGCTCCTCCAGCTGCCCGCCGAGACGAGACTCGATCTCCTCCCGCAGCTCCGCCAGCGTGTCGAACTCGCTCGCCGCTTTCGCCAGGTCGTCGTCGACCGGCGGGAGGACCTTCTCGTAGATCTCCTTGACCGCCGCCGTGATCCTCGCGCCGTTTCCGTCGGGCAGCCGGTACTCGATCTCCTTCTCGCCCCGGGCTTCCTGGCCGACGAGGCCCTCCTCGATCTCCGGGAGCAGCCTCTGGGAGCCGAGCTCCACCACGTAGTCGCGCTGCGCCTCCCCGTCGGACGAGACGAGGTCGACGACGACGGTGTCGCCTTCGCGGGCCGGCCGTCCGTCGACCGGCGCGAGGTCGGCGACGCTCGAGCGCAGAACCTCGAGCTCGGCGTCGATCAGCTCTTCGGGGACATCGGGGTCCGCTGCGGGCACCTCGAGCTCGCCCCACGCAGGGAGCTCGGGCTTTTCCTGCACGCCTACGGTCGCCGTGAACTGAAAGGTATCGCTCGGTGATTCGGGGAGCTCGTAGTCGTACTCGGGCTGCGTCGCCGGCCGGACCGTCGTCCCGCGAAGGGCGGCACGGAACCAGCCGCCGATGTGGCTCTCGACGGCCTCGGCGTAGAGCCGCTCCTTGCCGACGCGGGCGAGGAGGACCGGCATCGGCACCTTGCCTTTGCGGAAGCCGGGGATCCTGAGGCTGCCGGCGAGATCCGACGCGGCGTGGTCGATCGCGTGCTGAACGTCGCCGCCCGGGACCTCGACAGTCATCCGAACCTTGCTCTCGGGGAGCTCTTCGACCGTCGCCTTCACGAGGCGGCCATTGTGCCAGCCGACCCCGGGGCTGGAGATCGGCCGCTCCGGGGGCTAGAAGATCCAGACGAGAAGGATGATCAGGAGAATCAGCAGAAGTACGCCGCTGCCGATGTACATCCGTGCCTCCTTTCAGTCGCGTGCGGACGGCTGGTGGAGTGCTCCGCCGCGTGTACCCGCTCCAGCGGCGTCCGACACGTCGATGCGGGCGGGAGGACTCGAACCTCCAAGGGCCTTGCGGCCCAACGGGACCTAAACCCGCCGCGTCTGCCAGTTCCGCCACGCCCGCGCGGCTGTTCAAGGATAGAGCGGGCGGGTATGTTCGCCTCATGGCAGACCAAGCAGATCGCGAGCGCGAGAGCCGCGAGAGCGACACCACGAAGTTCGAGGACATCCGCCGGGAGGACGAGGCGGAGCGCGTACGCGTCGCCGAGGAGCTCGCAGCCGAGCGACTCCAAGACGAGCAGCAGCCCGAGCAGAACGAGCCCTAGCCCGCCCGTGGCCCGTCGGTGTGGGCCCATTCGGCCCGACGGGATCGCGCCGGCCAGGTGCGCGTCAACCTGGTTGATCCGGGCGCTCTGAACGGCGACCGCCGATCGTCACGGAGGGGGACCACGAGTGCGCCGCCACGTTTCCGCGGCCGGGCTGAAGCGATGGCCCCGGGAGGAGTCGAACCTCCGCACGCAGATTCGAAGTCTGCCGCTCTATCCACTGAGCTACGGGGCCGCCGTTCGGTCAGAGTAGCGCCCGATGGACACGGAATCGGCCGCCCGGCGCTGGCGAGACGTCTGGCTTCGAGCCTGGAAGGAGAAAGACGTGGACGCGGTCGCCTCGCTCTACACAGACGGTGCGGCCTTCCGCTCCCAGCCCTTCCGGCCCCTCCAGGATCCGCGCGAATACGCGCAGTGGGCGTTCTCCGAGCAGGGCTCGGCGGAGTGCCGGTTCGGCGAGCCGCTCGTCGAGGGGGACAGGGCGGCATGCGAGTACTGGGGCGTGGTCTCGTTCCAGGGGCGGGACGAGACGATCGCCGGGGTCGCGGTGATCCGGTTCGACGCCGCCGGCCTCGTCACCGAGCAGCGGGACTACTGGAACGCAGAGGAAGGCCGCCGCGAGCCGCCGCCGGGCTGGGGCCGCTAGACGCCGTTGGGCGGATCCTCGCCGCGCTCGACGGCGAGGAGGTTGTCGACGAGCACCCGCGTCATCGCCTCGCGCGTCGCCTGCGTCGCGGTGCCGAGGTGCGGGGTCATGACGACGTTGTCGAGGCCGAAGAACTCGCGCGGGACCTCGGGCTCGTTCGCGAAGACGTCGAGCCCGGCGCGAAGGCGGCCGGACACGAGCTCGGCCACGAGCGCAGGCTCGTCGACGACCTGGCCGCGCGAGGTGTTGACGAGGCAGGCGCCGTCGCGCATGAGCGCCAGCCGGCGAGCGTCGATGAAGCCCTGCGTCTCGTCCGTGAGCGGGACGTGGAGGGAGACGACGCCGCACTCGCCGAGGAGCTCGTC